>DAIUEZ010000008.1:0-117 GCA_036844865.1 Nitrososphaera sp. | reverse complement strand
AGGAAGCTCCAGCGGAACCTCAAGCTCCTGTGGAACCGGAGGTTGACCCCCTTAGAATACCGGCAGACGATCAGCCTGCTGCAGTAAGGGACCCAGATCTAAGAATAGAAGAGATTG
>DAIUEZ010000007.1:0-30022 GCA_036844865.1 Nitrososphaera sp. | reverse complement strand
ATGGAGCAGGCCTTGTAATGTCGACTCTTGACATGGTCTCAGATGCTGGTGGCAGAGCAGGCGCGTTCTTAGACTTTGGAGGAAGAGCCACCACTGAGACCATCTATGAGGCACTAAAGGTGATAAGCAAGATTGAGAGGGTCGAAGCGATACTAGTGAACCTCTTTGGGGGCATTGTGAGGACCAACCTTGTAGCGCAGGCAATACTGGACGCATACAACAACAATCTCATGAACGTGCCCGTGTTTGCAAGGATCTCTGGAGCTGATTCAGATAAGGCAAGGGAAATGCTCAAAGGCAGTAAGGCAAACCTCTATAATACAGTGGAAGAGGCAATACAATCTGCGGTATCGGCCGTGGAAAATAGCGGGAGACCAAGATGACAACAACCGTGGAAAAAACGTTCAACATATTTGACATACTTGTTGGAACGGAGGGAGATGAGGACTTTGGAAGAAAGCCAGTTATAATACAAGGCATGACTGGGAGCTATGGATCAACCCACACCAGGCTCATGAAGGCCTATGGAACAAACATTCCTGCAGGTGTGACTCCAGGTAAGGGAGGACAGATTTTTGAAGGTATACCTGTGTACAATACCATGAGTGAAGCTGTTAAGGCCACCGGCGCGCAAATATCTGGCATTTTTGTTCCTGCACCATTTTTCCTCAAGGCCGCATTAGAAGCAATTGACAGCGGGATTAAGCTACTTGTCGCAATACCGGAACATATTCCAATTATAGACTCAATAAAAGTTTTAGAATATGCACGAAAAAAAGGTGCAAGAATGATCGGACCAAATACTCCTGGTGTCATTGTGCCAGAACTAATGAAGGTAGGCATAATGCCCGCACAGCCCTTCAAGGCAGGAACTACCGTAGTTTTCTCTCGTAGCGGAACCTTGATGTATGATGTCTCATACAACCTAACAAGCAAGGGATTTGGGCAGAAGCTGTGCCTTGGAATTGGAGGTGAGTCAATCAATGGTACAAATCTAATTGAAGCATTTGACCTTGTGAGAGACAGAGCCGATGTTGAAGCAGTTGTAGTAGTAGGCGAGATAGGCGGAGATGCTGAGGAGCAGTTGGCTCAGTATGTCATAAAGACAAACTTCATCAAACCTGTTATCGCATATATTGCAGGACGAGCAGCTCCCAAGGAGAAGAGAATGGGCCATGCTGGTGCAATAGTGTATGGCAACTATGGGTCTGCAGAATCAAAAGTCGCCAATTATGCACGAGCAAACGTACCAGTTGCAAAGCGTCCAGCAGAGGTGCCAGAGCTTTTGGCAAGGAAATTGAAAAAGTAAGAAATTTTGCTGTCAGGGGCGTCCTTTTTACTAGCCGCTTGCTTCATTAACACCAGGACTGCTAGATTGATTGCCTTGACTTACATTGCCACTTACGTTTTGACCTGTCACGACTGCGCCTCCCATCTGCCCCTCTTGGCTTGTATTGTAAACTGCTGCGAATCCCAGCAAAAGTCCAAAGACTACAAAGGTGAGTACAAATAGCACCACACTTGACCACATGACTACCGGGTCAAGGCGCCTCATTGAGTTATAAAAATTTACTTTTAAATGCATTATGGGAATAGGCAAGAGACAGTGTGAGGATGTGAATTGTGAACTTCTGCTCAATTTTGTTGGTAAGTAAGGAAAGTTGCTGTGTTGTAGGATATTTGCTTCAAGAACTGTATTCCTTTGTATAAATCGGATGTGGCAAAGAAGAGTAATAGGAAAAGTTACAGCAAATAACTTAAAGTTGACCTCCTTTAATATAAAATTGAGGATCCATAATATATATCGGCAAGTACGCAATTTTCCCTAGAGACATATATTTTGTCTACAGAGCTTCGCTTTTGTGACCGATGCATGGTAAAAACACGTCATGAAATGATCCAGGATCCGGAAGGTATCTACACCTATAAGCGCAGAAGGCTCTATCGTTGTAAAGAATGTGGCCGTACAAGCATTAGAAGAGGTTTACGTCCAAGTGCAGAATCGGTGTACTAAGGGAAAAAAGAAATGACAATTGATCGTTTCATCCCAGAAGCAGTAGTCCTCCTGAAGAATCAATTTGTTCGAGACTACAAAAGTAGGAGAAGCCTGCTCACTGAAATCCTGCCTCTACACTATTCCAAGTCTTTGCCCATTGCAAATGATGTGCTTGACTCGTTACACAAATTCGCAATAGCCAATCCAATATACTTTAATTCACACGATATAGAGATCTCTCGAGTTTCCTGCAGGATTTACGAAGGTGACATTAATAATTATTGGCTTAGCAGTAAAAAACATGACACAAGTTATCAACCATTCTACCCTACGTGGATGCTGTCTGCATTCACGCTTGCGCTGGAAGCAAAGTTCCTCGGCTTTGATCAGCTGATCGATGTGGGTTCTGGCGATGGTAGAATAGCATATTGTGCAAGTCTCCTCGGAATGGAGTCATATGGCATAGAGATCGATGACGAGCTTGTGGAACTTCAAGATGCAGTGTTACACAGCACAGGCGTCAACTACAACGTGATAAAGGCAGATGCTACGCGCTTTGATTACCACACCTTGGAGCTCTCAAAGCCCATATTCTTTATCTCGGGTCTGCCTGAAATGGGAGAAATGCTTGCAAACAGCGTCATTCGAAACGTGCTTTCAGTTGAGGAAATGAAGCACAATGCTGGCTTTAACTTCATGGGAAGCCATGTCATGAAATCTCTTACAAGAGACCATACAGGCTGGGGATGGGGAAATATCATTGCAAACTTCGGTCTGAAACTCATAGGCACCATCTCTTTGCCAACGCTTTGGACCGCAGACCAGATACTTGATACAGCATATGTATATACAAAGGCTCTCTAGATCAGGTACCCATAAATTCTGGTTGCCTCTTTGAAAGTGAAATAATAGGCTTTGATTCCAGCTGCTTCTTTTTACCAATATCCATAACTTCGACTAATATTTGTTGGAATTTCTTGATATAGTTTGTAGCGGAGTACCTCTGTGTCGAGTGGCTTAACTTGATTCGTTCCGATGAAGGTGCAGCAAGTGCAGCTGCCGCGGCTTGTACTCCTTCCCTGTAGGTATGGAATTGGTACTTTGTTGGGACAAATTCTGTATGCCCTCCTATGTCTGGAACGACTGGAATGATTCCTGCGCTCATCGCTTCCACAGTAGATATTCCAAATGGTTCTCCCGGTAGCGGGTGAACATAGACCTTTGATCTGCACAGGAGATCGAGCAGCCTATCAAACCTAACGTTTATCTCAAATCTGACAAAATCCTCTAAGCCATAGTTCCTTACAAGGCCCTTAAGATAATTGAAGTATCCAGTGCCGTCAGGTGGCATATTTCCTACAATATTCATGCATGTACCTACGTTATTTCGACGCAGGAGCTTGGCAAGATGTATGGCGTTCTCTATCTTTTTACTTGGGTGGATGCGAGAGATTATCAAGATAGAGTCATCGCGGACGTTTGAAGCTAGGCATCTGTCACGGAATATATCCACATCGACAGGCGGAGGTATAATGGTCGAATCCACACCAAATGTCTTAAAGATGGCCTTGCGACTAAATTCGGAGTTAGTAAGCACAGTAGAGTTTAACATCATTTTGATGTAAGCACTTCTGACCGTATCGTAATACCCATTGCGGGTTGCCGGTGTCATACCTACAAGGCACATGTTGTGCAGGACGGCTAAGTAATCAGGGTCAGCGCAGTCAATCAAGTAACTTGCAATAGGATAGTGACAATATGTGATAGCATTCTTCTTGCTGAAGTCTTTGTGGTAAAATGGAAGCATGTCCCCATGCGTGTTAACTGTAAGGCTATAATTGCGCGCGCTATATTTTTGGAGGATATTGAGCGTTCTAATCTTTTTGATATCCCCGTCTAGGCTTGTACCAAAGGCATCCTGTATCAATGGTATATCCGGCTTTTCAACTGTAGAGAGCTCAACATCAATTCCCATTGATGATATAGCCTTTATCGTGGCGACTGCAAGACGCTCGCCGCCTCCTCGAGCATTAAGACTAATATGAACAATATTTGAAATCAAACCAATATAATATAGGCCATACTACAAATTAACTCCTACCTAATTCGCTTCATACAGAAGAACGAAAAGACTTGATAGTAAGAAAGTTAAATAATATTTGGATTCAATTGTTAGCCCGTTAACTAGTTTATATTAAGTCTGCGCTGACTAGCAACACTAGCTTGGCAGAAAACCTTTTGACGATGCTTTTATGGCTCTCGGAGCTTACTGTTGCAAGCTTTTTACTTGCATATGGGGCTGAGCATCTGTCAAAAAAATATGGTGCAAAATTTGTAGGGCGGACATTGCTGAGTGTTGCGACTACTCTTCCCGAGATCGCCATAGTGATTTATGCTGCTGCAGGAGGCTTATACGGCACAGCAATAGGGTCGGGCCTTGGCAGCAATCTTCTGATGATGACACTAGGCCTATCAATAATGCTTCTTATAGCCACGACCCGCCTATCAAAAGCGCCGCTCAAAGGTGTGGACGTTGCTACATTCAAGCTCGATAAGATATTTCTGCTCGCAACTGCTGTCATCAGTGCAGCTCTGTTCATAGACGGCTACAATTTTATCGACGGCTTTATCTTTGCCGCCTTGTTTGGAGCCTACCTTGTGATGGCCTTAATGGAGATGAAAGCTGAAAAAAAGGGAGTAAAGATAAAGCAAGAGAAAGAGTTAGGCAATCATCCGGACCACAAAGTCGTGAAGGTTGAAGAAAGCATACCGGAAAAAGGGCTTAATAGGGAAATGATAAAGGCTATGATGGCCTTTGCTGCCGGCACAGCCGGCATATTTTTTGGAGCAGAGCCTTTCATTCATTCTCTTGAAGGGTTCTCTATGGAGGTAGGGCTTTCTGTTATTGTCCTTGCAGTAATAATCAGCCCTATAGCCGGGGAAATGCCGGAGAAAATCTCGATGATGCTTCTTGCAAGGAAAGGAGCGGCAGGCGCATCAATAGCAGTCGCAAACGTACTTGGCTCAAAGGTACTTAACAACACCCTGCTGCTCGCTGTGGCAGTATTTGGAGCAATGTATCACGGCGGTTTTTATGCCAACATCGAAGTGAACCCAATTCTGCAATACCAGATGATCTTGGTGACCTCGGTCACTATCCTCGCACTAATACCGATGTTTAGGAAAGAAATAGGCCTCAGGGTGGGAATAATGCTCGCTGCGCTTTATATCATAAGCATCTTCATCCAGTTCCTTCTGCCCCAGGATCAAGCTCTGCATTAAAATAATATTTTTACTAATATTTTATGTACGTGAACATATGCTTTCAAAGATACTAGTCCCAGTAGACGGATCTCAAAACTCTCTTCGCGCCCTTGATCACGCAATTTACCTTGCAAAAAAAATAGGTGCCGATATAACTGCGATGAATGTAATAGAAAACCCTCCGACTGTATATGTCGAGTCGCAAAAGTTGCTCAACGACCTTCTTGCCAAGTTCAAGGCAGAGTCGGCGAAAATCTTGGACAACTGCAAGCAAATAGCCGAGAAAAGCGATGTCAAAATAGAGACAATCATTGCCGAGGGTGATGCAGCTTCCAGCATAGTTGGGTACGCTCACAAGGAAGGCTTTGATACCATAATCATTGGCATGCGAGGCCTTGGAAGGTTCAAGGAGATGGTACTAGGCAGCATCTCAAATAAGGTGCTGCATCATGCTAAGTGCCCTGTGATGATAGTGAAATAGTAGAGAATCACAAACAGCTCCTTTCCCAACTCATAACTACAGATGTGTCATTTTGATACTCTTTCATCCTTACAGCACTGAGCTCCTGCTCTAGCTTCGACTTGTTTGTGCTATGAGCAGACGTTGATGCATGTTGCTTAGCTTGGCTTACGCTAACCGTGATGCCACCACAAATGTTGCACTTTAGTCGCTCTTCTGCCACCATTAGGAAGATTGGTTAACCTCAATATATGGATAACAGGCCTTTTAAGATAGATAATTAAAACCGCGTCATGTATATCGAATTTAAAGACCATAGCTAGAGAGTCTGAGAATATGCTTCTAAAGTGTAGCGAGCACTCCTTATGAAAACAGTAGCAGGAAAATGACGAACGCCGGATCTTTTTCCTTCATTTAGAAAAGGCTTCAGAGATGATGATCATTGGACGCCGCATAGGCAAGTCACTTTGAGATGAGCGACCACAAAAACATTCAAAAGCAACTAACAGGTAGATAAGCAGTCGTTTGGAGGCCTGCATAATGACATCATCCAAAAGGGAACTTAAAGAAAAAGAAAATCAACAGCGCTTGGCTCGCGCCATTGAAACTTTGGACTCAATTACAAGAAACAGTGATATCCAGAAGAGTATTCGAAATATGATAAAAGAAGTGCTTCTTGCACTCAAGGATGAGAAGAGTGGGAGCCTCTCGGTGAGGGCTGCAAATGCAATAAGTCTGCTTGACAGTGCAACTCAAAGCCCTCAGATGCAGTCACATATACGCACTATGTTGTGGCAGGTAGTCTCCACTCTAGAAAGTATCAGGGAATAGCTAGCGTGTGTTTTTCACTGGCTTTACTGGAGGGGGGAGCTTCTCCAGCTTGTGGGTAGGGTTGGCAAGGTAATGCCTAGAAGCGCCTTCCCCGCTTAAGACAATATTGCAATGGACACATCTATATCGTATCGCCATAGTGTAACTGCAAGAGGTATTGCACTTACATGGCTAAAAACAGTATGGAAATAACAATATAGAAAATAGCGTTGCGGTCTATGTCGCTAAATTTAGCAGCGCGGGGATACTTCGCTCTTCTCTTGCGCTCTCAAGAACGCTCCCTCGATAAAAAATTAGGCTTGCACAGAGTATTCAAAGATATAACTTGCACAAGTCTTTGCTTTTATGTCTTAAATTAGAGTACTTATGAAGTTGTGGTTATTTATCGATAAATCTACGCCTATATTTTCTAGTACCTTGTTTTTACGATCGTTATTATCATCATCGCCAAGTGCAACGTCATTATCGATACTGAGCAAGTAGCTATTGTCCTCGATTATTCTTTAATGATACTCTACTGTTAGCCGCATTACATTCACCTTTTTGGACACAAAAAGATAATACACCATTAGGCTGGCGGCTATATTTAAGTGCAAAAACAATTCGTATGTAACCTGCGGCAAGTAACGACATCAAACGCCAAGTGTATTAACTAGCTCTCTATCTTCTAGACTATGAAACATCAAATGATTGGATGAAGGTATAGGCAGCGTTACTGAAAGAAGACTGCGATGTAAAGATGAGTGCAGGAGGAACATTTGCACCTAATTTTTCTCCTCGGTTCAACTCAGTCATGCTATGACATATGAGATATATTATAGGAGACTTCAAAAATATGGCAAGGGGGTTATAGAGTCAGATGAATTATAATAAACTGACTCCAGAACAGGAAAGAGTTATAGTAGATAAAGCGACAGAAGCACCTTTCACTGGCGAATATGATGATTTTTTCGAAGAGGGGACATTTATCTGTCGAAGGTGCAACGCTCCTCTTTTTTCCTCTAGGAGTAAGTTTGATGCAGGATGTGGCTGGCCAAGCTTTGATGAAAGCTTCCCCAATGCAATTGAACGCATACCAGATCCTGACGGCATAAGAACAGAAATACAGTGTACAAACTGTGGTGGACATTTAGGACATGAATTTCTTGGAGAGGGTTTCACAAATAAAAACACTCGACATTGTGTCAATTCATTATCTATACGCTTTATCCCAAAGGGAAAGGAGTTGCCAAAAATAGTAAATGAGTGACAAGCTTGAGGTCGCAACACTTGCTAATGGATGTTTCTGGTGCAGTGAAGCAATCTTTAAAAGACTCAAAGGTGTCAAATCGGTTCTGCCTGGTTATTCAGGAGGAATAATAAAGAATCCTTCCTATGACCAAGTGTGTACAGGAAAAACTGGGCATGCGGAATCAATCCAGATAGAATTTGATCCCAAAGTTATACCTTTTGAAAGAATACTTGACGTTTTCTGGCATACACACGATCCAACCACTCTCAATAGACAAGGCAACGATGTTGGTACACAATACAGATCTGCGATCTTTTATCATAACCAGAAACAAAAAGAGATTGCTGAGAAATCAAAAAACGAGCTTGAGAAAAAAGGTGTTTACCAGGATCCCATTGTGACAGAAATTACTCCTTTTAGCAATTTTTATGAGGCAGAGAATTATCACAAAAACTATTACGATAACAATCAAGATGCGCCCTATTGCAATTTCATTATTGATCCTAAAGTACGCAAATTGGTTATGAAGTATGGAAAGGATGTAAAAGAAGAATATCAATAAAAAACACCACAAATTTCCTTTATTATTATTTTTAATTATGGATCAAAGGCAATCCGGGAGTAACTACATTGCAAGCATAGGTAATCTTGCCGGTCCTATCATTTACGAGGTGCTCTGTTGAGTGGCTACATCTTTATAGCTACTGATCAGTTTTTGCCTCTGTTCTGCTATAATTTACCAAAAACAATTAGAGTCACGATATTCATGGTCTAGATATGGCTAAGACCTCTTCGACGAAACGGTCTTCTTCTGCAAAGTATGATATCATCATAAGGGCGGCAGCAACAACCACAAAGATCATAGATATCACAAATGAAACTCTCCGGATCGAGAGCAACGATAAGGGACAGGTTAGGGGAAAACACTACTCTGGAGTTCATTGGGATACAGTAGAAGGAACAATATTAGCAGACGGGAGCGCAACCTTGACGATAAGGTACCTGCACGTGACAAACAAAGGCGAATCCATTGTTGGAACAGGAACTGGAACTCAGTCAACTCCAAACCAAAGGGGAATTGCAAAAGTCATGGGTGAGGGAACAATGTGGACATCTGCTCCGAGGTTATCACATCTAAATGGTGGGAGATGGAAAGTTGAAGGAGAAGTGAATACGATTAAAGAGACCGTAGATGTAAGGGGTAATTTCGAGACCGCGAATGCATAAAACCTCGATTTTATGTTAACGATACAATGTCACTAGGTATAACATAGGGAAAATAGTGGCAGACCATTATGGAAAGAGAGTCGATTTTATCTTGCTAAAATACAACTCAGTCCTCTTGAACAATCAAGCCACCTTTGAATCATATAAAGGTGGGCTCCATACAAAAAAGAGTATAAGGATCGGCTAATGACGATAAGTGAAGATAGAGCCTCTGTATCTTGCATATCACGTCCCTCAGGCAGATGTGCAATTTCGTTGATTCTCTAAAAAGAAAGTATGTATAGAGCTGGGCTAGCAAGAAGCCAACATAACAATGCCAAGCATTGACATTATAGACATACTAAGTGTTGTTGCAATATGCGCATTTGCAGGAGGCACCTCGTTTGCTGGCGGGCTCATAGCGAGATACATCAACTTCAGCGATAAATTAGTATTGTTTTTTACTGCTTTTGGTGCAGGAATCCTAATCTCTGCTGCCATTTTTGGAATGGTAATTGAAGCAGAAAAAACCTTGGGAATTATCATGACTTTGAGCGCCTTTGTTGCTGGTTCGGTAGTCTTTACCATTGCAGATGCAATTGCGGAGCACAAGGGTGGAGGAGCTGGTATTTTACTCGGTATCGGTCTTGATTCTATTCCAGAGTCACTTGCAATAGGAGCTTCAGTAGCTGGCGGTGCCGGATTTGTGATTGCGCTCCTTATTGGTATACAAAATGTCCCAGAAGGAATTGCCTCATTTCGTGAAATGACTTCTGGCAAGACAACAGCCTTTAAAGGTAGTAAAAGGAAAGCCTTGATTGCTATCGGATTTGTATCAGTCATTCCAATTGTTCTCGGATTAATAGGCTTGTTCTTCGTCCAGGGTATGCAGGTTGTTATTGCGCTGACCCTTGCAATCTCAGCTGGTGGCATTTTCTATATGCTGTTTTACGACAT
This sequence comes from Nitrososphaera sp., assembly GCA_036844865.1. Taxonomy (GTDB): domain Archaea; phylum Thermoproteota; class Nitrososphaeria; order Nitrososphaerales; family Nitrososphaeraceae; genus Nitrososphaera. The sequence goes on along the minus strand of DAIUEZ010000007.1, from coordinate 20,077 downwards.
GATTCCAAAAGCACACAAGGAAAGAAAATGGCTGCCTACATTTGGGGCTGTCCTTGGATTTATTGTGGGATTTGCTCTTGTTAGATTGATTCGGTAGCCTACACTATTGTCGGCTAGTGTCTTGCATAATCTTTAAAACTTATTCTAACTTACCTTAATACGAATACGTCAGCAGGTTTAACATAGGGAAGGTCGATATTGTTTCTCTCTTTTTTATTATTATTATTGTGAGGACAGGCTTTTCCTCATAGTTTACGTCTTTGGAGGCTTTCAATGTTATATCTGCTCATCTGCGATGTGAGCCCAGTCATGACCACAGAGCTATAGGTAACTCAGATGTGGAGCCTACTGCTCCAAAATCAAAGACAGCTGCCACACTCAGGTCGCTAGTTGTTCCTACTAAAAGTCGTATGGCCGCAGTTATTTTAAATTCATGAATGTTGAGCCTTCTACGCTAACCTTATGGCTAGAATCCATTCCCAATCTTGAATTTCAGCTTTGGGATTAATGCTAGAAATATTATAACAGGCAATTCGAAGAACAATAAGGTAAAATTGGCTATTGAAAGCTGGCTCGACCTCGTGAGTGCGGTTATGATATTTTTTGCAGCTATAATCCCAGCCTATTTGAGCCTGAAACTAAAGGGCGATATTAGCAAGCTGACCTTCGCGCTTACAGCGTTTATCGTGGTGCATGGTATATACCACTTGGTTAGGATGCAAGGAATTGAAACCTTAGCAGACAGTGCGTTTGAGCCTATATCCATAATCGTCCTAATTGCGTTTGGTGTAACCTATATTGATGTGTCGTACAAGAAGAAGAAGAAAAAGCAGGAGGCGACTGGAAAATAACAGAAGATGTACTCTTTTCCTTACCCTTTGGCAACCTCACGCTTTTCTTGCTCTTGATTGCCCTTGCTATATTTGCGTGGCTTGCTACAAGATCAGGAAACATTAAGAGTTTTCAGTTCCAGATATCAATATTTATCCTCATATGGATGACAGGCGAAATAGTAGATTTGCTCGGAGAGGAAGAAGTTGTCGAGCTGTTCTCAACCAGTGAAATAGGCGTGTATGTTCATGTCTTAGCAATGACAATGTTTAGTGCCATGCTCTGGATAAGATTCTACCTCTCAAAAAGGAGTGGCAAAAGGATAGCAGACACCTTGCAAGAAAGTTAGTCAGAACTTAGAGAGAACAACCGTTCAGCAGTCCTTTCAATCACATCAATGTTGTATTCAACTTGGATAGTGATCTTTCCCTGCTCATATTTTGTAACGATTGACCTCAATGTGCTTCTAAATAAGCTGAATTTTTTTCCATCGTCGGTTATGCTTATCTTTTCAGTAAAGAGCAACCCTTCTTCAAGCATCCACTTGATCTTCCTATATGCTGTACTATGGGAGATTCCTGTATGCCTGATTACCTCATTTACAGATGTTGAGTGTAAGGTTGCACAGTCTAAAATTCTTACCATTTCGTTATCAGCTAAAGCAGTAAGAATCGCATGCTTGAACCTGTCCCGCATGACGATTACAGTCATAGTATTAACCATAACAAATGCCTAACACTTGCTTATTTTGTTATTGATTGCGGTTTTGGTAGACTTGAAAGTCGTCAAATAGTTAAACGTCCCTATTTAATAGCGAGGTAGGTCCGCTACTACAGGAGAATCCTGCTTTTCCCAAGTTAGATGTCTTCACTTAGTTGTCAACATCTTCACTTTCGGTGAATCGATAGGTGTGTATCTAGCAGTTAATGGTTGAAGAAAACTTATTCCAAGTGACTTGGAGTGAAGATATTTCAAGAACTAAAAAAGTATGTTGAATCCAGTCATCAGCGACAGTAAAATGTTAATCCCAATCTTGGGTCCCAAGATTGGGATTCGTCTAGATATTCTTATAGATAAACTCAGATGTTATTGCTCACAATGATTAGCCCAAAAGTTGTAAGTATATTTGTCGTAGCATCAATAGCCGCTATTTTTACCCTTGGAGTCGCAACGAGCATATTTACGACATTTCCATCAGGACAACAACAAGCCGCAGCACAGCAAGAAAATACTACCACAGGTACAACAACAACACCGTCAACGACAAATCAGACAACCGCCTCTGCTTCTTCAACTAACAAGACGTTCTATCTCTTTAACACAGAGCTAGAAGGAGCGGATGTGGCAACAACAGGAGTAGACACTTACATCTATTCTCTCCCGGTTATTGTAGCCAATAGAGGTGACAGTGTGACGGTAAACCTGGTCAATATTGCAGAGACTGAAGAAGAAGAAGAAGATGGGACAGAAGAGGAAGAAGCGACAGAAGAAGGAGGAGGCGGCACCGAAGAAGAAGGAAGACATTCATTTACCATCGATACCCCGCCATATAGTGTAAACATAGACACTGCACCTGGACAATCTGGAAATGCAACCTTTACAGCTGATCAAGAAGGAGTATTCCAATACTACTGCATGTACCATCCTCAGACTATGAGGGGAGAGCTCGTGGTGCTTCCACAGTCGCAGGGAGCATCCGCCCCGTCAACGTGACAAAATATTCTGTACGACAGAGAAAAAATAATAGACAAATAATCGAAAACGTGACTAGGTTTAACGCAGCAAAAGCCTACGCGCCGATGCTGCCCTTTCTTTTTTTCTATAGAATTACCCTAAGCAGATAGTTTAAGCTTTTAGTTTCCTCAGTTTAGATGTATGTCAGCACATGTTCCTCTTAGTTTTCTCCCTTCCTGCAGCATTAGTGAAAGTGGTATCTTCAGTCTATCATAATTCTTGTGACTTTGATCTGGACGGTTTGTCTGAATTTTGGTTCTAGTTTGAGGATAAATTTGGGTCTTTCGATAAATAGCTGGATTTTTCTGCCAAGAGGGAGCGAACTCTTTTGGTTCTAGGGCATATATTGCGATGCATACCAGGAACGATATTAAAAGGAAAACGCGATGCACGATAATCATAATTTTAATTATTATTACCAATTTCCTGATTCCTTAAATAGCATAGATGCGGTTTCTGGGAGACGAATTGATGAATACTATAGCACTATTTGCAGCAATTTCCTTGGTCGCAATGATTGTTGTTGGAGTTACCGTGACTATCGCTCCTACTATAAGTGCCCAGGAGAATTTAACACCCTCACAACCACAGAACTCGACAAGAAATGCAAGTGCGCAAGAAAAAACTTACCTTTTGATATTTGGACAAAGAACAGTAGGAAACATAGATAATTCTACTAGGATTGTGTCCTCAATTGTAGGTAATAATTCTGTTAAAATACAAGAAGAGTTTTTAGAAGAGATTAGCTTGGCACCCTCCCAAGAGTTAGAAGAACAAGTAAACAAGATCGTTAATGACGGAATAAATGGGTTGCCTTGTAATGGTGTTCAGTTAACGACTCAGCAAGGAGAAAATATTTCAGTTGACTGTATTTCCTCAGGTAACAGAGTGATTTGGTATATTTATCCAATCTCATAATGACAGGTCAGTCAATAGGAGGTATTTACGAAAAGTTGGAAGTGGTCATTTTCGCGGATGAAGCGTATATATAGAATCTGTTACAACGTGTGACCTGTAGGGAAAGGAGCAGATAGTGCGGATGGAGGGTCTTAATCGACAATGTCACTAAGTTTAACATAGCGAAAGTCGATACTGCTTCTCTCTTTTTTCATATCTGCAAGACATTCTTTTGCATATAGTTTACATTTTATAGGGCTTCAATATTGTCATTGCAATAGTTTACCTTTTTATTTAGAATTTAGAATATACGGTTCTTTTTGGGTTATGCCAGGCAGATATTTGACTTAGTAGTCGCTTTTTCTGCTGTATAATTGTTGGCTAGACTGCTATTCCCACTGCACCTAGAGAGTGGAATTGTATCCTATTTTCCAATTCATCCGTTGTTGCCCGTTCTATGATGTACGCACTGTTAACTAGTTTTGCGGACTTACCCCTCCCAGAAAAAATAGCATAATGTGGACGTTATGCCAACATTTCAGGATGGATTATGAGAAATTTGGATTGTACTTGATTAATATGACTGACTGGTCAGTCATATTTATGCAGGACCCGGCATATATCAGCTATCATGTGTGCGAAATTAGCGGAAACAACCATAGAGGAGTATGAGAGGAGATGAATAAAAAGGAACAAGAAGAACAGCAGCCTAGATTTCTTATCCATTTTAAAGAATGTGGGCAGCACAGGATTGTTGATACTACTTACATCAACCCCTATGCGAGCAATTACACTAGGGATATGGGGAATTACCATCTGTGCATTCATTACTTCCACGAAAAAATAGGTCGCTGTGAAATATCGCTTTACCATAAGGCTGCAGATGAAATACCAGCATCTCAATCGAAAAGAAAAGGGCTGCAGCTGGATGAGGACAGAACAAGCATGCCGACTAATCATAATAGTGATAAGAACAATATACCAATCACACCTGAAGAGCGAATCAAAATTAATATTGAATACCTAGATTGGCTTTATGCCAAGTCAAGAGAGAAGAGGAAACAAAATAAGGGTCTTCTGCTTGACACTCGTAGCGCAATTGAGCTCGTCATAAGAGAGGCAGGGGGAGAAAATGCACTGAAAGAGCTTTTCCTGGAAGAACAAGACGGGAAAATAATAGATGAGCTCGCAAAGTCAAATCCAAAGATAGCAGAAGCGTTTAAGCAAGACTGGGATGTTGGCTTAGATGCACTGAACGAGTTCATTGTAAATTTAGAAAATAATGAGTGAAGAAAAAGAGAGAGAGATATTATGAATAAAATATCACGATGTAATATCTGTGGCGAATTCTTTAATTCAAAGAAAGAAATGAAAAAGCACAAAGACAACGATCATAGAATAACAAATTCAAAGATAGTCTAACTCAAGGACCTGCTGCGCTGATAGTCAGTCTTTGCCATCGGCTTCTATTACTACTACTCATAATACACCTCGCTTAGCTAAAGGGTTTGTGGTTTAGTTACTTCTAACTTATCTTAATCGGACAATTTCTCTATTATCTGGTACACCTGACCGAATTTTGAGGCGAGAATAGATAGAACTTGCAACATTTTCAGACTTGCTCTTTTCGCCATGATTGACTAGCACACGCTTTGGCCTTATCCGTGAGACAAAGTTCAGTATTTGGTTAAAGTCAGAGTGACCTGAAAATCCGTCTATCTTTTGTGTTTGGCATCGAACAGGAACAACTTTGACCTTGCCTGACTTGTCCATCATGCTAACCTCAGACATGGCTCCATCAAGGACGCGCCTGCCAAGCGTGCCGTTAATTTGATAGGAGACAAACATAATTGTCTTTTTCGGGTTTGGTGCAAGCTCTTTGAAGTATTCTACCGACGGACCGCCTTCAAGCATGCCAGATGTTGCCATCACTATTGCGGGACTTTCGTCATTGAGTATGTCATCGCGCTTGCCATATCCGCTAATTACTGTAAAATATTCTGATTGAAATGGATTTATGCCCTGCGATACGGACTTGCGCACATCTGAGCCAAGGTAATGGGCATAAGACATATGTATGGCGCTTGCCTCCGAGATCATTCCCTCTATATATATTGGCGACTCGATGAGTCTGCCTTCCTTCATCTCCTTTGCCATGACAAGCATTATCTCCTGAGCCCTGCCAACAGCTGGAACAGGGAGGAGGACCTTGCCGCCGTCCATCAAGGTCTTGTTTATGGACTCAGTGAAACCCCGATATACCGATTGCTGATCGGGCATGACATCTGTTGTGTTACCATAGGTGCTTTCAGTGATGAGTGTTTCTACCCTGGGATACATAGATACTGCACTGTCGAGCAGCTGTGTCTTGGCATACTTGTAATCTCCAGAGTACAAGATGTTATGAGCACCCGAAATATTGAGGTGAACAGTAGCGCTGCCCATGATATGTCCAGCGTTGTTGAGTGTAATCGTTACGTCTGGTGAAATGTCTGTTGGCTTGCCGTAGGGCAACGTGATACAGTGTTTGATGACTTCATTTACATCCCTTGCTGCGTATGGTAGATATGTGCCGTTGCTATTTGCAATCTTGACAGAGTCTGTCTGAAGCAGGATCATCAGTGGTAGAGTAGGCTCAGTGCAGTATACTGGTCCTCTGTAGCCATACTTGAAAAGTGTCGGCAAGAAGCCTTGATGATCAATATGTGCATGGCTTATCACTACTGCATCCAGATCGTCAAGATCGAAGTTAAACCAGTCAAGCCTGGGGTAAGCATCGAGTCCGGACATTTCTCCGGGATTTATACCACAGTCAAGCATCACCTTGGTCTCCGGTGTGACAACAACAAAACATGATCTACCCACCTGTTTGACTCCTCCAAGGCAAAATAGCATGACTTCTTCCCTGCTTGTAGACCAGGACTGAGGCTTATTGGACCTAGGCTCACCTGTGGTCATTGTAGTAATAGTAGTAGCTTGCTGCTGTTGCTGCTGTCGACTAGGTGCTGTGTCGTTCCCATTGATGCCGTTAACTATAAGTGGTTCTCGGAATACACGCTTGCCCAGTTTTTGCAAAAACTCAGTCCTTTCTTTTGCAGAGCTCTTTAATGTGGAGTGCAGCGTGTTGATGCTCGATGATGGAATATGAGGCGAGCGTCTAGTGTGTGCTATCCAACCTGTTGATTGAGCGATTTGAACTAGCATATTAGGATCTATTGCTTCTGGCTTACTTACTTCAAGAACTACCTCGCCTGTTGCATCGTCACAAAATATTGCTGACACCTGCACATCTTTTGGAAGCAGTTTTACTACTGCTTGTCTAGTCTGGTCCTCTGGCAGCCTGCTTGATGGATCAGTGCGAATAATGAACCTCTTTTTCAAAGTCTTTGATAAAGAGGACAAAAAATAAGTCAGTTCAGTAAGTGCAAACTTTGGGTTCTTAGTATAAAGTGCAATGTTGGGACCTTCAAACCTCACAAATGTTATCTGAGAATCAGAAGGAATAGACTTGAGTATTATTTTGCTTACAGCCTCCTCACATTGAGTGGTAACTTTCGTGATCCCACTGTCGATGTCTTCTGCTGCTCTTGTCGCTGAGACTGCTGATCTAATCCTTCTAGGAGAAGAGGTAGTAGTAGAGGTCGTCTGCCCTGCTTGAGTTATTATTTCGCCAACCTTTTGATTCTTTTCTAATTCTTCCATTATCGCTCATCCGACTATATTCCAACTGTATATGCCTCAGGTTACAATCAATCGTGTAAGGCATAAAGCGGTAATAAGTCGATACTATATCAGTGACTCCATTATAAAAGCATAGTGCTTTTTTAGAATACTACGTATGGAAGCACCAATACCGCAAATACAATGGCAGCCATTACAAGCGTCAAGAGCATATTGGCATTCTTTGCAATCGCTTTGGATTTAGCTTTGTTTTCTATTAATGCACCATACAGTTGACCGCCATCAAGTGGACCTAATGGCAGCGCATTGAATATACCGACGTTAAAGTTGATGAACCATAGCCAAAACAGCATGTTGGCAACAGGAGCGAAGCTATCTCCAAAGATACTTGAAGTGTACTTTGGTGCCATGAGGTCAGAGAAGGGGACAAATCCCTGTTGAAAAGTCGGTGGAAGAAGAATAGCGAGTGGATTCTGACTAAATTGGTGCTTGTAGGTATCAAGTACCTCTTGCGGGTCGCGTGATAAAACGGTGACACTAACCCCCAAGGTTCCCCTGCCTGGCTCAACCACAGGAGGGAGGCTTACTTGACGCATTATAGTATCGCCAGCCTTGTTCAGCCAAGTTATTTCTACTGTATTGCCAAGGTTACTCCTCAGAGTCTCACTTAAATCTTCAAGCGACATGATCTGCCGGCCTTCAATGTATTGTATTACGGATTGAGGCTCTATTCCGATAGCTTCTGCAAGGGATCCACTGTTTACGCTGACCACCATTACACCAAACTGTGGAGCGTTAGGGTCGGATGGAAGTGGAGTAAGAGTAGATACTACTAAGTACATTGCTAACAGACAAGCGCCTGCCAGTATCATATTGTTGAGTGGACCAGCAGTTAGGACTGCACTCTTTTGCTTCAGCGTTGCTCTGTTTAGCTCATCTCTTTCAATATTTACAAATGCGCCTACAGGTATGCCCAGAAATAGCACAATTCCTGTGGAATCGACTCTGATATTATGCACTCTGGCGACAACACCATGTCCTGCTTCATGAATGATAATAGTGATAACAAGGGCTGCCAAACCATAAGTTATGGGCAAATAGGGATTAAACCCGGGGATGAGCAGATTAGCCGCTGGGCCTACGCCTCTCACACCTTCTCTTGCTTGGGCATCTGCAAACATGACCATAAGGGAACCTAAGATAAGAAATATTGCAAGCGCTGTTATTGCAGGCATAAGATACGTGTTAAATCTGGCATATAACCTGGCAATACGCCACTTGGCCACTTTATCGAAGAATTCAAGACCAACGGGTGTGTGGATAAGTATCAGGACAAATAACTTTACTTCTACTCGGAGCCTGTTATTCTTCTGTTGTTCCAACTGGCTAGTATTAACTCCCTTTGTATTTAAATCCAAGCGTTCTATGTCTTAGTGCCGTTGCAACTAGATGACTATATGCCGCTGCTGTCTGTCTTTTGTATCTCAATGTATACCTTGTCGCCGACCTTGATCCCCATGTCCTGATATTCATGCATGCTGAACTTTATGGTCGGAGAATCAGTTAGTCCGGGCCCCATAAACCCAATATTCGTAATGACCTTAGGCATGTTTTTCATTAGATCCTCAATAGATGTTACGTTCTGGCCAAATGGGTTCATATTTGGCCTATCTGGTTTGTATTCTTTTGGATCGTTGAATGTGACATATACGTATGGGCTACCATCCTGACTTGCTTCAATTCTGGCAACTATGAACTCTCTCCTCATTAACAATATAGTTTCCGCATTGGGGACTTATTTGCATATCTGAAATGGAGTTGCACCGTTCTCACTTGGATAGCAGAAAGTCTACATTAGAGGTTTGTACACACTAACCTTATGCTAGCCATCGATGCTGTTGGCGTCACCAAAGTATATAGGGGTGCAAGTCAGCCTGCAATCAAAGACCTTACTTTAAAGGTAGAGGGGGGCAAAATCTTTACACTATTGGGCAGAAATGGTGCAGGCAAGACAACCTTTGTGCGCATGTGTGCAACGCAATTACTCCCGACTTCAGGTACAATAAGCGTACTAGGATATGACGCTGTCAGGCAAGCAAAGCATGTACGGGACCTCATATCTATTGTGCCACAGGAGGGAAGGCCGCTTAGGGCGCTCACTCCATGGGATCATGTCTACAACTGGCTCCAGATAAGAGGTGACAGCAAGAGTGCAGCAAGAGACAAGGCGGAGCAAATACTGCGCAAGCTAGAGATCTACGGCGCGCGAGATACTCCTGCGATGAACCTCTCTGGGGGTATGAAGCAAAAGATCCTAGTTGCAATGGCAATGGCAACTGACGCACAGCTTCTCTTCCTTGACGAGCCAACTATCGGCCTTGACCCGGTCTCCCGCCGACAGGTTTGGATGGCCGTCAAGGATTGGAAAAGCAAAGGGGGCTCCATTCTGCTGACAACGCACTACATGGACGAAGCTGAAATGCTATCTGATTACATTGTAATTATTGATAAAGGCATGATTATTGCGCAGGGCACCATTCACGAACTGCGCAAGGTCATCCCACAGAATATTCGAGTAGACATTGCTCGTGACACATTAGACGTCGATGCTTTGAAATCTTATGGATCAGTGGTCGACACGGGTGCAGGGATGCTCCGCATATTTACTTTCGAATCTGCAGTACGTGAACTGTCAGATCTGGCGCTCCGACATAACTTATCTTTTAATGTATCTTCCGTCACGCTTGACGATGTCTTTGTTTACATTATGGGCAATGGTATTACAGATGATCAAAATCCCAAAAACTAGCATACTACCTGCACGTCAGATTTTGCTTATAGCCTACATGACAGGCGTGCTTTGGTTAAGACGGAACCCTATGTCACTAGTATTCACTGCCATAAGTCCATTCTCGCTGTTGTTTGTACTATTCGTAATAAGCGGTGGCCAGTACACCCACTTTGCCGTAGCTGGCAGCCTAGTGATGGCTCTAGTGGGATATGGTCTCGCACTTGGCCAGGACATATCATTCTACAAAACAGAATACAAGGTGCAGGATGTTTTTGTAGCATCACCCGTTTCACCATTGACCTATATGGTTGGGCTTGCCCTATCAGAGCTTCTATTTGGCCTTCCAGCACTAATAGTTCTAGCAACGCTTGTTGTGTATTTTGGATCGGTTTTCAGCATACCTCTGCTTGTAGCAACTATACTCTTGATCTGGGGGGCTATGTCAGCGATGGGGTTCTTTCTCTCCTCCCATATGTTACATATGAGAAATGCTACACAGGTAATATCCTTTGTAAATGTGATATTGGCAGTACTGCCCCCCGTATTCTACTCTATGGATGTAATGCCGGACGTGCTGCGGCCTCTTGCCTACGCCGTACCGACTACGCATGCATCACTGATGCTACAAGATATTATGGGTATCTCCACTCCAGACGATTGGTCGCTTGAGTTTGGCTTTACGATACAAATTGCATATCTCTTAGTATTTATCACGTTGGCGAAGACAAAGGCGTTATGGCGAGAGAATTGAGATAGGTCGCCTTCTCTACAACAAAAAAGCAGGCTAATCCTGAATAAATTATGTAGTATTAATTTTAAATGCCAATAAGAGAACTGAAAGGTTAATGATGTCGAGAATAGACTGCTAACCTCTGTGTGACTTTCCGACTTGCTAAAAAGTAAGGCGCACGCACGTAAAGCATTCTCTATCATAATAGAGGATGGTTGAAATAAGCTCTTGTAATTGTACTAGTCACTAGTGGTCTGCTACCTGATCCTTCATTGGTTAAACTTCTAGAGAATGAGCAAAACGAGGTCATGGTGGGATTCGGACCCACGACCTGCTGATTTCTTGAAGATGTTTACAAGTCAGCCGCTCTGACCAGGCTGAGCTACATGACCTCATGCGCATTAGTCATCCTGCGTTTTATTAATTAAACGGCATGCCTGCCATTTGCAAAACATTATCTAGTGCTAAATTAGTGTTTATTGTCATTGGCACATAACGATGCTGCAGCTGAACCTGCCACGCATGAGAAGGTCAAACTCTTGGGCTATATGATAGGGACTGCAGTGTTTTTTGCTGTTGCCTTGCTCATCTCTTTTTTCTTGCTAATAGTTACTATTAATGCAATCAAGGTTCCGGCTGATGTGGCATCAAACATTCTGATGCTGGGTCTAGTACCACCTTCAGTGTCAACATTCTTGCTCTTTACAAAGGTATTTGGCCGGTTTCTCTAAAAAAAGATATTTAAAAAGTGTAGGTGGGAGAAATTTGTGCCAAAGTTCATTGTACAAGTAATAATTGAGAACAAACCCTACATCAATGACCCAGAGGGCGAGACAATACACAGAGATCTCATTGTCAAGGGTGGATACTCCAATATACAATCAGTGAGGTCTGCAAAGATGTTAAAAATGGTCGTCAGTTCAAAAACGCAAAGTGATGCTGAAATGACTGTAAAAAAGCTGTGCCAAGAATTACGTATCTTCAATCCAGTTGTGAGCGACTGTACTGTCAAGGCAATAGGCAAGAGCTAGGCTATTCTACAGAATTCTAAGAACCTTATTTATGAGAGACAGGTTCTAATCTTCCCACAAGTAGTTGAATAATCGATGCCAAAAAAAATGGTATTTTCGCCAGCAATGATGGTGTAGCCCTAGTTCTTTTGGTTATGTTTAGATAACGCGTTATGTATATGCCATTTCTCAAAAAGAAGTGAGAATCAATACTTATCGCGATCCATCGTCGCAATCATGCTGTCAAAGCTGTTAGAATCACTGAGTGCACCTTCAAGTAACAATGTCGTTCTCAAATGCTTTGCCAAGTCAGTCACTGTTATAATGCCTACTAACTTGCCATTCTCCATTATGGGAAGCCTACGTATCTTGTGGTTTACCATCCTCTGAATTGCAACTTCAATTGGTGTATCTGGATCAGCCGTTGTAAGTATCTTTGACATGATATCGCTCATTTTTACCTCAGCTATTGGTAGTTCCTTCGCACATATTTTTTTGATAAAGTCCCGCTCTGTCACGATGCCAATTGGATGATTGTCTTTGACAACAAACAGCGAGCTTATGCCTTTCTCAGTCATAATCTTGGCAGCCTCTAAGGCGGTCTTGTCATGGTCTATCATAACCATATTCTTTGTCATTATGTCTCGAACTACAGTAGCTGCCACGGATAGTTTTTTCAGAATCAACCGATGATAAAAACAATACGCTAGCGGTCTGTGTAGCTCGATAGGTAAAAATCCCTGTCTGAAGATATTAATACGAGCGCCTACAAGCTTTTGTTGCAAATTAATGGCAGCAAGAATTGGGATAGCTGTTTTTCCTGGCAGCAACTGTGACCGCGACGTTCACTATATTCTTAACAATATAATAGGAGTCGAGGCCGACTTTATTTGGCACACTCAGGATCGTATCAGCGGTTTTGACGCAATGATAATACCTGGAGGTTTTGCCTTTGGTGATAGGCTTCGCCCTGGAATAATTGCTGCTCACAGCCCCATAATGCATGAGGTAAAAAGGATGGCAAAGGATGGCCTGCCGGTGCTCGGCATATGTAACGGCTTTCAAATCCTTGTGGAGTCTGGACTATTACCAGGTGCCCTCATGATGAACGACTCTCTCCGCTTTGTCTGCAGATGGACAACCGTGCAAGTTACAAACAACAAGACACCCTTCACAAGTCAGTTTTCACTCAAACAGACATTTGGTATCCCTATTGCTCACGGCGATGGACGCTATGTCGCTGACAGCAAGATATTAAAAGATCTCAAGAAAAAGAACCAGATTGTTCTGCAGTATGGAAGCGAAAACCCTAACGGGTCGACTGATCTCATTGCTGCGATATGCAATGAAGAGGGCAATGTGATGGGTATGATGCCTCACCCTGAGAGGGCAAGTGAAAGAATCCTCAACCTCGACCGCAATAGAAGCACCGGTTGTGAGGCTGTTACAATTTTCCGGTCGCTTGTCTCAAACCTAAAGCAAAAGGCGATAGTATAGAGATGGACGCCCTCACGAAGAAGGAGCTTAATTATCTTGAAAAAGAACTAAAGCGAAAGGCAAACGAGATCGAACAGGACGTGGTGGGCGCTCAATGGTCAGAACACTGTTCGTACAAGTCATCTAAAAAATATTTGCAGTTGCTGCCAACAAAGGGCAAGCATGTAGTAGTTGGCCCTGGCTATGACGCCGGCGTACTTGATGTTGGGGATGGCTACGTCTTGACAGTCCACATTGAGAGCCACAATCATCCTTCAGCCATAGAGCCATTTGGTGGAGCTGCAACAGGCGTAGGAGGGGTAATACGTGACATCATGGCGATGGGAACTCGCCCAATTGCTGTTCTTGATGCCCTGAGGTTTGCACCAATAATAGACCATGATAACAACCATTCTGCTGCGAAATCAAAGTGGCTCTTTAAAAATGTAGTAAAGGGCATTGCAGATTATGGAAACTGCATAGGAATTCCAACGGTTGGAGGCGAAATTGAGTTTGACGCCTCATTTCAGGATTATTGTTTGGTCGATGTCGCAGCAATAGGCTTTGGTAGAAAAGAAGACATCATCACCAACAAGGCCCAAGCATATGACATAATAGTACTTGCCGGTGGCCCGACAGGCCGGGATGGCATATGGGGCGCCTCCTTTGCTTCAAAGACACTTGAAGAGGAAAACAGGTCAGCTGTACAGATTCCAGATCCGTTCCTTGAAAAATTGTTGTTGGAGGCAACTATGGAAGCAGTAAAACACGGATGTCTTAAGTGCATCAAAGACTTGGGAGGTGGTGGACTGTCCTGCTGTCTGTCTGAGACATCAGACAATCTTGGCAGGGGCTTTGACATAGAGCTGACAAAGATCCATACAAGAGAAAGTCAGATGATGCCAAATGAGCTCATGATATCTGAATCACAGGAGCGTATGCTCTACATTACTGACAAACCGAGACTGTCCATGCTGCAGTCAATTCTTAGTAAGTACGGAATCAAATATTCTATCATCGGTAGAGTCCAACAACATCAGGACCTGGTAGTCAGGCATTCAGGCAATGTCATCATGCAGTTGCCTTCGCATTTGGTAGCCCACGCGCCGCTTGCAGACAGGGTGGCGAAGCGGCCTGCTTATATAGACAAGATGAAAAGAGTTAAGACGCCGGTCCAGCCCTCAAACCTTGAGGAGGTCTTACTCTCGCTCTTGGCTAATCCTACGATAGCAAGCAAGCGATGGGTCTATCAACAATACGACCATGAAGTTGGAATTAGAACTGTTATCAAGCCAGGAGTAGGTGATGCAGCAGTGATGAGGCTTGATAATGGCAAGTTTGTTGCTGTTAAGCTTGACGGCAACTCAAAGCACTGTTATCTTGACCCCTACCAAGGAACGCTTGGGTGTCTGTCAGAAGGATTTAGAAACATTGTCTGTACAGGCGCTGAACCCATTGGCGTAGTAGACCACCTGCAATTTGCAAGTCCAGAAGACCCAGAGATTTACTGGACGTTTGTTCAGACAGTAAACGCCATAGTAGATTATTGCATGTTCATGGAGGTTCCGGTAGTCGGAGGCAAGGTGAGCTTCTACAACCAAACTGCTAAAGGTCCAATCAAGCCATCTCCTGTCATAGGTACACTTGGGCTACTCGAAAGTGAATCGTTTATTACTCAAATGGCACTCTCAGCGGATGAGTCAATCTTTATCATTGGACATACTTTCCCTGAGATGGGAGGTTCCGAGTACTATGAATATTTTCATCAGATAACAGGCGGGAGCGTTCCACAGGTTAATTTGAAAGCAGATAGGCAGAATAGGACTGCCGTGCTTAACCTCATAAAAACTGGCCTTGCAAGGTGTGCCCATGATTGCTCAAAGGGTGGCATTGCAGTTGCACTTGCTGAAATGGCGATGGCTGGCTCAGTCGGGTTCAAAGTTCAGCTTGACTCTGTTCCAAACTCTTGCAAACAAATAGACGAGATACTATTCTCTGAAACTCAATCCCGCTATATCATTGCCACAAAGGATCCTGAGGCTGTATGCAAAATACTGTCAGGTAAAGGTGTGAACTTTGCAGAGATCGGGAACACTATACCTACTGACACTGAGTTTATCAAGGGTAAGAGACACGTGATCAGACTGTCTTTGAAGCAGTTGCAGTCAAATTTTGACTTTCTTGAAAAGACATTGCAGTCATGAAGAAGATATATTTTTAATAGCTTAATGCTCAATCTACTTTATCTCGGGGTGGAGGCGTTGGTTCATGAAAACTGTGGTGTGATTGGGATCTTTTCTCTTGACGGACATAATGTCATACCTTTTGTCATAGACTCGTTACGAGCTCTACAACACCGCGGACAGGAAGCATGGGGTATTGCAGTGCCGGGCAAGCCGCCATTCAGAAGGCTTGGGCTCGTCTCTTCGGCAGCCTCAGAGTTCCCTAGGGCGATCAAAAAATACAAGTCCCACACGGCCATAGGACATGTCCGCTATTCCACTCTTGGCAAGAGCACAATTGAAAATGCACAGCCTCTCAGAGTTAAAGATCTTTGTGTTGCACATAATGGTACAATTGCCAATGTCGAAGAGCTATCAGGCATGGTTGGTGGTTGCACCTTCACGCCACAAACAATGAGTGACACTCTGGTCGCAGCCCAGCGCCTTCTCATACACTTAGCTGACAAAGAGGACATGGCAGAGGCTATGCACATTTTGAAAGGAGAAATGGTCGGCTCCTTCTGCTTTACATTTCTGACAGATGAGGGTTCTGTGTATGCAGCCCGAGATGCACGTGGTTTCCGTCCGCTAGTCCTTGGATATCATAGAGAAACCAACACCTACATTGTCGCTTCAGAGTCATGCGCACTTGCAGCAGTCGGAGCTCAGCTAACGCGGGATATAGAGCCTGGCGAGCTCTTGAAGATAAGTAAGGACGGTTTGACTTCGCAACATTTTGCCAATGAACGACCCCATGCGCACTGTGCATTTGAATATACATATTTTGCGCATCCATCCAGCATAATGGAAGGAATCAACATTTATGCCGCACGGAAGAGGATAGGACAGTTCCTTGCAAAGAAATTTCCTTTGACAAATGCAGATGTTGTAGTCCCAGTCCCTGACTCGGCACGACCAGCAGCTTTGGGATATGCACAGGAGCTCGGTCTTCCATTTGAAGAAGGATTGCTAAAGGATAGATACAGCAAGAAAGGCTCTATGCGCAGCTTTATCGAGCCATATCAAAACAACAGACTCGAGATAAACAAGGGTATAATCCCTATCCCGGAGGTGGTTGAATATAAGCACGTTGTTATTGTAGACGACAGCATCGTAAGAGGCACTAGCTCCGCTGAGATAGTCAGAACGCTTAGGATGGCAGGGGCAAAAAGAGTGAGCGTTGTAGTTACATACCCGCCTATTCGTTATCCATGCTATGCTGGCATCGACTTTCCATCCCAGGAGGAATTAATAGCGTTCCAGCATGGCACTAGCAGAGATTCAAGCAACAAAATAGGATCACATGTTGCACAGCTAATAGGAGCAGATTATGTCGCATATAACGATACCACCAATCTGGCAAGGGCAATAGGAATGCCGGAGGAAGAGCTCTGCTTTACGTGCTCTACAGGTAATTATGCGTCGCTTGGAATACGCCCAGTGTTTAAGTCAAGGATACAGATGAAAGGCGAATAATAGCTTAAATATTTTCAAACTCAATCTTTTGTAATGCGCATAGCAATTATTGTGATAATAGCGGCTGGTATAGTTGCAGTTGCCCTCATCGCAATGTTTGCTTCGTCTCTCCCAACAAAAGATTATGACCTGAGCGTAGATGCTCTCAAGGACGAGCAGTCACTCTTTACAAATGCTCGGGTAGTGATAAAAAATACCGGCAGGTTGCCTCTTACAAATGTGCTTGTAGATTATGGAAGCGATAGAGAGCCTCCAATAGACGTCCTGCAGCCAGGCGAGACGCTAACGCTTTCACCCCCCGAGGGCGTACAGCTCGATCAGGTGACAGTCACTGCCAAGCCAAGCATTCAGATAGTACAACCCTATCGAACTCCCTGGAAGTTACCTGGCATGATCGGCTCCTAGTTTGTTTAAATAATGTGCAAATGAAATTTATCATATGGAAAAAGACTCTCACTCAGATGACGAAATAAAGAAATTCTATACTTTGAAAAACATCGCGGTGGTAGGAATGTCAAAAAATGAGGGCAAGGCGGCCCATTATGTCCCGAAGTACCTGATTGACCATGGCTACAATGTTATTCCTGTTAACCCTACTGCGGCAGAAATCTTGGGGCGCAAGTCATATCCTACTGTCAGCAGCATACCAGACAAAATAGATATCGTCGATATTTTTAGACGTTCAGAAGATGTGCCCTCTGTGGTTGAAGATGCTATAAACAAGGATGGCATCAAGGTCATCTGGATGCAGGAGGGTATCTACAGCAAGGAAGCGGAGGAAGTGGCTAAAGAAAAGAGTATTTCAACAGTCTACAATAGGTGCATGATGGCAGAGCACAGGAGGCTGTTTGGTGAGTGAATTAAATTATGCGCTTAATGATCCGATATTATCGTATGTCAGGTGGTATAGACAAGCTTTTAGACGGGCTCAAAGGACCTCTCGAAGAGCTTGAGAAGCAAAATATCTTTTTCAAAGTAAGTGTCGATCGAGACAGCAGCATTGTCAGACTCTATGGTGAAGGTTCTCACTATATCAATCGGGCATCTTCTGGTTTAGAAGAGGTAATGGAACTAGCATACACAACTGCAGAGCATCACCCATATTGGGCGGTGCTATATAACGCTGTAGAAATATGCAAGACTGTCTTGGACAGATGGGAGTCTGACCTTACTGCAGACCAGATAAGTGAAATGTCCTGGCGCTCTGATGAGATCAAGATGGCTCTCAGAAGGCTGGAGAAGTAGAGGTTACATTAATATCTAGAACCTTTCAAAAAGGGTAAGACGGAAATCGGCAATACAAGAATTTATGAAAAAGGGAAAAGCAGCGAAAATCATGCTGCTATAATAATTATTGTCATCCTGCTGATTTTCTATCCACGTTTAGTAGGGATGAGATATAAGGATTAGTAGGCGATATGGGAGAAGCTAGCAAGCCTTTTAATGTAAACTGATAGTCATGTAAACTGATAGTAGGCATGAAAGAAGGCACTGCAAAGGAATACCTTTTCCATCTCCAGGCATGAAAAATAAGAAGTGATCCAAACGATTATTGTATAGAACCCCTCTGCATGTAGTGAAAATCACAAAGAATTATGTGCGCACTCTACGCGGATATCATATAGGGTTGAATAGACTTGCGATAGACAGAATTAGATTCCAATCAACGAAAGAAATGCGACCAAGAGCAGAAAATTTTGCTTGCTAAATAATCGAGCAGCAAGTCTTATCCGTTAGCACTACTATAGTAATAGAGGATATGCAGGTCTCAATTCTAGCATATAAGCAGAGAAAATCTTCATTGGCTGAAAAGAAGGATTTCTTTATCTACCTATCACTGCTTGGAGGCTTTCTAGGTTTAGTTGGATACCTCATAAGTGTCTGTCACCATGTCCACTGAGCATAGTGTATATATAAATAATAATAGAGTGAAAAGCTATGATAAAGATAGGCCTGATCGGTAAGACAAATACAGGCAAAACGACTTTCTTCAATTCTGCCACATTGCTGTCTGCAGACATATCCAATTATCCATTCACCACGAAGAAGCCTGCATTGGGCAACGCTCATGCAATAACACATTGTGTTCACAGGGAGTTTAACCTGCGGGATAATCCCAAGAACTCTGATTGTATAGATGGCTGGCGCTTTATTCCAGTTGAACTCGTCGACCTGCCTGGATTGATTAAGGGTGCATGGGAAGGCAAGGGACTTGGCAACCAATTCCTGACAGTAGCAGCACAATCAGATGCTTTGCTGCACATCGTTGATGCATCAGGCAGTATTGACGCATCGGGCAAGATTGCGGAGCCTGGCACAGGCGACCCAATTGCAGATGTTGCAGACATTGAGGAGGAGCTTGTCATGTGGTACCTAAAGCTGCTTGAGGCAAATAGGGACAAGATATCACGTGCCATAGGCTCAGGTATGAACACTGTTGCTGCCATAACAGATGTCTTCCGGGGCATTGGGGTAAAAGAGGATCATGTCAAGCTTGCCCTTACACAGAACAATCTGACTGAGACTATGTTTGACAACTTTGGGATACAGGAGAGCAAGGACTTTTGCTGGAGCCTACGGGACATTTCGAAGCCTACACTGATAGTTGCAAATAAAGTTGATCTTCCTACAGCGACGGAAAACTTTAAGCGTCTACACGAAGAATATCGTGACGTTATAATTATACCCGCAAGTGCTGATGCAGAACTTACACTCAGGCGCGCAGAAAGCAAAGGTATCATCCGATACATTCCCGGCGATGAACGCTTTGAAATAAATGATCAGACAAAGCTCAATGACAAGCAAAAGTGGGCACTTAACTTCATACGGAAGGATATTCTAGGCGAATACATGCGCACTGGAGTACAGTTTGCAATAAATGTGGCCGTCTTCAAGTTGCTCAAGATGAATGCTGTCTACCCAGTTGCGGACATACAAAAATTCTCAGACAAACATGGGAATGTGCTGCCAGATGTATACCTGATGAGGTCAGGATCTACTGTTGAGGATCTTGCAAGGGAGATCCACACTGAGCTGGCAAAGGGAGTAATTTATGCTCTTGACGGCAGAGACGGCATTAGGTTGCCTGTGAACTACCAGTTAAAGGACCGTGATGTATTGTCTATAGTATCGGCAAGGACAAAGAAAAAGTGATTGACTTGACGTCAACAGAGCTGATGCAGGAAATACAAAATATATTACGTCAGGAGCCTTCAAAGATGTACTCAAG
>DAIUEZ010000006.1:1533-30882 GCA_036844865.1 Nitrososphaera sp. | reverse complement strand
TGACAGGATATGGGACATTGTTGCAGACGTTGACAATGAGCCTCAGTACTGGCATGGCACCAAGACTGTAAAAAATATCAGCAAGGCTGGCAACAAGATCGAGCGCGAGGTCACCATTGCGTTTAGAGACTCAAAATGCCGTCAGACAGTCCTGCTCAACCCGCAAAAGTCGATTGAAATAATGATAACAGAGGGACCCATTAGGGGCACCAAGATTGTGACGCTGAGCCCTTTAGGCAATCTAAAGACAAAGGTCGATGTAGTATGGAATATCAAGCTGGCCGGGTTCCTAAGTGTGTTCACAGGCATGGTGAAACGACACATTGCCGAAGGAACCGATGAAGCGCTTGCCCGCATTGCAAAAGCAGTCGAATAAATAGCCCTATTTCTTGCTAGATTATGCATTGGAAGAGCTTGCCCTTACAATAACGAACTTAGTGCTGTCCGCTATAATGGCTGGCATATTTGGCGTTTGGCTATACTTCCTTACATACATGATCAAGTCATTTAGGCAATCTCCTATGCTTGAATCGTTTGACCGGACAAGCGTAAGTTGCTTCCCCAAAGTAAGCGTGATCCTGCCTGCCCGAAATGAAGGACGTTATATTGCACGTTGTCTTGACAGCCTGCTTGGGCAGGATTATCCAAACTTTGAAATAATTGCAATCAACGATTCGTCAACCGACGAGACGGGTGAAATAATGAAGGCTTATGCAGCTAATGACTTGCGCATCATACATATCGACGCATCACCTAAGCCTGAGGGGTGGACTGGGAAGAACTGGGCATGTTATCAAGGGTTTCTGCGAGCCCAGGGCGAACTCTTGATGTTCACAGACGCTGATAGCAAACATTTGCCTACCACAATGTCCCTTGCAGTTGGACATCTTATGTCCGAGAACCTTGAGGCGCTGACTGCTGTTCCTCGGCTCATCTGCAACGACTTTTGGACAAAGATGACCCTGCCCGTTCTTGCAATATTTTTGCATACACGTTTTTCGCCAATCCGAGTAAACGACCCAAACAATAAGATTGGCTATTTTTTTGGCAGCTTTTTCATCATCACAAGAAGTACCTATGAGAGCATCGGCACTCACAAAGGTGTAAAGGAGGAGTTGGTCGAGGACGGAGCACTTGGCGGCAAAGTCAAGGCCCATAAGTTCAGAATGAAGATGGTCAGAGGCGAACCCCACATAGATGCAGTATGGGCACGGGACCTTCAAACTCTTTGGCAAGGTCTTCGCCGCCTTATGATACCACTTTACTATCAAGACAAAGTAAATGCCTATATGATGGCCATTGCTGTATTTTTCATCCTTTTCGCACCTTTTGCGTTTCTACCATATCTGCCAGTAGCCAGCTTTGGCGGAAATACATCCTTCCAGATACTGTTTGGGCTACAAATATCAGCTATTGCTTTGATAATGATTACTACTGCAGTGCAATGTCAGCTAGCCATATTTGAAAGCCCTGTGTATGCATTTGCTGCTCCATTAAGTGGTGGCCTCATTTCCTTGAGCTTTATGTCAGCAATTGCTGATGCAAAGAAGAAGGGAGCAGTTAGCTGGCGTGATAGAAAATATATAATAAGTAACACTCAGAATCCTATATCATAATAAATATCTATATAAATATCGTATATAAATCTTATACATAAATAGATGGAAAGACAGGCTTGAAACGACTGTTCCACCATACACCTAATCTACCTAATAATCTAAAGAATATGGAAATGATGTACGAACGCAAAAACAATAGGGGAAAGATCCAGATAATGGGCGATGTATTAGGACTTGCCACCTCTGGGATAAAAAAAACTCATATAATGTATAGGGCGAATCTAAGCTACGAGCAGGTACACCTCTACCTCGGAGAGCTGATTGGAAAGAGGCTGATCGCACAGGATGTGTCTCCTGATGGAGTGGTGTATAGAACAACAGAAAAGGGGAGGGAATTTCTGCTATACTACACTCGTTTAGTGGATTTCCTTGAAGGAGAGCCCGAAGTTGAGTTAAGTGCACCTTACATCAGCAAATAGTCAAACAAAGAATGCCAGATGAGAACTGGGATAATGAGGAGGCACAAAAAAGACCTGACAATACAGCCTCGTCTATACATAGAACGTCTTCTAAAAGAAGAAGAAGCCAAGCAAGAGGCTGTACAGAATTTTAAAACCTACAAGGGGTTTTGTGTTTACAGACACAATTCACGGCGGCACATTCATACAACAATGGAGGAGGAGGATCGAATCGCCTCCTACAAGCCAACGGTCTTGGAGTTTATCTCGATCGTTTGCGAACATATTCTTCTTCCTAAAGAAGTAGCTGTAGAGCGCTATGATTCTAGTAATGTTAGTGATGTAGAGATTCACGCCGCAATAGAGCTTCCTAAATCTATGATTATCCAGCGCGTCCGCATACCGCGTAATACAACCCAACAGGACATAGAGAGCGTGGGCCGTAGAATACAGATGGCTGTAGCGGATCTAGATGTTCGTAAAATCCAAGCAGGAGAGAATACGCTATCCCAGTTATTACCTGTAGGCAAGTGGCACTATGTAAAGAGCACGCTAAAACTCATCAATTCTGAAAAGGATTGTATTTATGAAGAGTATAGTCCCCAGCCATGCTATGTGCCAAGCTGTCCAATATGCATGACAATCGTGGCCAAGAAGGGAAAAGAAAATCAACTAGAGCATGAGATACAAAAACACATCCGAAAACGGGAGCCGTTGCAAGTGCACACTTCATAATTTTTCAATTGTGCAAAAGATTATTAGAACAAGATGCAGTAATTTTCCCTACTTTTGAACAAGGCTATACTAGCCGTGTCAATTATCATGGCCGCTGTTGTAATCTTGTTTGTATATTCGCAGTTCAAAGATGTTAATGATTTAGCTGGCAATATGCCATTTCTGAGTGATCTCGTACAAAGAACAACAGAGGGACGGAGAGGCCTTAGCAATAATGCCTTTCAGATAGGCCAAGTAGGCGTTGTAAAAGCTTCTGATACAGAACTGCCCCTGCCAGATCTTTTCCAGAAGGTAGAAGAGTCAGTCGTTCAAATAACTGATAGCAGTGAAACAGATGTCTTTGAATCCCGGCTCGGATCGGGCTTTGTATACGACGACAATGGTCACATCATTACAAATTATCATGTTGTCAGTGGCGGAGGTAATAGGTTGGATGTAACGTTCCCAGATGGTACCGTATATCGCGCTTCCCTAATAGGCTCAGACCCTGCTGCCGATATTGCAATCCTCTATGTAGAGGGGGTGCCAAAGGAAAAACTCCTCCCACTGTCGCTTGCAGATTCGTCTAAGGTAAGAGTAGGTGAGCGTGTGGCTGCAATTGGCAATCCTTTTGGGCTTTCTGGTTCTCTGAGCACTGGCATCGTCAGTGGGGTAGGCAGGCAGATCCCTGCGCAGGAAGAAGAAGGTTTTACGATACCTGATATCATCCAGACTGATGCCCCTATCAATCCTGGCAACTCTGGCGGCCCGCTGCTCAATATGAGAGGTGAGGTGATAGGCATTAACTCTGCCATATATTCAACGACAGGCCAGTTTGCTGGTGTCGGCTTTGCTATTCCGTCAAACACAATAGCTCAAGTCGTGCCATCGCTTATCACCACAGGATCGTACCAGCATCCATGGCTTGGGGTCGCAGGTAGGGATATGACACCCGGCATAGCTGAGCTCCTCGGTATTGATGAGCCACGCGGTTTTTTGGTTATGGATGTGGTAGCTGGAAGTCCTGCCGAAAAGGCTGGACTCAAAAGAGGTAACGAAGATACGGTCATTGATGGCATACCCATGAAGCTGGGCGGCGATGTAATAATTGCGGTCGATAACAATACCGTGAGAAAGATCGACGATATCTTGGCCTACATGGAAATGAAAAAGTCAGTAGGCGAGGATCTGAAACTAACGATCCTGCGTGAAGGGCAGACTATAGAAGTTATTGCAACTTTAGCAGCTAGGCCTAGCCAGCAGGAGTTTCCTTAGCGGTAATACTGTTTATTAGTGATGTACACTTTCCATTACTGCTGCATTTGCTCATTAATCATGCTGTTGCAGAGATGATACTCAACCATGCCTTGGACTCAGGAGTAACGAAAGGTGAAGCAGATCAATTGATGGCAGAATGTCCGACTGATGTGCTGTTGATGGCCGCAGGCAGGATAAGGGACAGGTCAAAGCCCGACGTAATCACGTATTCAAGAAAAGTATTCATTAATCTTGTAAATCTCTGCCGTGACACGTGCACTTACTGCATCTACAAAAAGGAACCTGGTAATCCAATGCTTTCGATGCTGAACCCTAGTCAGGTTCTTGCGATAGCAGAGGCTGGCAAAAAGCTTTGCTGCACAGAAGCGTTGTTTGTAACAGGCGAGCGACCGGAGCAAAAATATGAACAAGCAAGAACTTGGCTTCATTCTCTTGGCTATTCATCAACTGTTGAATACATCCGCAGCATGAGTGAACTTGTTCTTGAAAAAACGGGATTGCTTCCACACACAAATGCTGGCAGCATGACCAAAAAGGAAATGTCAATGTTGCAAGATACCAATGTAAGCCTTGGACTGATGCTTGAAACGTCAAGCGAGCGGCTGATGGAAAAGGGGATGCCACACGAAAATGCGCCAAGTAAGAACCCAAAGGTAAGGATAAAGGCGCTTAAGAGTGCTGGTGAACTCCGGATCCCTATCACTACTGGTCTGCTGGTAGGCATAGGTGAAACACAAGAAGATCTGATCGATTCGCTGTTTGTCATAAGGGAATTGCACGAAAAGTATGGCCACATACAGGAAGTAATAATGCAGAATTTTGCCCCCAAACCGGAGACTGGTATGGCGAAGTTTCCACCAGCATCACCGGAGTATTTTCTTCGATCAGTTGCTATGGCAAGGATCGCAATGCCGGGCATGAATATTCAAGTACCACCAAACCTCAACCCTGATATCTTTGGCCGCTACATATCTGCTGGCATAAATGATTGGGGTGGAATATCACCAGTCACGATTGATCATGTTAATCCCGAGTTTCCTTGGCCTTCTATTGGGCTAGTGAGAAAAATGAGTGAAAGTAATGGCCGCAAGCTCAAAGCACGTCTCCCGGTCTATCCTGAATTCCTCAAAGGTGGATTTATTACGTCGGAACGACTGCAAAAGTATGCAAGTTTGGTTGCTGACAGCTCAGGATTGGTAAAGGAGGATCATTATGTCAATGATTGATTCGCTACTTAAAAATGCCGACCCTATAGTGGCATCAGCCCTTGACAAGGCATTGAGCGCTAAGGACATCTCAGTAGACGAGGCGGTCAAACTTTTTGATTCTACTGGACTTGAACTGAACCTTTCAGTAATGGTGGCAGATGAACTCCGCAAAAGAACTTTGGGTGATTATGCAACTTACGTGGTTAACAGAAACATCAACTTTACAAACGTCTGCATCAAGCACTGTGGCTTTTGCGCGTTTAGTAGAGACTTTCGCGAAGAGGAAGGTTACTTTCTTCCTACGGTGGAGATTGTGAAAAGGGCGCAGGAAGCTGCGAGCTTTGGCGCAACGGAGGTATGTATACAGGCTGGTCTACCACCCAAGATGGATGGGCATATCTACATCGACATCTGCAAGGCAATTAAGAAGGAACTGCCCGACATACATATCCACGCGTTTTCCCCTGAAGAAGTGGCGTATGGAGCAGTAAGATCTGAAACGCCTGTGCCAGAATACCTCAAAATGCTAAAAGAGGCCGGAGTCGGGAGCTTACCTGGTACTGCAGCAGAGATTCTTGACCAGGGCCTCCGAGATATGATATCGCCGGGCAGGATTTCAGTGAAAGACTGGATTGCAGTCATCAAGCAAGCTCATGCTCTAGGAATACCAACTACTTCAACCATAATGTATGGACACATTGAAACATCCCGCCATAAGGCAGAGCACATTGACCTTTTACGTAACATCCAAAAGGAGACACATGGCTTTACAGAATTTGTGCCGCTCAGCTTTGTACACACTGAAGCGCCGATGTATAACCGCAAGACCGTCCCAAGACTGAGACCAGGTGCAGATGGCAACGAGGTAGTCAAGATGCACGTGGTGGCAAGGATAATGCTGAACAATCATATTCCCAACATCCAAGTCTCATGGGTTAAGGAGGGGGCGAAGATATCACAGCTGTTGCTCGCAGCCGGCGTAAACGACTTTGGCGGCACTCTGATCAACGAGAGTATATCTACAGCTGCAGGTGCACCCCATGGACAGCTCATGAGACCAAAAGAGATCCGACAGTTGATAAGAGCCGCTGGCAGGATACCGGTACAACGCTCTACTACATATCGTACACTGAAGGTGTTTGTTGATGAAAACGAGGATCAGGATTCATTGCTTGACAGAATCGACAGCTCGCAGTTTGGGTCGTATCATCAGTTGATCAAGCTAGACAAATTCAGATACAAGGATGCCAAAAGCAATGGTAGTATTTGAGGTAGGCAGGTAAGATTCCTGCCATATATAAATTCTAAAAACATTGAAATTATTGGTTCTGTAGATTCTTCCATCATGAGTTGTTGGTGATTCAGTTGCTAGCCCTGTTCTCAATGCTTAGATTATTTCTGTGATTGTCTCTCATCGGTGTCACATATGGTCCGTTTTTTGTAGAATAAAAAGATCGTCTGGCTTATTTAAAAATTCTTAAAAGTCTCGGCCTAAATTGGATGCATGGTAGCTATCCATTCCGGTATTCTGAGATAACGTACAGGTGGAGCGTATGGAGTATTTATTACCTACCAACAAATCAATAATATTAGAGACTTTTTTCTGTCAACCAGTACACGCGCTGTACTATCTAATTTGCCAATGTAGCGAATATGATGATAGCAGGGCATCCATCGAATTATCATATGGTTGCACAGGCGATGCGCCAGTAAACTGGACGCCCGAAAATACGAACAGACCAGCAAGCAATACTGTAAGAGCTGAAACTGAAAGCATCATGCCTCTGTATCTAATTGCGGCATAA
The DNA here is from genome assembly GCA_036844865.1 of Nitrososphaera sp. Lineage (GTDB taxonomy): Archaea > Thermoproteota > Nitrososphaeria > Nitrososphaerales > Nitrososphaeraceae > Nitrososphaera. The sequence goes on along the minus strand of DAIUEZ010000006.1, from coordinate 23,860 downwards.
GAGTACCTTAGCATCAAAAATGATGCTACAATTGTAGCTACACTTGCTATGGATGCTATGACCCCTGCATTTAGGAAGAAGGCCTGCCAGTCTGTAAGTAGACCCACAGCAGCAAATGCGATGGCTGTCAGCACTACTCCTAAAAACACATAGTGCCGGACACCTAAGTAGCGTGGCCGGCTGATGGTTTCTTCCGATGTGCCAGAGTCTTCTGGCCGCACCTGCTCTTCTGTTCTCTTAATTGGGGCAGCGTCTGCATATTTCGGATCGACTTTACGCAAAAGTTGCAGACCTTCCTCCGTGATCATGTAATATTTAGAGCTTTTACTGACGTAGTTGCTCATGCGCTCAAGATGGTAGTAGATAGAGCCAGTAGAGAGCCCTGTGGAAAGCTTGATGTCTGAGAAACCGGCTACACCATTTTTATCTGCTATGGCCTTGAGGATCTTTATTCTAGTCCTTCTTGCACGTAGCTGGGTTTCTCCTGTCAATGATTATGATAGCGTGTAAAATTTTTTATTAATTTCGAAATGGGCTCATAGAAGATAATAATAGAATATTAATTTAAGTTAATTGTTAAATCTAATCATTGTATAAGTAGATCGCTGCTTGTTGATTCGTTATGACTGTCTAGTCTGTTGTGTGCTTTTACTGTTGTTGTCCAATCCAGTATTTGTCAACGATCCAAAGACAGAACATGCAGATGCACAGAGAACTGAACAGACAGTAACATTTACGCAGGCTGGCTGGGATATATTCGAAAGCCAACCAGATATAATGGCAGTCATGCCTTCAATACCTGCAGAGGATATTTCTGCTCCTAATGATTGGTGGAATGCAAAAAGTGCTGAATCAAGCACAGTTGCTTTCATGCTGGTTGAAAATATGGACAAGCTGTACAAATTCTTGATAGGCGCAAACTCAAACGAAGATATATTTTACAGCAGTAGCTACCAACTTGAACCTAACGATACGAGTGACAGCGGTAGAATAGAGTCGCAAGCTCCAAAGGAGAGTCGCTTTGTTAAATGGATGGACTCAAAAGAAAAAGCCGCAACTACATTTATCCCTGAAGGTTGGAGCGCAGATCTTCAGATAATCCGGCCATATAAATCCATGACGGGCTTTGTATTCTTTGCAAGAGGAGATGAAAACACGCTTGTATATGTCTTCCAGCCATTCATGCCTTTGTACGTTCTCCCAAGCAGGTCACTTTGCGAAACTGAGAGCATTTGTTTCAGTTCTATAATATCCGCAGAGAAGGTCCGGGAAATGTCCCTTGGAAACGCTCCAATATCTGTTTCTAACTTTAAAGCGCCAGAACAGTACTTCACAAGTGAAGTCTTGCCAATATTGGCCAGGAATCTGAATGCATATATTGTTGACTCAGCAGAGTCAGTTTACGCACCCATATATGGCGATGGCAATTCCACTGATATGGTGCCAGTCTATGATGTAGATTACAATTTTAATGTCGAAACAAAGACAATTTCCGGACAAGCGATGGTATGTAAGCGTAATTATACCACCAATGAGATCGGCATTTGGAATGGCTTTATAGTTGGAATCGAGTCCTCAGAAAATAATTTTGACAGAGCATTACACCAGGCTGCCGTGACTCTATTGAATTTACAGTTTGAAGAACAGTGGCTTAATAGCGAGAGGACTATACTGCTTCAAAATGCAAACACTAGTCACGCACTTAGCACAATTCCAGAATTGATGGCAAACAGTACACTAGACGACTTTTACCTCATTGTTCCTACGGCAGCCCACTATCTGGTAACATCGCAGAACAGTACTATGGTAACAGACTATCCCGATAAAGATAACAACAAAGAATTGCATTTACCGCTATTTCCTGAGTTGCAGTATTGGTACCTTAATGGTGATCGGCTTGTCGGCCAAGATCTCAGAAGGGATTGATGAATGCAAGTTCGCTTGAACCTCTGTTCCAGCAAGACTTATACAGACATCTTCATTCTATCCATAGCACGATGCTAGCTTGGTGGGGTCGTAGCGAAGCCAGGCATCGCAACGGGCTCCAGATCTAATTAAGGGCTAAATTAGCAGCAAAAAAGAAGAAGAGACCCGTGGGTCAAGGGTTCAATTGATTGTGGCGACAGCCATATCAGGACAGATCCCTTCGGCCCCACTAATTTGACCCTGATTGGCTATACTCTTTTCTTATTCGCCGAATAAGGCAAATTACAAGTATATCTTATATGGCCAGTAGCAAAGCTGTTGGTCAATATAATAGTGTTTTTCAATGATACGTTTATGTATGAAGTCTGGTACTCGTCATATCAATTTATTATCAAGAATTGACCTATACAAACCAGGACGTTTACCTGACAAAATTCTTATCTATAGATATTAAGCTCTATCGATTGTGCACTGGGTGAGAAAACGGAGTTCGACAGAAATGCAAAGCTTTGGAGTTTCAAAGAGGGAAGGTCATGATTCTTCAAGATTCTATAGCCGTAAACTTTACAGACAAAACACTCCAAATAATCGAGAAAGTAATGGTGATAGTAGATACGGAGAGAATCATATTGAGCCCAAAAACTTGAACAAACTGTTTTGCAAGAGCAGCGAAAAGATGGATGAGCTACCTGATTATAGTGTTCATCTTATGGTCACCTCCCCACCATACAATGTTGGCAAGGATTACGATCAAAATTTGAGCGTAAAGGAATATCGAAACTTGCTGAAGCAAGTTTTTAAAGAGACATTTCGTGTCCTTGTACACGGTGGGAGAGCATGCATCAATGTTGCGAATTTGGGAAGAAAACCCTACATTCCATTACACAGCTACATAATTGAAGATATGTATGAATTAGGCTTCCTTATGCGCGGCGAGATAATTTGGAACAAAGCTGCAAGCTCTGGAGTTTCTACTGCGTGGGGAAGTTGGCAATCTGCATCTAATCCTACATTGAGAGATGTACATGAATATGTGTTGGTCTTCTCTAAAGGAAGTTTTTATCGCAGCTCGCATAACAAAGAAAATACAATAACAAAAGGTGAATTTCTTACATTTACGAAGAGCACTTGGGATTTTCCTGCAGAATCTGCAACTCGTGTTGGTCATCCGGCCCCTTTTCCAATCGAGCTTCCGTACCGTTGCATACAGCTTTATACATTCAAAGGCGAAGTTGTACTCGATCCATTTTGTGGTATAGGTTCCACGTGTATTGCAGCCATAAAAAGCGGAAGGCAGTTTGTAGGGTATGATATAAGCAAGGAATACGTTAAAATAGCAAATAGTAGAGTTAATCAATTGGTTACTACATTAGGGGCATCTTAAACTGTAACTAATCCTATAGTCATCTTTGTATATCTCCATGTTTTCAGTTGACGGAGCCCTGTATTAAAACAACTTAAAATAAGATCAAGAATCTGGCTTGACAGATAGAATCTTATAATTTGGAAGAGAAAATGGCTTTATGGGGTTGGAGAGGGTTAATACACCAGTCAAAAATGCTCAATAATATTCGTATAGTCTGCAATGCACAAACGGTGTACTAGAATAGCAAGAAGGTAGGTAGTTAATCGCCTTTAAATTCCTACGAAACAATAAGGAGAGAAAGGTAGAAAAGAGCCTTCCTTTGAATTAGGAACAGTATAATAAATGCCAATCACAGATGCCGCAAAGAAACAGATCGCACAGCAGCGCAGGTTGTTCTTCAAGATATGCTTCAAGTGTGGAGCCAAGAATCCTATCTCTACTACAAGGTGCAGAAAGTGCCACGGCAGCCAAATGAGGCTAAAGAACAGGACGCTGGGTGCCAAGAAGTAAGCAGCTAGCTGTTGTTGATTAGCTACCCTTGTAAAGTTCAGAAAATTCTCTGATATTTCATGCTGCTCTGCCACCACTGTTTTCATTAGGCGTAATATGAGTAGTTCGCAGATCGCTCAAAAGTGGATGGGGAGAGATTTGAACTCTCGACCACCTGTGTGTGAGACAGGTATCCTAACCAGGCTAGACTACCCATCCGCCTTTTTGTGGTCTTGGCACGACGATAATTAATACTATGTCCCTTCATTGAAACCTTCAAGGTATGCCTTTTGAGGAGATGTTAGCGAGTCGATCTCGATGCTCATTGACTGCAGCTTGGCAAGCGCGATTTCTTGGTCCTGGCTCCTATCAATGTTGTATACTAACGGCTTCATCGTATCACCTTGCTGTGCTAGCTTGATTACTGATAAGAACTGGTTAGCAAAACTCATATCCATGACCTCTGAAGGGTGGCCTTCTGCTGCAGCCAGGTTGACAAGGCGACCCTCTCCAAGCAGGTATATCCTACTGCCATTCTTGAGAACATACTGCATTATGTTTTCGTTGATCTTATTTTGGTGCACTGTTTGTTTTTCAATAGCTGGTATAGAAATTTCAACATTAAAATGACCTGCATTTGCCAATATTGCGCCGTCTTTCATCTTGGCAATGTCCTTGTCAATAATGACATCCTTACAACCTGTAGTCGTGATGAAAATATCACCTGTTTCAGCTGCCTTTTCCATCTTGGTCACAGCATAGCCGTCCATCTTGGCTTTGAGGGCAGCTATTGGATCAACTTCTGTAACAATGACATTGGCACCAAGGCCTGCTGCACGACGGGAGATGCCCTTGCCCACGTGTCCATATCCGGCAACAACAACATTCTTACCTGAAATCAGAATATTAGTTGCGCGTATTATGCCATCCAAGGCTGACTGGCCAGTACCATAAATGTTGTCAAAGTCGTGTTTTGTTTCAGCGTCATTGACAGCAATAATAGGATACATCAGCTTGCCCGCCTTTTGCATAGCACGTAACCTAATGACACCCGTAGTTGTTTCTTCAGTACCTCCTTTTATTGAGTTAAAATTTTTCTTATGCATTTCAACGGTCAGATCTGCGCCGTCGTCAATAGTGACATGTGGTTCAATCATCATAGCAGAATGAATATCATCATAATACTCCTGCTGCGTTACGCCTCTGCTTGCAAATATCGAAATACCTTCATCCTGAGCTAAAGAGGCAGCAACATCATCCTGCGTGCTCAATGGATTGCAGCCACACCATGATAGCTCGGCGCCGGCAGCTTTGAGGGTCCTAACAAGGACTCCGGTTTCCTTTGTAACATGTAGACATCCCGCAACCCTTATCCCTTTAAGAGGCTTGGTTTTTTCGTATTTCTGACGCAGTGCAACCAGTACAGGCATGTGGGCTTCTGCCCACTCGATACGGTTCCTGCCTTCGTTGGCAAGTGTGGTGTCTTTTATGCGAAATTTCATTCAGTTTTGACAATATTGATGCCATATATTAGTTCTACAGCAATAGACCCCTTGAACGCATTATCTGAGTCACCTGATCGTCAGAGACTGGTCCAAACTCCTCATAAAACTGTCCGACTGATCCGAAATCATGAGGCATGTGCAGTACTATAACAGAATCGTACTCCTGTTCTAGTATCTCCACAGATTGAGAGGGTGCGACTGGAACCGCGATAGTGAGGCTTAATGGGTGCTGTTTTCTTGCCCACCTTGCAGAAGCAATGACTGTAGCACCTGTAGCAATGCCATCGTCAACTATAATCACGTTTTTGTCTGCAATGTTATAACTAAGATCCGGCTTTCTGTATGCTGCAGATCTGCGCCTGATTTCTGCGGCCTGACGTACTCTTTCGCTTTCAATGTAGTGCTGTGGTATTCGCAGCGCACTTACGATATATCTATTGATGTACGAAGTACCATCCTCCATCACCGCCCCTATTGCAAGTTCCTCGTTCTCTGGTGCTCCGAGTTTTCTTGGTATCACAATGTCAAAGTCTGCGGCAAGCTTCTTGGCTACAATATCCGCTAGTATGACGCCTCCCCGGGGAATGCCAAGCACTGTCGCGGGGGCGTATCCATGCTTGGCCAACCTTTCTGCAAGAAGGTTGCCAGCATCAATCCTATCGCGGAACTTCATAATATGACTTCTCATGTTACAGTTTTAAGTCTTGGTTGTTACAGGTATTGCAATAGCATGAATTGGTAGGCAGGCAGGAACACTTTCGGTATTGCGGCTTTCATATAATAAGACGCACTAGGCGGCACTCTTTTTCCAACTCTTCTCTGCTTGGAAAAGAATGCAAAACACAAAACTTATTTTTTTGTATTTACTCTTAAGGCCTAACTTTAGAGTTAATTGCACTTCTGAAGAGGAATGGCCTGAACGGTTTTTAGGATGAATTTTGGAGCATTATATTGTCCCATCAATTAGCTTCCGACATCACCTACAGCTTAGTGGCATGAACTCAAGCCGATTTGTCACAATTATCACCAATGCAAAAATAGAATTATGGTCTATGCAAGAGTATATCTGCTAGCTTCTTTCCCTTTTGATTTGATTTTTCTTATCTGTATAGTAAAAACAAATACTCTGCGAAAACTATAATTCTGACAATGATTATTGCTCAGGCCTGTGCGCAAGTTACAGATTGCTGTGATTGGCTACAATAAGGACAGGTGTACTGACATTGCAAGCAAGATGGGATATGAAGTGGGCAAGGAAATTGCATGTGCTGGCGCAGTGCTGATCTGTGGAGGGCTTGGCGGTGTAATGGAATCTGCATGCAAGGGCGCAAAAGAATACGGCGGCACTACAGTTGGGATAATACCGCAGGAGGAGTTCTTGTATGCGAATGAATATTGCGACATTGTGGTATGCACTGGCATAGGCTATGCAAGAGATTTTGTTGTTGCATCTTCTGCTGATGGAATAATCGCAGTAGGTGGGGGCGTAGGGACTCTCATTGAGCTAGGTGTAGGATATATGACTAAGAAGACAATGGTAGCGATATCGGGAAGCGGAGGTGTAGCAGATATTTATGGGGGTAAGTTTTTGGATGAGCGCAACAGGGTCTCAATAACTGTTGCAAAAGATGCAAAGACAGCAGTAGAAATGATACTTGCTACTACTGTGAAAGCAAAATGAGTCGGAAGAATTGCTAATCTTGATATTTGACCAAATATGGATCAGGATCGTAGAATGGCCCATATTTTGCAGCCAAATCTTGCAGATTGCGAATAATGTTTTTAACACCAAATTCCTGTACTGTGGTGAATAGCTCCTTTTTCAACCCCATGCCTAGCTTGAGTGCCTTTTCCAAATCTTCTTTGCTGCATACCCCATTTGAAATAAGCCACGCTGCGTTGTTGGCAGCCACTCCGATCAGCGCGGTTGGATTGTACTTTGCAGCCTCTTGCTCTGTCAGGTTTATACGCTCATACTTGTCGCCTTTATATTCAAAAAAGCCCCTCCCTGACTTTTGGCCTAAATTCTTTTCGTCAAACAGCTGTTTTATCTTAGGATGTGGCCGGATGACCTTCTTGTCTCGAGAGTACATCTCAACAGTTGCTTTGTGTATTACGTCAAGGCCACTATAGTCGGCAAGCTCGAATATCCCCATTGGGAATGCTAACTTGAATTTGACTGCAGAGTCGATAGTGGTCATTGGAACGTTGTCTCTTTCTTGGCAGTAGACAGCTTCGTGAACAAGCGGTATAAATATGCGGTTGACAATAAAGCCAGCGACATCTTTTTTACAGAGCACTGGCTGCTTACCAAGCTTCTGCACAAGATCTATTGCCATGTCAATCACGCTTTGGTTGGTTTTGCCTCCAGGTATAACTTCTACTAAGGGCATCAGCTGTGGCGGATTGAAAAAGTGAAGGCCGACAAATCGCTCTGGCCTACTTGTAAGCGCAGCCATTTCTGTGATTGGAAGAGTGCTTGTGTTTGAAGCATAAAGCGTACTGCTCTCTGCAAGGCTGTCAACCTCTGCATATACCTTCCTTTTTAAGTTCATGTCCTCTGGTACTGCTTCAATGAGCAAGTCTGTACCTTTGAGAGCCTGCTCTAGGTCAACTACTGGTGCGATTCTAGCAAAGATCTTGTCTGCCTCGGTCTGCGACAGCTTCTGCTTTTCAACCAACTTGTTGAGCGACCATTTTATCTTCTCCATTGCTTTGTCAAGAAAAGACTTCTCGATGTCGCGCAAGGCTACATTGTAGCCGGCCATTGCAGATACCTGAGCAATACCGTGGCCCATAATACCAGACCCAAGAACGGTTATCTTATTGATTGTTGAGAGTGACATTATAACCTAAGCATGGCTCTTGGGGAATTTTTAATGTTGCTAATTGAGCATCATCTTTAAACTATACTTGACTATATTGTTGTGGTAATTGGATTTACAGCGCTTTGTTGCAGACGTGACATCGCTTTCTGGCAGAATGTCAGCCGGCGAGTCTGAAGAAATAGTCGAGAGAATGAACTTTGTAAAGAACAGACTCATCGAGCTCTACATGAGAAATCTTGTCAAGATAAATCATTCAGCGATGGAGCTTGTATGCGCCAAGCACCTGATCCGCTACGGCTATAAAGTTGACGTGGAGAAGCAGCTTACAGATATTTTGATCTGTGATGTGTATGCGGAAAAGGGGGACGGTGCAGCCATCGTTGAAATTGAGACCGGCTTTATTCCACCGGAGCACGCACTCGATCCGCTGTCCTACTATGCTGCAAGGATTGCAAGCAAGGTAGCACGCTATAGCAAGTACGCGAATCAGTTCGTCTTGGCGACCCCTCCTGTCAGCATTCTTCCAATACCGGCCCTGTTCAGGCGCCCACCTCGTGACAGAAGGCCTAGTGAAATCAAAAAAGTCAAAGTATTGTGTGATAAATATTACAAGAATCCCCCTGTGACTGAAGATGAAATTCTAAACGGACGGCTACACATAACGTATATCATAAATATTGATGCAGGTAAGGTAGTCGAAATGGACATCGATTCATACTTTGATCATGTGGGCGGCATGTTGTCTACCTGTATGGACCTATGAGAATTTTGTGATAGTCTTTTGACCATGCGTCGGCCTTTTGTCTTTTGAGACTCGAACCATAGCAGTTCTTCCATCTGCTTTTTCAACTGCCGCCCTGACAACCTTTAGCACATTGTCATCTTTGGTACCGCTAACGTACACTACATATACGAGCGCCTGATCCTTTCCATCTACTTTCCTTATAACTCGACCAATCCTCTGCGCCACCTGGTTCATATTAGATGTGCTAGCAATAATTATTGCAATTCCTACTTGCGGTACATCGTACCCAATTTCAAGCGTGTGCACCGACAGTAATGGAAAATAATCTTTACCCCAGCTTTCCAGGATCTCCTTCCTCTCTTTTGGTTTGATTCCGTTGTGTATTGTTTGCGCTGGTATTCCATCTGCTTCCAATATTGACTTTAGTTGTTGAATTGAGTCAATAGTTTCGCTAAAGATCATGATGCGCTCTCCTGTGTGCTTCTTGACCAGCTCAGCTGCCTTGAGTAGCTTCTGTCTAGTAGCGCTGAGCAATTCTTTGCGCTTTCGCACATGAGCAAACCATATTTTTGCCATTGACGCCCGCGACCCGCCACGCATTAGTATCTTGGTCATCTTCTCAGGCTCATAGGCCCGAAGCTTTCTTGAGATATCCTTTATTGCTGTACTTGCCTCATCATAACTTTTTTGCTCCTCCGACGTAAATCTGACCTGTACTGGCTCGACGATGGGCTTGGCAAGCCTGCCATCGGTGACTGCATCTTTGATCATGTATTTCTTTACAGGTGGAACAACAGTTAGGATTGTTTGATATTTTGGGTCGTTTTCGTTTATGGTCGCGGTGAGTCCTAGAATCGCCTTGCGAGAATCTTCTACAATAATATCAAAGATGCTGTCAAATGCAACTGCGCTTTCACTGACAAGATGGACTTCATCAAGTACTACCATGTTGGCGTTTCTTATCAGGTTGTAATTATTGATAGCACTCTGATATGTACTGATAGTGATCTCTCTAATGTCCTTGCGCTCCCCGTAGTAAATGCCGATGTGGTCATCAGAAATGCCATACCGTCGCAGACGCCTAACATTTTGTTCTATCAGCACTATCCTTGGAACCAGAAACAATATTGTAAAGCGATCTTGTCCTGACAGCTTAGCCGCCCACCTTGCACACTCAAATGCAATCTCGGTCTTACCTGTGCCAGTGCTAAAGATGACGGATCCACGACAGCCGTTATCAATCCATGCTTTGGCAGCCTCCATCTGATCCCTTTTTAACTCAAATGGAAAATGCATTGTAGATATCGCTGGCGGCATGCAACAAGTGAAAGTCAAGCGAATAAAAACTTTAATGATCTTGGCTAAATATGATATAGCATGAAGCCGCTAATCTATATGCTCCACCAAGACGATCCTTCCAAGTGTACGGCGGCCAAGCTGGTCCGGTTTCGCTTAGCAACGCCAATCAAGTCTATCTCAAAGACTGCTATTGTGCTTAACCCATTCTCAGAGGATCCTGTTTTGAGACGCGACCGTACAGTGGCAGATTCTGTATGTGCTATTGATTGCTCATGGGAGCATGCAGAGGAGGTGTTAAAGCATCAGCGCCTTGCCGCTCATGGAATAGCAAGAAGGCTCCCTGCGATGTTGGCTGCAAACCCGACTAACTACGCCAAGCTGGACAAGCTATCAAGTGTAGAGGCGCTTGCTGGCGCCCTCTACATCTTGAATGAAAAGGAGCTTGCGGCAAAAATGATGGACAAGTTCAAGTGGGGCCACACATTTCTTGAGCTCAATGCCGACCTTCTACATGACTATGCAGATGCAGAAACACAAGAGCAAGTAATTGAGCTGGAAAAAGAGTACTTTCCTCAATTGATAAGAAATTATTTTAGGAAGACTAGTAAGTAACGCCTAGGTTTAATACCAACTCTGTCCATTGATATCATGTGTGAGCCAGTGGGCGGGTCACTCGAAAGAGAGGAAACTCCTCCCTCACTGCAGGCACCCGAATTAGCGATAATTAGCCGAAGACGGCTGGCAACGGAACAGAAAAGATATCCAGCCAGAATGCCACGATGATGGTGAATAGCCTGAGGTCTCTGATACTGGAATGAAACTGCCGACCCGGGTGGAGCAAGGCTAAATAGAGCATAAGGTCCTGCACCTGCTCCGGTTGGCTGCTCAGCGGAATCCCGCTTAGAACAGAAGGAGAGTTATTGCTGGCACGCACCATAGTTTATCAAACTTCCATTAGTCACTACATTAGAATAACGATAGAAAATCGTGTCTTGTATAGTATGGTACAACTATGATTTGCTATCAATATGGTGGTTATTATGGCTATGTTAAAGCACAACATCGAGACCATCTATTTTTGCCGACAGTAATAGATCGGTTTCTATTCATTCCGTTTATCAGGACATCTCAAAGCTGTGATAAATGAACCTTTTTTTACAAAAAGAAGTTGACTGACCTTAGGCTGTGCAGCCAGAGATATGCATTCTTCTAAAGTGCATTACAGCTTCTAATTTGCTGAAATAATTGACTTTTGATCTTGTAAATTCCATGATATCTTTGATTCTGGATCAGCTAGGCATCATGCGACGAAGAGCTGCCGCACCCTGTTAGATGGTTTAGACTACCTTGCTCTGTCTAATACTACATACATCACTATTCTAGGTCTCGGATATTCTTGTATTCCTCGCTAGAGTTTGTGCCTGTACTGGGCTTTCTTTCTTCTATTATACGTATGTTCTGCTCAAAATCCGGAAGCTGGACTACTCTCTGTCCGTAAGGTGTAGCTTTGAATGCTTCAAAGTCATGTGCATACTGCTCCCTAGCTGGCTCTGTTGTATACGAATACCCCTTTGCTAGTTCGTCGTCACCGATCACGAGCCAGAGAACCTTCCCGTCGTAGGCGTCGGCTAGATACTTTGGGATCCACGACTTGTCTTTGTTAACTATTCCCTTCTCTACGCGTATGTAGTTCTGTGTCACCTCTTTGATCTCACCAACATCATGACCATCGTTTGTCTTTACCTTCTTGCCCTTCAGCTGCTCCCACAATATCCTAGGTCCTTCGCTGCTTGCCATTATAAAATGATGCAGCATATCTGCTATAAAGATTGAAGAAAAGAGTTCTGCAATAGACTATGAATGTGCTTTCGATCTAATCCTAAGACCTTCTTGCATTTTCAAGGCATACCCGTAGTTGCAGGCAGCAATTATCAGAGCTTGAGTAGCTAAAGTAGCTAAAGTGGTGCAACTGCTTTCCTGATTTATCTGACTCTAATAGTGGCAATATTATCATTATTATTATTTGGTAGTGAAGAAGCTGAAGTGTAAATCAAAACTTAAATTCACTTCAAAAACTATATGCATTTTATTGTTGCAAGGACTTACTCTTATCAAATTGGGTGGCTCTGTTGTCACCTTTAAGGAAAAGCCACTCACAGCTAATATTGATGCAATACATGGCATCTCGCGCGCTCTGACGCAATTAGGTGTTCCCATCATAATTGTGCATGGCGGCGGCTCGTTTGGCCACTACTGGTCAGTAAAATATAATATGCATACTAAGCCGGCCAACTATGACTTCCATGGAGTCTCCATAGTGCATGAATCAATGATCGCACTTAATCAGATAATCGTCAATTCCATGATGGGGATGGGGCTTAATCCATATGGCATGCCACCATCGGCTCTTACAACAGGCCACAAGCCAATGTTAGCACGGATAAGGCACGTCTATGCTATGGCCCAGTCAAAGGTAATACCGGTTACATTTGGTGACATAGTCTACATTGGAGGTACAAAATATTCTATCCTATCCGGCGATGCACTTATGACAATTCTGGCAAGAGCGCTGCGACCGTTAAGGATCATATTTGCGACCAATGTCGATGGAGTATACAAAGACAGTGTGAGAAGAGAACTTGTAGAGGAAATACGGATCGAAGACAAGAGCAAATCGATTGAATACTTCAAGGCAGGCACTGACGCAACGGGTGGAATGCAAAGAAAGGTTACAGAAGCATTTAAGATTGCATCACACGGAATGGATGTAGTGATAATAAACGGACTTATACCCGAACGCATTACAGAGGCAGCAAAAGGCACGGTAAAGGTTGGTACAGTGGTAAAGGGGAGAAAGAGCTAGTTGCCAGACGCTTTTGACGCGTCCTCTGATATCGAGGTAATCAAGCAGCGCAAAAAGGAAGGTATAGACATTCCACTTCAGAAGAACGTACAGGCAAGAACTATCTCTACATACTTGGAATATGTCAGGCTAGTGCATAACGCTCTGCCTGAGATGAACTATGATGATATTGACACTTCGATGACTTTTCTTGGGAAAAGATTTTCGGCACCGATTATAATCGACTCTATGACTGGCGGTACTGACGAGGCAACTGTGATCAACGGCAGGCTGGGAGAGCTGGCAGAAAAATATGGCTTTGGCATGGGGCTTGGGAGTCAGAGGGCAGGACTTAAAAGTGAAGAGCTTGCTGCCACTTATTCAATAGCAAGAAAGAATGCACCAAATGCGTTCTTAATAGCAAACATAGGCGGGGCACAACTTTCTAAAGGGTTCACGGTGGACGAAGCTAAAAAAATAGTAAAAATGATTGGGGCAAATGCGTTGGTGGTGCACTTGAACCCGCTGCAGGAGCTTGTACAGCCAGAGGGCGAGCCACGCTATAAGGGAGTTCTTGCCCAGATTTCAGAGCTTGCCAAGACCATAGATGTACCACTGATAGTCAAGGAGGTGGGCGCAGGGATTTCAAAAGAGGTTGCCATAAAACTGGAGATGGCCAACGTTTCAGCGATCAATATCGCTGGGGCTGGCGGCACTACTTGGGCTGGTGTTGAAAAGTTACGGGCAGAATCTCTCAAAGACGATCTGAAGAAGCACCTTGGTGAGATGTTCTGGGACTGGGGCATTCCGACGGCTGCCAGCCTCATAGAGGTTAGGCGCGCAGTGAAAGTGCCGCTCATCGCATCAGGTGGTCTGCGCAATGGGCTCGAAGTTGCAAAGTGCATAGCACTTGGTGCTAACATGGCCGCAATGGCATATCCGTTTCTTCAAACAGCTGCGCAGTCACGCGAAAGCCTCTTTGCATTTGCAGATACAATTCTTGCAGAGCTTAAGAGCACGATGTTTCTTGTTGGGGCCAAAAATATCACTGAACTTGCTAGCTCAAGATATATATTGACAGGAATGCTAGCACATGAGGTTAGTAGCCGTACATGAAGGCAGGCAGCATCAAAAGCGAGCTGGAATCTTATGCTTCTACCGTCAACAACTTTATACTTGCATTTGTTGAAGGCAAGCCAAAAGAGCTTTACCAGGCTTCGTCACATTATATTCGCACGGGAGGCAAACGCTTACGGCCATTCATGGTCCTCAAGGGCTGCGAAATGCTAGGGGGAAGTGCCGAGAGGGCTCTTCCTGCAGCCGCTGCAGTTGAGCTTATTCATAACTTTACGCTTGTACATGACGATATCATGGACAATGATGAAATGCGGCATGGAGCTGCAACTGTGCACAGATACTATGGCATGCCACTTGCAATTCTTGCAGGAGACATCCTATTCTCAAAAGCGTTTGAACTGTTAACCTTTAACTGTAGAAAGGCAGGAATTTCTGACAAGTCGGTAATTGACATGGTGGAGCATCTTTCATTTGCATGCACAGAAATATGCGAGGGACAGGCAATAGATGTAGAAGTGGCATCAAGCCCCAAGTTTCCAACTGTACAGCATTACATCGACATGATTGGCAAAAAGACTGCTACGCTCTTTGAAGTATCGTGCGCACTTGGCGCGCTGTCATCTCCAAATCACACCACTAGCGATATCAGAAACCTCTCTTCATTTGGCCGCAACATTGGTATTGCTTTCCAGTTGATAGATGATTTAATAGGTGTGATAGGCGATCCTAAGCTGACAGGTAAGGCAGCAGGCAATGACATTCGAGAAGGCAAGAAGACGTATCCAATACTGCTTGCTCTGAAAAATGCTAACAAAGAAGACACAGAAAAGATCAAGAGGGTATTTGGTACAAGAGGGAGGGCTTTGAACCAAGATATCAAGGAGGCTGTCAGGGTCATCTCTCATATTGGCATAGAACAGGATGTGAGAAATGAGGCCAGAAGATACTTAAATGAAGCAATCAGGTCAATTGAAGGTTACAATAACTCTGATGCCAGAAGAGCTCTTCAGTTCTCGGCAAATTTTGTAGTCGGCAGGAGTCTGTAGTAACACGTGCCAATTGATCCAAATACTGAGAAACTCATCAAAATCATTGCATTGAAGAATTCAGTTGAGCATGGTGGTAAGGCACAATCTGACGCGGTAATCGCTAAGTTCGTCGGCTTGAAGCCAGAATTGCGTAGCCAAATAAAGTTACTTATCTCTGAAATCAAGGCAGTTGTGCAGCAAATAAATGCGCTTTCGCTTGCAGATCAAAAATCGCTTCTTGAAGAGCTTTTACCTAGCGAGGTGACTACAAAAAAGCAGATATCAGACCAGAAACAACAACAACTACCTCCGCTTGAGGGAGCCATGCAGGGCAAGGTAGTTACTCGATTTCCGCCTGAGCCAAATGGTTACCCGCATATTGGACATGCTAAGGCAGCTATAATTGACGAAGAGTACGCCCGAATGTATGGCGGCAAGTTGATTCTCCGATTTGATGATACAAACCCGCTCAACGAAAAGATAGAATATTACGATGCCATAATTGAAGGACTGAAATGGCTTGGAGTTAAGCCTGATATTGTTAAGAATACTTCAGACGACATTGAGCTCTTGCATAATTACGGAAGAAGGCTGATCGAGGCGGATGGCGCATATGTATGCATTTGTAGCCAGGAGATGATACATAACCTCCGAGCAAGGGGCATCCCTTGCGAGTGCAGGCGCGATCCTGCGACCGCGCTGGATAGGATCGGAAAATTGTTCAATGGCTCATATGAGCAGAATGAAGCCATCGTGCGATTCAAGGGCGACATGGCCGACCAGAATACTGCTATGCGTGATCCAGCGCTTTTCAGGATAATAGACTCTGATCATCCTAAGCTAGGCAATAGAGTGCGCGTTTGGCCGACCTATGACTTTGCGGCTCCAATTGAAGACAGCATCGACGGCGTAACACATGCTTTTAGGACAAAAGAATATGAGCTTCGCAATGCGCTCTATTTTGCAATTCTTGACAGGCTCAGTCTGAGAAAGCCGTACCTTATTGAGTTTTCGAGGCTAGAGTTTGAAGGAATTCCAGTTTCAAAGCGAAAGATAAAGCCACTTATAGAAAATGGCACAATCAGAAGCTGGGACGATCCGCGGCTTCCAACACTTGCTGCGCTTAGAAGGAGGGGCTTTGTGGCCGAGGCGATACGCAAATTTGTGCTGTCGCTTGGCCTTACGCTTGCAGAAACCAAACCTCCTTTTGAAAGCCTAGAAGCTTTAAACAGGAAGATAATAGATCCAATATCGCTACGGCTGTTCTTTGTAAAAAACCCTGTCGAAATGTATGTCAGGGGCGGTCCAGAAACAGAGGTCGTACTTAAGAACCATCCCACTGATGCCAACCTTGGGATGAGGACAGTGAAGGTCGGCGACCAATTCTTTATATCTGAAGATGACGCAGCAGGGCTAAAGGTTGGAGCCGAATTTCGGCTCATTGAGTTGTATAACGTTAAGGTGACGAGCATAGATCGGAAGAATGGTGCTCACTTCACAATAACAGCTGAGACTAGTGGTAACGAGATCCGGCAATCCATGCCGAAAATACAGTGGATTGCAAAGAATGATATGATTGACTATAAGGTCATGATTCCCAAGGAACTCTACATGAGCGATGAAGAGTACAACACTAACAGCCTTGAAATATCACAAGGTTTTGCAGAATCTTTTGTGTCTCGTCTTGGGCCTGACACACGGGTTCAATTCGTGAGATTTGGATTTTGCAGAATCGATGGTAATCAAATCGCGATAATGACGCATAGGTAAATCGACAATGAAGGTAGCAAGAATCCGAGATAGCAAGGTAAAGGAAACGTATAGCATCTTATCTGATGATGGAAAAAGCATTGTCACGAGGTCGGAAATACAGCAGCAGACAGGCATACCTGTCCCACTAAACATCAAGGACTTTGTGTTCAGAGGATGGCTTGACGAGGTCAAGCATCACAAGTCAAAGCTGAAATTCAATCATAAAGTGAGCGATGTCGAGCTCTTAGTGCCTATACCAAACCCTCCAAAGATAGTCTGTCTTGCCTTTAACTATTACGATCATGCGCGTGACGCGGGGCTGACTCCTTCAGATGAGCCCGTGATATTCATGAAGCCAAGAACTGCTCTTAATGAGCCGTTCAAAGACATTATATGTCCATCATTCGTAACCCGTCTTGACTATGAAGCCGAGCTTGCAGTTGTCATTGGCAAAGAAACGAAGAAGGTGCCAGAAGATAAAGCACTTGATTCTGTCTTTGGATACATGATACTACATGATGTTTCTGCAAGAGATATTCAGTTCAAGGACAAGCAGTTCACGCGAGGTAAGGGAATCGATACTTTTGCTCCATGTGGACCGTGGATAACGACTAAGGACGAGATCTCAGATCCTCAGAACCTTCGCATAACAACCAAGGTTAATGGCGAAACACGCCAAAACTCATCGAGTTCAAATATGGTTATCCCTATCAGGCGGATAATTTCCACACTTAGCGTGACCATGACGCTTGAGCCAGGCGACATCATTTCCACAGGAACGCCTGCTGGAGTAGCAATGTCAATGAAAGAGCCAAAATATCTAAAGGATGGAGACGTGGTTGAAATAACGATAGAAAGACTGGGTACTATAAGGAACCGCATAGTATATCACTAACTCTAAAGCAAGCGCCACTGCCAAGAATAGTTGGTCCTATATATGCGCTGTCTGAAAAAAGAATTGTCTCTGCAAATCATGTATCAGGCTAGGATGGTGGTGGTTTTGTTCTGCTTAACCTTGTTATTTCTCGTTCTAATAGCCTAGCATAGTATTCGTACGACTCTGCCAACTTTCCTCTGATGTTGGCAAGCTGCATCGACAAGTTAAGGGCATCAAGGCAAGTTTCAAGCGACCGCTCAGTTGCAAATTCATTCATGGCCTTGTTGAACTGAGAAATGATCTTCCTCTGATCGTCGCTTTGCTCATTTATGGTCTTGTTAAGCTGATCGATCTCATCAGAGCCTCCAAAGCTCTTTCCCTTGAGCCAGTCTACCATATTTATATAACATTAGATTGGAGCCAGAATCAAATAAAATTTGCTTATTTTTGTCCCTTTGAGCAGGCACTAATACGCCTGAAAATTAAAAATGTATTTATTTGCCCGTTTTCTGAACTTCAGAAGTAACATGGTAGTTGACAATAAAGCCAAGCTATCATACATACAAATAATTAAGGAGGATCTTGGCATCTTCTACATTACTCCAGACAATGGCCCAGTTCCCGACTTTAAGGCTGGTCAGTTTGTCACGCTTGGCTTCCATATCCAAAGCGAAGGCAAAATAGTCCGTAGGGCTTACTCTATCGCATCACCTCCTGAGCAGAAGAAGCGCTTTGAACTATACATACGCTGGGTACGGAAGCCGGTGCCTGGTAGGCTCACAACTGAGCTGTTTAACAAAAAGGAAGGCGACGAAATATTATGGGTTAAGCCTACAGGCATTTTCACAATAAACGAAAAGCTTCATGACGGCAGGCCAGACGATCGAAGGATGGTTCTGATCGGCGGAGGAACAGGCCTTGCTCCGTTCGTGTCATACTCCCTTCATCTCAAGGCAATAGGAAGCAAGCGCGAAATAGTCGTGCTGCATGGTGCAAGTTATGTTGATGAGCTTGGCTACAGGGATCTTCTGACGTCTCTTGAAGATGAGAGTATTGATAAAGGCCGTGACAAGTGGAACTTCCGCTACCGTGCAAGTATCAGCAGGCCACAGGAGTGGTTCAACAGGTCGTGGAGCGGACAGAAAGGCAGAGTTGAGTCATTCCTCAGGCCAAAGCCAGGCAGGGATCTGTCTCCCCTTGAGGAGCTAGTGGGTGAAAAGGTCACGCCAGAAAACACATCATTTTACATCTGCGGCTGGCAGGGAACAGTAGACGGAGCTCTGGATTATTTGATTCCGAAAGGCTTTGTCACTGAGCGCAATAAGAGAAAGGACGGAGGCTACGACATCAAGTTCGAATCGTACGGCTAATATTTCTTTTTACTTTTTAAAGCCTTATATCTTGGTAAAATGCGAGTAGAATGATGAAGTTTGAATTTGAAGAATTTGCTACAGTAGAGGATGTTTTTCTCTACCTTGTTTCTGTTGCACCATACATGAAGCAGGTCATGCCCATTAGTTCGTACAAGGGATATGTCTTCTCTCTTGTGCCATTGACTCCACTTTCAGGAGAGATTTTAATGATGATATATACTAAAGGAAAACTGGACCCCGGCCTTGTAGAATTTGACATCTCGACAAAGAAATACCGGCCTGTGACATCGGTAGAGCGTGCAGACAAGAATTACTTTGTAGTCCTGACACCCAAAGTTGCAACGCTTGCAGAGGAAGCAATTAAGAATCTACAATAAGGAACTGCTAGAGCCGTGACGGCATCGTAGCAGTTACAGACTGTTTGCGTGAGTATCGCTCGACTATGTCTTCTGGTATTTGTCCATTGAACAATTCTTTTGAGAGCCCGCGCAGATATCTCATAACTGCCCAGGTGCCGGACTTTATGAGCGCTGCCATAAAGACCTTCATTGCTGGACCGTATGTCTTATTCCTGATGATGATCGGAATAATGTCATTTATCACGCGCAGATTGTGCTCCCAGCATTTCCAGAATAGTGTGAATTGTGCCTCGTTTAGGTTGCCAAAATGCATCGAGTTCTTTTCAGAAAAGTCTTGATAAAGTAGCGGTGCAACTAAGCCGCGCATGTTCATTTGTCTAAAGTCGTCGATAAGATCGATCGTGTATTGTGTTTCGTCCGGTGTTTCATCAGGCCATCCTATGATTAATGTAAGTGCAGGAAACCAATTGTTTTGATTAAGTATCTTACAGCCTTCTCTTACCACTGAACCCCACTCTTCGGGTTGAAATGGCTTTGTCTTCACACCAAGGTGCTTCTTGACCATCCTTGGAGCAACTGTCTCGACCCCTAGGTTGGTTGCAAGCCATCTGCCGCCAGCGGCATTCATTTCATTGATCTCGGACATCTTTTTTATAAGGTCGGGCGAGGACGCAACTGCAGAAAGCGTCATGTGAGTTGTTCCAACAAAGCGTGCACCTGTAGATTTCAAGCCGCTCCACAGCTCAGTGATTGCATCTGCGTTTGGAATAAAGTCTTTGTTATCACAACCGTAAAGTAGCATCTCGTCAGATTGTAGCCAGATGGAATCAAAACCATAATCAAGGTTAATCTTGGCCTCTTTCTGTAGTCTTGCAAGTGGAAAGTCCTTCTTTGAGCGCTTGTTGACATCACAAAAGTCACAGCCCCTACCGCAGCCACGCATAGCCTCAATGAGGGAATTGACCGTCGGTCCTTGCATCATGGGGATATTTTCGATGTTGCGTACAAAGGTATGCAGGAGTTCTGGCGCGTCACCGGCCTCCAAGTCATGGAAAAGATCAAGAGCCAGCTCGTCTGCCTCGCCAATGACCACTGTATCAATACCGTGAATCTTCATCCTGTCGGGCTTGGCAAGTTCCCACGAGCCGTTACCTCCGACGACCACCTTGAAATTGTATTTCTTCTTTAGCTGAATAATAGAAGCGCACATTTTTTTAAACTTCATGGCTACATATGAGAGTTTTTCTGGAGACATTGTTGTCGTCACTGGCGCCATACCAAGTGGATCCATGACATTGATGCCGATGACCTTTGTCTCTGGGCCAACGCACTTGTCGAGCATCTCAGGATGGGCAAGAAGGATCTCCTCGCGTCTGTATTCTTTTAAAAGCGCTGCTTCGATCCTTCTCAAACCGCACTGTGCAACCTTAACCTCTCCAGTGTTAGGGTCAGTCTCAACACTTGGACAAAAGATCTTGTCAAATACAAATTCTGGTAAAAGCTCATAGGGGCCACATGCAATAAAGCCATAGAGAAAGTTGCCCCTGTAGTTTGTCATCAAACTGCGGTCTGCAGTCAGAACTATCCGTTTGCCGCCTGATTCTACCATGCTTTGTGTATCAGTTATTCGATATCCTATGGTTATAAATCTATATTACCATCTTTTCGAGTATGTTTCTTAGTAATTTAGAATAATATTTGAGATTAATATTGCTAGTATGATGCTCATAATGCTCATACACGATAAGATGATAGCAAGATCTGCCAACAAAACCTAAATAATAATAATTACCATCAGGCGTAATGATGGAATAAATCATCATCAACTTATAATCAACTTATATTTATCCAATATTGGTTTATTACTGCCTTCTGCTATAGATAATGTTACGGTTCTTTGCTAGTGCGATTACAAATAACCAGTATACATTACATTATTGTTGATGTAGATCATTCTGTTTAATTATATTCAGATTATTTATATCTGCTCTGTCAACTTCTTCTGCCACTTGTCCATTAAATCTTGTTCCTTCGATGTCTTGCCTCCACACTTGACAATCTGTTCTCACTATCTTGCATCTGAGATGAGATTTGTTGATCTGCTCATTTATACTAGTTGTATGTATCGTTTTATCTCTATGAAAGGGCAGCGTCAGACCATGAACAGTTAATTAAAATCATCTGCTATCTTATAACTTTTTGATAAGTATGGCGAGGCAAGAAAATACTACTTCATATCTAAGTAACCAATGAATCTCTCTGAAATTGCTCAATTAGTGGTAATATCTTGTCTTCAATAATAGATATTACATCAGAACCCAGATCAAACGATATCAATAAGTAAAACCATTTAAACTCTTGCTTTTCTTGTTGTTGTTTTTTTTGATTTGTGTCTTTATTGTACTGGTGACGGACCATTATGACAATTGGAACCGTTGCACGAATCAACTTTTCATAAACAGCTATGGCATACCGTTGCTTGCCTATCTTGTTCTCAAAAGTTTCTCGTGTTGACGCACGTAAGACAGTCTGGATAGTATAATGTTCAGTTTCTTGCCTATCCATCAAAGGCTGTAAACCCTCTCTATAAGCTGCCTCAATTAGATTTCCCATCTGGTTCGCTATTCCTGCAAACCTAATGGAAGAATCTTTTGTAATAACACCTTTACATAATCTTTGTAGGCGATTTGGCTGTTGGTCGGAGGGCATATCTATTCTCCGAGTATTGGAAGTCTTAATAAGTATAAAAACTGCAATAAGGACCCATTATCTACATCAATAGATCATATACTCTATTCACAAAAATTTTTGTAGGCAACTTACGCTAAAAGAAGTAGCACAAACGAAGATAATGGGGGTGC
>DAIUEZ010000006.1:0-1523 GCA_036844865.1 Nitrososphaera sp. | reverse complement strand
ACCGAATGTTGAAAGGCAAGATAGAAATTCAAAGCAGAATATCGGTGGAAAATCTCTTTGAAGAAGAAAAAGGAACTCTTGGTTTGATTTACACTCCAGGGGTAGCATATGTCTCAAAAGAAATAAGTAACAATAGGGAATTGGTATATGATTACACATCAAAATGGAATAATGTTGCTATAGTCTGTGATGGAACAAGAGTACTTGGTTTGGGAAATGTGGGCCCAGAGGCAGCAATTCCTGTTATAGAAGGAAAAGCAGTTTTATTCAAGATCTTAGGCGGCATCAATGCTTTTCCACTCTGTATATCTACTCAGAACAAGGATGAGATAATTCGATTTGTTAAAGAAATTGAACCAATATTTGGAGCCATAAACATAGAAGATATCGAGTCGCCTAAGGTATTGGAAATAGTAGAAGGTTTGCAAGAAATCCTATCTATCCCAATCTTTCATGATGACCAACATGGAACTGCTGTTATTACCCTTGCAGCACTGATAAACTCACTTAGAATAGTGGGCAAAAAGCTAGAAGCAATAAAATTGGTGATAGCAGGAGCAGGCTCAGCAGGATACGGTATAG
Source organism: Nitrososphaera sp. (assembly GCA_036844865.1). Classification (GTDB taxonomy): domain Archaea; phylum Thermoproteota; class Nitrososphaeria; order Nitrososphaerales; family Nitrososphaeraceae; genus Nitrososphaera. Next base: position 941 of record DAIUEZ010000006.1, on the reverse strand, counting down.
TTAAGATCTTATATGAGGCAGGATGTCGGGATATTGTTGTAACAGATAGCAAAGGAGCTTTGTCAATTGATAGGGTTAACAATAACGATGACGATACGAAAAACCAATACAAATTGGAAATAAGCCAAAAAACTAATCCAAGGAGATTGACTGGAGACTTGGCGCATATAATTGAAGGAGCTGATGTATTTATCGGTGTATCTGGAAAAGGAGGTATACTAAATCATCAAATGGTACAATCAATGAATCATGATGCAATAGTATTTGCACTGAGTAACCCTGACCCTGAAATACTTCCTACTGATGCCATGCAAGGAAGGGCAAGAATTGTAGCCACAGGTAGATCCGATTTTCCAAATCAAATCAATAACGCTGTCGTATTCCCGTCTGTTCTTAGAGTTCTGCTTGATATAAGAGCCAAAACCTTGAGCCAAGATGTGCTTGTAACGGTTGCAAATGCTATTGCAGGAATTGTAAATGATACTTATCTAAGGGAGGATTACATCATACCCAAGGTAAATGATCCAAGAATTCTTCCAACAGTTACTAAGGCATTGAGAGATGCTATCCAAAAACATGTTCCGAAAAATTGATTATTTTGCAGCCTAGGATATAAGAATATTTTTTAACTTTTTCTCTTTTCTACATCAAGTCCATAAGTAAGACCTATAAGAGAAGAAATTGAGAATACGTCATTTGTATGATGGTAGGAGGCTAGTATTTCATTACTTGTATATCTGCTATTCAAGCCGTTATGCTACTGAGCATCAAGAGCTGGTCGTAAGTTATTATTATTATTTTTATACTCATTTGAACGAGTCGTAAACGTATCATTTTAATATCGTTCCAAAACCTTGAATTGTTGCTGGGCCGGTCGTCTAGTCCGGTAGGATACGGCATTGGCATTGCTGAGGTCGTGGGTTCAAATCCCACCCGGTCCA
>DAIUEZ010000005.1:25940-40873 GCA_036844865.1 Nitrososphaera sp. | reverse complement strand
CCTTTGTTGGCTCCTGCTTTTATAGTACGCAAAACATCATCTAAGCTGACCTTCTACGATAGGAGATATGCGGCCTTGGAAAGCTGGCTGAGCTGAGGTGGGGGTTCAAATAATCCCACCCGGTCCACTTTATCTGCTATGGAAGTACGGCAATATATTGAGCTCATTTTTGGTGGTTGTCAGACAAAGGTTCCTTCATCTACTCTAATTTTTTGCATTCATAGAATCAGAAAGAACATCAAAACCAGTATTCCCTTCTATACTTGTTAAATGGCATCTAGTGCATAGGCTGCAGCCATAGTGAAGTCTTTATCATGGCAAAACTATCCAAGAAAGAAGCGGAGCAACAACAGCAACAACAAGCCAAGATTGGCTATTGGCAGAATGAACTTTTCTCGCTTGGAATATTAGAGCCAAAACAAAAGAAAGAACTTAATGATGATGAAGAAGAACTTGAAAAGCTTGCAGACATTATCAAACAGGCAATGTTTCAGGATTATAAGATAGCATATAGCGAAAAAGGCGATGCTTATAAAGAAGAAGCAGAATCGACTCTTACTGTTGGATGAGTATTAAGAAGGATGTAATTTTTTTCTTTTTTACCCTCTTGAGATCATCTCAATTATCAGCTGCATCAAACCTAAGTCAATTTAAGCTCCTTATCTCTTCCCATTATTTCTTATTCGCATCACTGAACCGATATTATAGCTCTCTACAAGAGACCATTGGTTGTTATTACCTTGCATGAACCCAATTGTTTGATGAATTAATGCGAATAGTGATATTGTTTGCCAAGAATAACATATCTATCTGAGGCAACCCTATAAAGACAGGTATATCCTGCTCCGATAAGAGACCAATAGTTCAAGCTTTAAGCAGATCCAACCAGGTCGTTGTAGTCATAGACATCATCAATCCCAAGAAGAGTCATACACATATACATAAAATATGGTACTGAACATTAAAGGGATACTGAAGTTATTAAGATGAGAGAGGAAGACATAACAAAAAAGAATTACTTCCTATACGTTATACACTATGACACAGCCAATATTAAAGATAAACTACTGGGATTAAAAGATCTTATCAATAAATATAATGGAGATCCCAAACCAGAGAAATGGGAACGTGTAAAAGAATATTCTAAGTCTGAAATGAAACGACTAGAAGAGATAAGAAAATACATACATAGACATTTAGAGATCATTAGATACTTAGTTAAGAATCACAGACTAGATCCTGGTAAATTCGACTATGTCTACATAAAGTACAGTGTGGACTTGTTCTATGACGCTTATTATATGGACCCAGAATATGACCAACCCGGCTTAGCAGATTTGATAAGTGATATTGAGGATCAGATTGAACAATTGGATGCGGCACTCCAATTCCTTGACGGAGAAAAGGCAGTATAGACGATATAATAGTTCATAGCTATTGCTTTTTTGAAATTCGGTCTTTGGATCTTAATTAATTTGTAATTCACATAGGAGATAGCACTGTAATGCCTGTGAAGCTAATTGTTGCAGCCATTGCCGTTTTGCCACTTGCCCAGCTGTCTTTAATGTCCATTAGTCTCGAATAACACCGTTCTTGCAACCAATCTTTGATCAGCAGCTCAACTAGGATGTATTTATCCAACTAATGACATTTAAGAAGATCGAAGAACTACTGTAGCTTTAAAGAAGATGAAAGTTCAGTAGTCCAAGTTTAAGCAAATCCAATTAACTCATGATAAATTTGCTCGCGGATCATTAATGACCAATCCAAAATTCAACAGTATATTAAATTCTACCAGAGTTTTATGCAGCTTGTTGTTCTTCCAAATTGACTTGCCAGTGTTTTTAAATGAGTTAAGATAGAATAAATATGGTATAGATGAGAGACAAAGAATCTATGTGGGTATGTAAACATTGCCAGTTAGTTTTTGCCTTCGATTCACACATTAGAGCACACAAAATACTGACAGGTCATACTAGAATTATCAGATACGAATTACCTTCGACAAATACTGTAAGAGAGTCAGAGCATATTTAACGGTGCAAGAGCAAAGACATACACACCTGGCAACAAAATCAGCAGAATTTCCACTAAGAGACTAAATATTTGCATTATTTTCCTCATTATATCTAAACTATCTACTTTCTGAGCTTCACGATATAAGCCAACTTGTTTGGCTTGAACTCACATATGCTGGCACGATAATCTAATATCATGCATAATAGGAAATGGGAGGGCAACTGATGGAATTTTTCAAATATGGAATTAGATCATCAAGTAAACAAAGATCATATAGAGATGATAGCAGCAGGTCTACGCTTGTGCAAGCTTTTTTCTATCATATCCTTGACCTTATTGACATGCTTTGCAGACACCTCTAGCTTTCTTATTACGTCTTTTGGCGGCATTTTTTTGTCAACTAGTAAGTACAGTATCTGGTCTATTATTTCATAATCCATTCCTATCTCCTCTTCTGCAAGGTGGTTTTTCCAGAGCCTGGGGCTGCTCTTCTTCTGAACTATTGCTGAGGGAATACCCAAACATTGTGCAAGAGCTCTCACCTGTGTCTTATATAAGACAGCAATAGGCATAATATCCGCGGCGCCATCTCCAAACTTGCTAAAATACCCAATTTGGACTTCACTCTTGTCTGAGGTGCCTGCCACAAGATAGCCATTAATCCCTGCATAGTAATATAGAATGCTCATGCGAATTCTTGCCATCAGGTTTCCTCTTGCCTCTTTGTTCTCTGGTAGGATCTCTTCAAATTTTTGGATTATTGGATGAATGTCAATAATATGATATCTTATCCTAAGTTCCTTAGCCAGGTCTATTGCATGAGCGGTATCTTCTCTTGGAGTAATGTCGCTTGGCATAACAAGGCCAAGGACGTTTGATCGCCCAAGTGCATTTACACTTAATTTGAGAACGACAGATGAATCAAGACCACCACTCAGTCCTATCACTAGCCCCTTTGCAGTGCTTTTTGAAATATAGGCAGAGATGAACTTCTCTATTTTGTATGATATTTCCTTGTAATCTTGACCGAGTAGTTCTTCAAGTGTGCTTGGTTTCACAGTGCTATGAATCAGCTTCTTAGAAGTATTAATATCCTCTATCAGAGATTTATTCTTGTTATCATATCATACAGATAAGCAATAATGATACTCTAGTTTGGTCAATAGAATTAGATACACGAGATATCACATACGGACAATCTACCTTTGAATATATGATTTAATCAATGAATGACTATGAAGCGAAAGATATATCAGAGCAATAATGACGCATTTCATTGGATTGATAGAAGAGATTGTAAGTTTGATAGAAAAGCTATAATCCATTTTTCCGTGATACGAAAAAAATTATCTAATAGTTATATAAATCACATAAGCATAGAAATAATTTTGGCTGCTCTTGCGGCACCTTTTATGTCCACTGCATTACTTCTGCATCCGATCTTTTGTTTAATTAGGTACTCAAGTCGAAAAATGTCTTCATACTTGAATCCAAAGCGTGCTGCATTCTGCTCCTGCTCAAAGTGGTTCTTTATTGGTATAAAAATTCCAGGCGTTCCATATGCCATTGACTCATCTATTGTTGATCTGCCGGCAAGCGATATTACGAGATCTGCAGCGTAGACTAGATCATGCATGTTATTGATAAAACCAAGGTTACGATACTCTTGCGAATCATGCAGTTTTAACAAAGGACCAGACACAATAATGAGTTCAGAATCTAGTTTGCTTTGAATTTGGTAATGCGCCTCTATTGCCTTTTGAACCAAGTATCTGCCGGCATCGGTTCCGCCGCCGCTAACAAGTATTGTATTTTTCTCAAAACAAAATTGTTTGCGCAGCGTATTGCGGTCGGCACTAGCCCGCCTCACTATAGGGCCTACATAGCAGATGTTGTCCCTGTCGTCTCCAATCTCAGGAATGATAACATAGTCGCATCTCTGCATAATATTATGTATTGACTTGTTCATCTTTTTCTCTACTACTGATGCAAGGCCAGCTGTAAAATGACTTTCAGTAATATCGGTTATCAACACGCGCCTTTGATCCTTCTCCTCGGCTACTGCAATCGAGGCAAAGTCCTCATCACTTATTATCAACCCATTGCTGTTTTCCAGAATTTCCTTTGCAATCGTCTTGCACTTCTTGTAATACAGGTAGTATAGTAGGAGCCACCTCGATGCATGCCGAAGCTGCCCAGATTCGACAATGAATTTATTGGGTATGTAGACATCAAGTGCCTTGAACCCTTTTCTTGAAAGCAGAATTGATGCGGCTTCACCACTTACAAATAGGATGTCACTTTTAAGTTCCTCTGCGATAGCAATATCACGAGTTGCATGACCAAGCCCAATTGGGCTTGTGAAAAAGGTGATCATGGAGATTATTCGGATATTCCACTGCTACATTACATTGCTATCAGCTTTACATGATCCATCTTTTTGTTTGACTGGAATTTTTTAGTCATGTCCTTTATCTCTACAGCTTCACCTTTTAGTAGGAATATTTCAAGGCACCGGTCTCGATCTATCTTGTTGTGTATATGGGTAGTGATCAGTTTATCATAATCGTGTCGCATCTCTGTTACCTGATCATCTGATTTTTCATCGTGTATTGCCAAAAGGACTGCAAAGAGCTCTCCATACAAATCTTGCCTATCCTTTTCTTCGGCCAGAAGATTTCTGATACCGGCTCTTACAATCTCAGATCTGCCAGAAAAGCCAAGTGCTTTCTGCAACTTGTCTATTTCTGTCAAGATATCGTTATTGAGCGAAATACTGACTATCGCCAACGTGTATTATTATTAATAAGTTATTTATAAGGACTTCCATATTTTTTAATAACAAACATATATATCTTTAATAACACTTTGAAAATAGCAGAATGAATCAGAGCAGAGCAGCTCTTGCAGCCATTGCCACATTAATCCCACTTGCGATGATTGCCACCGTATATACTGGCAGGTCAGCTCTACAGGATAGACAAGAACAGGAAAAGATTACAGTTGTTGCGTCTTTTTACCCGCTTTATGAATTTGCTTCCAGAGTTGTTGGCGACAGGGGAGAAGTGTCAAGCCTTGTCCCAGCGGGTATAGAACCACACGATTGGGAGCCCACGGCAGAAGATGTTTCAAGAGTACGTACAGCTGATGTGCTCGTCATCAATGGTGCAGGTTTTGAAAGGTGGGCAGATGACATTGGAGCCAAAGTTGTTGCTAACACTAGTGAAGGGATTGAATTTAATTATAAAGAAGGAAAGAAAGTGAGAGATGATGAGCACGGGCACGGAGATGCCACTGGTGGTGGAGGAGTTAATCCTCACATCTGGCTAGATCCAATTCTTGCAAAGCATCAGATAGACAAGATCCGCAATGTGATGGCCAGCTCAGACCCGGCCAACGCACGTTATTACAATCAAAATGCTGATAAATTTATAGCAGAGCTTAACTCGCTTGATGCCTTTATCAGGTCAGAGCTTGCCGACTGTGACAAATCAGACTTTATAACATTTCACGATGCGTTTATCCACTTTTCAGAAAGATATGGCCTGAGGCAGCACAGCATTCATGGCATTTCGCCGGAAGGTGAAATATTGCCGCAGACAATGCAGCAGATAATTGAGCTTGCAAACAAGTTGGACATCAATGTAATTTATTCAGAAGATTTGATTGACAGCAGGCTTGCAGATACAATTGCCAACGAGATCCCCAACGGCAAGGTACTAGTGCTGAGCCCAATTGAAGGTATTGACAAAGAGGAACAGGCAGCAGGCATTGGGTATATTGACAAGATGAAGCAGAACATTGCAAATCTGAAGGAGGGTCTAGAATGCAGATAGTCGAGATCGACAGGCTCTCATATGCATATTCTGGCAACTTGGTTCTGGATAACATCTCGTTTACAATTGATGAGGGTGACATACTTGGAATAATAGGCCCAAATGGCGCAGGCAAGACTACGCTTTTCAGCTGTATGCTAGGCCTGCTTGATGACTATACAGGTACAATAAAAATTCTTGGAGAGGACATCAAAAAGAAGAATAGCAAAGTTTTCAAGAGCGTAGGATACATACCGCAAAAGAAAACAATTGAGCAGAACTTTCCCGCAACAGTTGAAGAAATTGTGTCACTTGGAATCACCACTACTGGTAAAGCATCTAAAGAGAAAATAGCTTTGGCACTTGAAACGGCAGGTCTGCTTGTACAAAAAGATCATAGAGTGGGCGAGCTATCTGGCGGCCAGCAACAGCGCGTATTGATAGCAAAGGCGATAGTGAACAACCCCAAGCTCTTAATACTAGACGAGCCAGTGACAGGCATCGATCTTGAGATGCAAAGCAAGTTTTATTCTCTTTTAAAAAGACTGAACCGGGAGAACAATATCACTATAATCTGGGCATCGCATGACCTTGATGCAGTTAACAGGTTTGCCACCAGCGTGGCATGCATCAATCGCTCAATGTTTTTCCATGGTAAGACATACGAATTCTTTGAAAATCCGGATCTCCTCAAGGCATATTCAGAATCGAGCATGCAGGCTCATATGCACCTACACAACCATACACACAATAGATGAGAGATAAATGATTCTTGAAGTTTTGGAATTTGGGTTTATGCAGCGCGCTCTTATTGCTGGTGTTTCAGTGGCTATAACCTCGTCGGTGATCGGGTTGTTTCTTGTACTAAGACGCAATTCGCTTTTTGGAGATGCACTTTCCCACGCGGCGTTTGGAGGCATAGCAATAGGGCTTGCTACTAACATTTACCCTCTTTGGACTGGTCTGATTCTTTCTATACTAGGAGCGTTGGGTATCACAAAGTTACGTCAGTCTGCCAAGATACCGGCGGATGCGACTGTCGCCATATTGCTTTCGTCAGGCCTTGCGCTTGGCATACTACTTATAAGCCTCTCAGGAGGCTTCACGCTTGACCTGTTCAGCTTTTTGTTTGGAAGTATCATGCTTGTCAGCGTAGAGGACACTCTTGCAATACTGGCAATGACTGGTATAATTCTGTCTATAATCATACTACTCTATCGGCAACTGATGTACATCACATTTGATGAAGAACAGGCGCGGGTTAGCGGCCTGCCAATTTCAAAGCTAAACTATCTTTTCATAATTCTTGCAAGTGTGGCAGTCATTGTATCGATGAGGCTTGTGGGGATCCTACTTGTCTCATCACTTTTGGTGATCCCAAATGTCACTGCGCTCTTGTTTAACAAGGGGTTCAGAAAAACGGCTCTCATATCAGTATCAATATCAATATTTTCAGTAGTAACAGGTATCTCAATTTCGTATGCTGCAAATCTGGCGCCTGCAGGAACAATAGTGCTTGTATCAACTACAGTATTTCTGACTATTCTTGCAGCTAGGTATTATTCAAAAAAGAAGCAGGTAGTCGAAAAATTGGAAGAGGCTAGAAGCTAAAATCGCCACCGCCAAAGTCGCCGCCAAAGTCGCCACCGACATCAGCGCCGCCACCGCTATCTGCTCCAGTACCGCCGTCTTCTGCTCCTGCAGATTCGCCTGAATCTGCGGCGGTTCCAGCTCCTTCGCCGCCTACAAGACCACTCTCGGCAGGACTCATTGCCATGCCCAGCATGGACATCATGGACATAAAGAACATGGCATTCATGATACCAGAGAACAACATCATCGGGATCCACATACGGTTATTGTCCATGTAGCCTTGAAGCTGCTGTGTCTGGCCATTGCTTTGCCATTGTTGGATCTGCTGCACTTGCTTCTCTAGTTCCTGCTTTTTGGCATTGAGCAGTTGAAGCCCAGTGTGGCTGATGGTCAGCTCTACCTTAATTCTTCCAAGGAAGCCCTTCTTTTCAGTGCGAATAACAAGCCTTTGTTCAATCAGATCGTTTATAATTAGCTCAACTTGGGCCTTGTCCAGCCGGGTAACCTTGGCAATTTTGTCAACAGACTTCAGCCCTCGTCCAATGGCGTCCAGCACTATAAAGTGGTTAGGACTCTCATTGATTCTGACGCTTGACATTTCACTAGCAATATGCACAAAGCAGAATTTAAACTCTCTTCTTAGAGGTTCTGTCATATTACAACCATCGTAGCTAACGAAATCGGTGCAAAGATTCAGTTCACATTTGCAGATCAGGCACAGCTTCTCTGATAGCGTTGCTGTGACACTTTCTGTCACCGATACCGTTTCGTTAGCTACTATTACTATTTGCCCTACTTGCTTTCAACCCCCTCTCCAAGTAGACTTTCATACTATCTAGGACTATAATTTGTAAGTCAGATATGTAAGAAGGGCTGCAGTAGTAGATAGACGCTAGCCAGATCCACATCCACTAAAGCCGCATTCGATGCACACATTACATCCTTCAGTAATTATCAGCCGGGCATTACATGTGGGGCACCGATCCTCTTGTATGTCCGTATGCTGCATTATTGCAGATATTGAAGCAGACTTCTTTGCTGCAGATAAGGCTTCTTGAGGCGGAAGAACTGTCATCGCTGCAGGCTTTTCATCCTCTATGCGGGATTCTTTGAATATCTTTTGCATCTGCTCTAGAACATAGGGTTCTTTAATATTGTTGAGGACATAATCGACTACGTACCTGCTGGGCGTAACAGCAAACGCCCTTTCACCAGTGTTCTGGCCAGTGATGTGAAGTACCTGCTCGTGACGAGAACCATCTCTAAAGACAGTAACACCTTTCAACCCAAGCTCATGAGATAGTAGATATGCGCATTTGACATCTTCTGCTGTCACGTCTCCAGGCATATTGATAGTTTTCGCAATGGCGTTACTGATCCATTTCTGCCACACGGCCTGAGCCATCACATGATCCGTCCAGTGGATGTCGATTGCAGTCACAAATATCCGCTGCATCCACTCAGGAATCTCGGGTAAGCCCCGGACAGAACCATAGTTGTTTGCAATCTTGGTCAGTATTTCATCAGAGTACAGGCCGTTTTCTTTCAGCACGCTTTCAAACACCTTGTCAGCATAGAAGAATCGACCCACAGTCACGCGCTTTTCATACACAAGTGCAAATACGGGCTCCACACCATTTGCAGTATCCGCGATCATCGAGAGCGTGCCGGTTGGGGCAATGGTCGAGGTCCACGAGTTACGTATTCCATGCTTCTTGATCTTTTCGATAAGTGTATCCCAGTCGTATGTATGCGTCTCTCTTGGCAGCTCATAGTATCCTGCCACAGGTATTCGGCCCTTGACATAATCACTGTTCTCAAATAGCGGGAATGGTCCACGAGATTTTGCAATAGCGACGCTTTCATCCATGCTCAAATATGACACTGCTTCTGCAAGCTTATTCATGAATTCATAGCCATCCTTGGAATCATATGGGATCTTGAGCAGGAACAACAGATCAGCAATGCCCATGATGCCAAGGCCTATTCTCCTTGTCTCCTTTGTCGCAACCTTGACTTCTTCTACAGGATACTTGTTCATGTCAATGACATTGTCTAGGAATCTCGTAGCAAGTCTGATCGCCTGCTCATAGCGCTGCCAGTCAAACTCGTATGCGCCATCAGCTTTGCGTTTGACAAAGTTTGCCAAGTTGATCGAGCCGAGATTGCATGATTCATATGGGTATAGCGATTGCTCGCCACATGGGTTTGTGGCACGCAGTGGTCCGCCTCTTGCTCTTATGAGTGGATTGTACTTGTTAATATTATCAAAAAATATCACTCCTGGTTCAGCGCTCTTCCATGCGCTCAATGCGATCAGGTCTACAAGCTGCTGCGCGTCGAGGTGCCTCATTGGCTCCCTCATCCTTGGACTGCGTAGAGGATACTTGTGATTGCCATCCTTGCTGACAAGTGCCTTCCAGAAGTCATCCCAGATGCCGACGCTTACATTAAAGTTCTCAAATACTCCAGGCTTTGTCTTAGCTGTCACAAACTTTTCAATGTCGGGATGCCATGCCTCGAGGATACCCATGTTGGCTCCACGGCGCTTGCCTCCCTGCTTGACTACATCAGTGATGGTGTCAATGATGCGCATAAACGATGTTGGCCCCGAAGCAACGCCTGATGTAGATGCTACAATGTCGCCCTCTGGCCTGAGATCGGAGTAGTTTATGCCCACTCCGCCACCCGACTTGAAGATCATGGCTGCGTCAGTGGATGCTTTCATGATGCCTACCATGTCATCGGGCATGTCAAGCACAAAGCATGCGGACAGTTGTCCAAGCTTTGCGCCGGAGTTCATTAGAGTAGGCGTATTTGGAAGATAGTCCCGTGAAACCATCAGGTTGTAGTATTCCCTAATCCGCTCTTCATATTGTGCCATCTTGCCTTCTGCAATCATCCTAAGTAGATCTTTAAAGCTGATCTTCATTTGTCCCTGCTGTGCGCAGTAGATATAGTGACGGATCATTGCTTCAAAATGGTATCTATTTAGATAGTAGCTGCCGATATGCAGTTTGTTGTCAAAGTCCTCTAACTTGCCATAGTAGCGATCCGCCTCCTCAGTGTTCTGTGCATAGCCCCCTGCAGGAGCAAATATAGAAGAGTCGTGCATTACGTCGGCAATCGCGACTAGGGTTGCAACCCTCTCAAACATTTGCTTAGGACCTTCAATGATCTCATTGTTGCTGTCGCGCAGCAAATACCGCGCAGCAAGCACTCTTAGGGAATTAATATCAAACGCCTTATCAACTTCATCGAGATCCTTCTTGTTGAGGATCTTCATCTTCTCATCGCGCACTTTACGCCTTTCATGTCTGTAGAGTATGTAGGCCTTGGCTGTCTCGGATAGCCCTTCTTCTATAAGTATGGACTCCACCATGTCCTGCGCGTCTTCTACGCTTGGAATGGTCTTTTCACTTTGCTGAACCATCTTTTGTACTACCTTTGCGCCTAGTCGCTCAGCTAGAGGGTAGTCAGGCTTGCCCGTTGCAACTAACGCCTTATATATTGCGTTTGAAATTTTGGACTGCTCGAAATGGGCTATGCGTCCGTCACGTTTCCGTATCTTTGTAATCAGCGTTTCCTTATTATTAAATTCAGTAATTCCCGCCATCCCAGCTTGTACAGAAGACTACAGGTTCTTAAAGATTGGGAGCCCACATCATATAACTTTTTTTGGCACTAAAAAATGAATGCAAATTACTACTGAAAAAATTTAGTGGATTTTTAGTAAAAATTAATCTAAAATCGAAATATGTTAGTATGCAATGCAGAATAAATATTTGCATATAAGCTCGGTGATTGAGCCTGCAAATGTTGGCAAAAGCTGCTCGCTTGGAGCATAATGGCGAAAAGTCTCGGAGCGGCAAGATATGCTTGATTGCAGTTACAAATAGAGAGGTACCTTGTGAGGCGACTTGCAGAAGTCACATATGTCTACACTTTCTTTTGAGCGCTGACCGCATGTTGTGCAGACTACAAACCCAACACTGAGGCGCAGGAACGGCAGCTCTTGTACAGCAGGTTCTATTGCACCTTTCATTTCTGCTGGCGACAAGTTTGTCAGATCAAGCGATGCTGAAAAACCTCCATTCAACAGCTTGTCAATTGCCAGACATTCTTGAATTGAAGCTTTGCCGTCATTAAGGATATTTCTACCATAGAGCGTCATGCCTTGGGAATAGCTAGTGGTATTCTGTGATTGCAGAAGAGAGACCTTGCCATATTTCTCAGAATCGAGGCTAGCAAACCTAGACCCGCTGTCGTCTGAAACCATTGCAATGCCAGCTTCTTCCTCTCCAAGTATCTTGCCCTGCCCAGTGGTCACTTCGGCAGCAGTCTTTAGCACTTTCTGAAGTACTTCGCTAGAAGGCTCTCCTAGTATGTTATATACTGACTCCCTAGTGCCAGTAAGGTTGACTGCTATGCTAGCAGTGCTCCTCTGCATCAACTGGCTTGCACTTGCAAGTGCAGGCATAATCCCCTTTTTGACATAGTCGACGATTATTTTTTTTCGGAGCGACATTGCAGCAAGCGATGGTTTTATCATGAGTGCAAGCTTGGCACGGAAGTAAGTTTCGTCCTTATTCGATTCATATGCGAGCCGTGGTAAGTTTATCGATAGCAGATGGAGCGACATTGCAGATGTAGCTTTGACGTCTGCCTTTTTGATGCCATTGCTTGCCCGCACCTTATTGTTGCCAATCGAAATTATGCCACCGCTTCGCACTGCTGCTATAACGTGGTCAAGGCTGTCCGTCATCCGGCCTAACAGTGAAAGGCCAAGTCGGGGTATCGGCGTATTATTAACATATTTCCTGTAGCCATCCAACAGTGCATTGAGCTGCCGTGCATCTAAGCTGTCAGTTTGCACTACAATGGTGGTTATAGGCGTACTGACGGAATACGAGGGTGCGCCTGACGAGGCCAGAAGCGCCCTTGCAAACCGAGAGGCAATGTCCTCAGGATCATTGACATTGTTAATCAGCGCTGACACATAGCCTTCGAGCACAACTTCTGTGGACACTTCTCTTGAAAGGAGCGAGACCAATGCAGGGAGGGTTGTGACAGCATCGTCAGAGCTTTTAATTGGAGGGATCCTAGTCATATTCAAGAATTTCCCTTTTAGATCCAAGCCGCCTTCCAGCTCTGACAGGTCGATGAATACAGTATCGGGCAATAAGCCCCAGACAGGAGTATTAGAAATATTGATTTCGCCTGCAAGATGCATATCTGCAATGTCCTTTGGTAACATGTTGAATAGTAAGTATTCAGAAAAGACCGCGCCGGCAGTCCTTGTCATGATACGCTCTATTCCATTTCGGGCTGGCTCGTCTTGAGAGAGCAGCTGAACAATGTCTGAAGATGGGAGACCCAGCCGTGCTAGCTTGTTTCTATATTCCTCATGGCCGTGCTCTATGAGAATAGAGTTGACAGTCTCGCGTATGAGCGATGATGTGAGATAGGTTGTCTGGAACCTGTAGATCTTGTTCTCTACTTCTTCGGTGATCTTGTGAGCCTGCTCAAGTGGTAGATTGGCTTCCCTTACAAGCGATTGGATTATCTTGTGGGAGTTGAACTCCTCAATGGTATGTTTGTTTGTCCTGACATACATCTTGCCGCTCTCTATAATTGAACGCTCCTCAATTTGACGAGCAAGGCTCAGCACTAGTTTACCAAGGTTCGTGATGGTGTACCGACGCTCTGTTTTGTTGAGGGCAACTAGCAACTGGCGGAGCAGCTTCCTTAGGTGATAGGCAAACTTCCCAGATTCTTTCTTTGATTTAAAGCCTGCAAGAGCCTTTAGTTCCGAGTATGTGAGAGGGCCCTTTGAATTCAAAATTCGCAGGATATCGATTCTATTAGGGCTAGCCATAACAGAGAAAATCATCCTTACGCGCTTTGACGCGGATTCTAAAAGTCCGCCTTTCTTAGAATCTCTTTGATACTCAAAACTCGGTTGTTCCATTACGCCTCATATCTAGATAAATGATTAAAACTACTTTGTAAAATGTTTTTAACTAATTGCACTATCCAATCTATATTGCTCAATTACTTTTTGGTCAGCTAGTCTAGCTTTCAACCAGTACCTGAGTCTCTTCAGTTGGCGTATTCTTTAGTTTTTGGGAGGGAATGCTAGTTGGAACCTCAGGTAGCCTCGCTTTTGCCTCGTCCTCAAGTGCGCCTTCAATTTGATTTAAGATTGAAAGGGCCTCTGTGTCCATAGGAGTCGAGATTCTGGCGTCTGCCTTGACATTTGCGTTGAGCAGCACATCTGCAGTGACTGTCGAGACTTCTGAGAGTACTTCATTAGCTGCTGGAATAGCCCTAGTCAGATCCGCCTGTATACCTTTTATCATCTCAATTGTCGGATCTATGGTGTCAAGGATTGCAGCAAATTCGTTGATCGTACTGAAACGTATCACTACTGCTTCGAGAGCAAGGCCAGTGTGTTGTGTGTTTCTGCGCAGGCGCCGTACATTGATCAGTTCAGTTGCAAGGATCTTTGCTCGGGCATTGTTACCTGCCTTAATGTTGGCAGATATCTGTTCTAGAAAAGATGCCTCCATTGAAGCAAACTTTCTGTCGAGCAGCTTGAGGCGCCCAAGCTGGTTGTACACGACACCTGTAGCGTGGGTGATCTGGCTCATGAACTGCTGGCGCTTCTCTCCTCCCGTCATCTTAATGGTATTACGCTAGATTAAATGAAAAAACTCTAGATGTCGAAGACAGTATACCAAAAACTATTATAAAATTAAGCTACAAAAAAAGTTGTATCTCACAGTAACAATGCGATGGCTACAAGAATCAAGATGCTCGTCACGAATGGTGCTTATAGCCATTCTTAAAAGTAAAACTGTCGAGATCAACATGCAAGCGATCTCGAATTAAGGCCTACGGTATTGCATTCGTATTTGCGGCAACCTTTTCAGCCATTGAGCACAGTAAGCTTAGAGTTGAAATGGTTTGTATGATATGTGCGCGTCAGCGCCTACGGAAGAAGAATTTCTTGCGCGACTGGCACTGGTTATGCTAATTTATTCAAGCAGGCATACAGATAACATATAATATAAGCGTTAGAATTACAAGTGAGAGGTATGTCCGTTCTAGGCAACAGAAGCAACTATTTAACTATTTCTGGAGCATAAGACCGTGCTTGGGGTCATAGCCTGCAACCCTCACCTTGGTGCCTATTGGTAGGTCGGCAGGTGTCTTAATGCCGGGGAGAAATCCTGACGCTCTCACAGGTGCATTGTCTAACTTGAACACCACCCACGCGTACGAGCCGACATCCTCAAAACCTTCCGGCACAACTGCTTGGATAGTGTATGTCACAACAATGCCACTGCCTTCAAGATCAACTTGATCAAATTCGTTTCCAGCACATTTTTCACAAAAGAATACGGTCTCCAGCATCATGTGGCCGCACTTTACGCATTTTTCGGCTAAGATCTTTTTCCTGTTTGCAGCCTCGATGAACTTTTCCAAGGTGCTTTTATGAGC
>DAIUEZ010000005.1:20291-25840 GCA_036844865.1 Nitrososphaera sp. | reverse complement strand
GGGATCTCGCCGCTAAGGCGTGTTGCTCCATCCCTTACTGCATGGACAGCCTTGCCCTTTGGGAAGAACCCAAGATCTTCAATGTCGATTACCTCTGCTATGGTAAAGCAGTCATGCACTTCCGCAAAATCAATATCCTTTGGACTCACTCCGGCCATTTTGTAGGCCTGCCTTGCGGCAGCCACTGTACTTGGGATGGTCGTAATATCTTCGCGCCCTTGAACAGCTGCTGGCGAAGCGCCCCTGCCAGATCCAATTATTTCGATGTATGGTCTGCCGCTCTTTTTCGCAAACTCTTCGCTACATAGAATAACTCCAGATGCGCCATCAGAGAACGGGCAGCAGTCAAGCAGCTTCAGCGGTGAAGCCACTACCGGTGACTTTAGCACATCGTCCACGGTTATTTTCTTGTGGACATGCGCCTTTGGGTTCATCAACCCATTTTCATGGTTCTTGACTGCAACGTGGGCGAGGTCTTCTTCAGTTGCCTTATGAGTAGTCATGTAAGCGCGCGCCATTGATGCAAAGAGCCCAGGGAATGACGCGCCATTACCACCTTCATAGAAAAAGTCAGAGCAGTAAGAGAATAAGGTCGTACTACGCGCTGTGCCAGTATGTGTCACCTTTTCAACACCAAGCGCAAGGACGCACTCGTAGAATCCGGCTGCTACATTAGCATATGCTTCTCTAAACATCACTGAGCCCGAGCCACATGCCGATTCAATTGTAAGGCCAGGAACATGAGGAATTCCAAGGTTACTCATGATGACAGGTGCCATGTGGACCTGTTTGTCTGCAACTCCGAAAACATTTGAAATGTATCCAGCCTGAATGTCTTTTGGAGTAATCCCGGCAGACTCGACGGCATCTTTGGCCGCATTTAGCGCAATCTCTATAATGCTTTCGTTTAATTTTCCATATTTCGTGCTGCCTGCACCGAGAAGGCAAACTTTGTTGGGTGTCATCCCATAAAAATTGCTTTTTTCTATATAAATAGCTTAAACACCCTTGATACGTAAGAATCATAGTATATGTTTAGTAGGAGTACTAGATCTCTGTAGCAAGTCAGGCAGAGATATCAATCAACCTAAATTGCAAGGCTTGCAATGCTGAGCCCCACACGCACAGCACATTCAGGGATTATTGTATTTTTCCTTTTGGTTACGGAATCATAGCCATATCTTTTCAAGAAAGATAAAACGTAGAAGCCTAGAACAGATTGGAATAAACAAGCACTATTAAAATGCAAAAGAAGAGGGATCAGATTAATATGCGCAGGCCTGGCAAGATCTCACCTAGTTCTTGTACACCCTTGTTGTCTGTGAGAAGCCTGCTGCTGCAAGGAGAATAGCTCAGGCCCTTGGCGAGCCTAAGGAGTCAAGGCCCAGTGGCATCCCTATCTTGGAGGTAAAAAATAGTGGGCGCCATTATAAAATATGTACAGCGCTCGGACACCTGTATGGCCTGGTCGATTCAAGTAAGAACAGAAGCGTATACCCTGTGCTGGACTTGGAGTGGGCGCCTATTGCCAAGAACCCACAAGTGATCAGAACCATCAAAGCCATTTCAGAGCTAGCCAAAGGTACTTCATCATTCGTGCATGCATGTGACTATGACCAAGAAGGAGAAGTGATAGGCCACAGTATCTTACAGTATGCATGTGGCAATAAATATACAGAAGCATTAAGAGCTAAATTTTCGACACTAACTGACGAAGAGATAAGGGATTCATTTGCCAACCTGGCCAAGCCAAACGGTGGACTCGCAGAGGCAGGCAGGTCCCGCCACATGCTCGATTTCATTTACGGAGTGAACCTATCAAGAGCACTTATTAGGTCGTTTAAGAGTATCGGCAAATATCGCAACCTCTCAATTGGGAGAGTGCAGGGACCGACGCTTGCCTATGCAGTCAACAAAGAGATCGAGATCAGGTTGCATGTACCAGATCCCTATTGGATAATAACTGCACAGTTTGACAAAGACGGTCAGATATTTTCTGCACAGTATGAAAAGCCAAAAGTAGAGAAGCGTGCGGAAGCTAAGGCAATCAAAGATGCCTGCGTAGGCAGAAACGGAACTGTAAACAACATTAGAGACAACGAGTCTATGCTGCTCTCGCCAGTGCCATTCAACATCGGCGACCTACAGCGAGAAGCATACAGCCTGTTCAAGCTTAGCCCAGGCTATACACTCGCAATAGCGGAAAAATTGTATTTGCAGGCATTGATTTCATACCCGCGTACCTCAAGCCAGAAGCTTCCAATTTCCATAGGATATGATAAAATAATTTCGGGCCTTTCAAAGATCGGCAAATATAGTCAATTGGTATCGTTGCTTCTCTCAAAGGGGAAGCTTGTGCCAAAAGAAGGTCGAATGACAGACCCTGCGCATCCTGCTATCTATCCAACCGGCGTTACACCACAGCAGAAACTGAGCGGCCTTGAATTCAAGGTGTATGATCTTATAGTGAGGAGATTCCTTGCGGCATTTGGCGATCCGGCAGTCAGCCGACACATAAATGTCACAATCGACGTAGGCGGATACATCTTCAAGGCAGAAGGTATGACGCTAACCTATGAAGGCTGGAGAGTGTTCTATAAGCCCTATATTAGGTTTAATCAGCGCAAGCTTCCGAAACTTCACAAGGGTGACCTGCTAAGAAATCAAGGCATAGAAATGGAAGAGAAATTCACTCAGCCGCCTTACCGCTATAATCAAGCAAGCATGCTTGCCAAGATGGAGCAGGATAAAATAGGAACTAAGGCGACAAGAGCTGACATAATATCGACTTTATTAAAACGGAATTACTTGGCAGCAGGCAAGGGTGGATTGGAGGTAACAGACCTGGGTTTTGCAGTCATTGATTCCATGAGAGAGTTTGCACCAAGTATAGTTTCTACAAATATGACAAGGTGGATGGAAGAGCAACTGGCAAACGTGGAGCAAGGATCAGTGGACAGGATGTCAGTAATTGAGCAGGCAGTAGATAGACTGTTAGAGTCGCTGGCCTCATTTACAGAAAGAGAAGCTGATATTGGGGCTCAAATAAATGGCGCTGTATCAGCTGACATTGCACAGGCAGTAGTGCTTGGTCAGTGTCCACTGTGTAAGAAGGGGCACCTTTGCATAGTCCGGTCGCGCACCACGCAAAAGCGCTTTGTTGGATGTTCGAATTATGTTAGCGGCTGCAAGGCAACTGCACCGCTGCCACAAAAGGGCTCAATTAGAATTACGGACAAAGCATGTCTAGAGTGCAGCTGGCCGATGATAAGAATTGCTTTTGGGCGAGGCACAAAGCAGTGGAGAATTTGCACAAATATTCATTGTCCTTCAAAAAAAGAAGGCAAGGGACCACATAAAATATAATTCTATAGACACTTCATTCCCTTACGGGAGGAACATCAGATGTTGCTATTTCTATTTAATAGAAATCACTTGCCTCTTTTGTATTTAGGGGACAGAGTGTAAATATCTGTCCTACGGTTCTTTAACAACGGCAATGAGCTGCGAACTTGGTTTATGCGCGTCTTATCGATATCAACTATTTTCACACCTTCCCGCTTACCCATATCCAGAAGCACTATGCCAAATGGATCCACTACCATGCTCTTGCCGCAATAAATATTTCCTACTTGGTCAGGGGCAACTATGTAGGAGCCGTTTTCAATAGCCCTTGCCTTGATCATCGTCTGCCAGTGCTCCTCTTTCATCTCCCCTGCAACCCAAGCAGACGGTGCGATAAGTACATCTGCACCTTTAATTGTCAATATTCTTGATAACTCAGGAAAGCGCAAATCATAGCAGATCAAAAGTCCTGCAACGCCAACAGATGTCTTGTCAGGCTTGACAATTGACTTACCGGGCATCAGCTTTGTAGATTCTTTGAACCCAAGAGCGTTGTAAAGGTGCAGCTTGCGGTATACCGACGTTATTGCACCCCTCTCATTTATGATTACAGCAGTATCATAAACATGCGGTGGCTTACTGCTTTTCTCATAAATAGTGACAACAACTCCGATTCTGTTTTTCTTTGCAGCCGCTGCAACTGTTAAAACAAAGTTGCCCTTGACAGTTTCGGCAATTCTAGCCAGCTGGTTTGCAGATTGGCTACGGGGTGAAAAAGCCATCTGGAATTCTGGAAAACACACAAGATGTGCATTCTTGTCAGCCGCTTTATGTACAAAATCAATAGATTTTTTCAGGTTTTCCTGTTTGTCTTCAGATGAGCGCATTTGTACTACTGCTATTTTCTTCAATCACTGAAAAGAACATGACAAAAATAAAAATAGTTTGCTACACTAGAGAGGCCTGCCGGACTGGAACCAATTCTCCTTGGGTTTCTCATCAAAGACTACGATCACGTGCTCTGACTTAGTGTTCAATATCTGAACTGCTGCATTAGTGATGGCTCGGGCAAACTCGTCTTTCTGCGCAGCGGTTCTACCTGGATACATTGACACAATAATGAGAGGCATATGTAAGAGTCTTGCTATGGCTGGTTTATATGTACACTGGCAACTGGTGTTGGCACTACTTGTTCGGTGGACTTTCCATTTGACTTAGCCAACTCGTAGAGCGCAAGCAGGTAGCGCTTGATGAACTTAACTCCTGGCGATGGCCTGCGGCCCTTCTCATAGTCACTTAGGACTGAGGGAGTGAGGCGCATATGCCTTGCAAGGTCTGCCTGCTTGATCCCAAGCTTTTTCCTACAATATTTTAGCTGTTGTGGAGGGTTGTCGCTCAATACCACAGATCCGGCGATCCATGTCAAGTCGTCGCCGCTAGCACTAATGTTCGTAGACAAACGTTAAACAAACACCTGACGGGTGATAAAAAGATTTTCTAATAACATGGTGTTTGTTTGCTATGTTGTCCACGAGATGTGACAAACTGAACTGGCTAAACTCCAATGTGATTGGGTGCACCTGCTGTACAAGATTATCACATTATATCAGGCAAATTGGCCAAGAAAAAGTCAAGAGGTTTGCGGGCGAAGAGTACTGGTCGCGGCCTCTGCCAAGCTGGGGCGATCCAAATGCGCGGTTACTGATAGTTGGGCTCGCGCCAGCGGCACATGGCGGCAACAGAACAGGAAGGATGTTTACAGGCGATGGCTCTGGAGAGTGGCTTGCAAAGGCTATGTATGAATCAGGATTTGCAAACATGCCGACGAGTAGATCAAAAGATGACGGGCTTGTACTCAAGGATGCCTACATTACTGCGGCAATTAGATGTGCGCCACCAGACAACAAGCCACTGTCAACCGAACTAGCCAACTGCGCTCAATACCTTGTTACAGAGCTGCAGATTTTGGATAATATTAAAGTCATTGTCATGCTAGGCAAGATTGGATTTGATGCTTACTGTAGAGCAGCAGGATTGAGAAGGCTTAAGTTTAGCCATGGAGCAAGTTATGAAATAAACGGTAAGGTACTACTTGCCTCATATCATCCAAGCAGGCAGAATACTAACACGGGCAAGCTGACATGGCAGATGTGGTGCGACATTTTCAAAAAGGTAAGATCTATTTTAGATTCTTATGAATAGAG
>DAIUEZ010000005.1:16861-20191 GCA_036844865.1 Nitrososphaera sp. | reverse complement strand
TAGGGATTACTATTCACTGCGGGAGTGCTACTACCTCAAAAGAGGCTAGCTATTGCTTCTGCAAAAAGTTAGAAGATAGAACAACAAATTATTGTGTAGTTAGAGATTTGAATAGAGTGCAGTTATGATACATAGCACAAAGTCTATTTTTTGTTTGAATTGATATCAGTAGTTACCTGGTCAATCTTGTGGCGCAGAGCTTCCTTAATCTTGGTATTGTCTATCATGTTGAGTGAGCCTTTGCAGTTAGGGCACTTAAAAAACAATTCAACTGCTACGTCAAATTTCATCCGTGGACAGTCACGGTTGCCGCAGTGATAAAACTCTGTTGATTCTTCATATTCAAGACGATTATGGAGCCGATCGAGGATCTTTTTCTTCTGATTGTCAATGAAATTGTCGACCTGATCTTGCTTGGCGCGCCAGCGGTAGACGAACCAACCTTTCTTTTCGTCTTTTACGCGGATGCCAGTTATCAGTGCCTTACCAAACATGTCATAGAGAACCTTGCGTACGATGTTTATCTTTAGTCCTGTTGCGCTCGCAATCTCCTCGTCTGTCACATCCTTGGTGTTCAAGAGGGCGCGGGCAACCTTGAGGTACTCCTCGCCTCCGATCAAACCAGCAATTTTGACAAAAGAGTCCTCATATTCTATGGAGTGCATCTGATGATAGTAATACGTATTGTTTTTTCTGATATATACTTAATGCATATAAGCACCATCTGTACAGTAGAGGGGATAGATACCACCAGAGTAGTCACTCATATAGCCCCATACATCAGCACTTACCTGAAGCCTGCGAAATGTTGATTTTTGCCGATCGTCCAGGACATCATAGACCATCTGACCTATCACTATCTGGTCCGGCTTACCAAGTGACGTCATTTTCGTTGCTATATTGATAGTATGGCCCAAGATGTCAAAGTGGGGTCTCTTGAGTTTTTTGCCGTCTACGTTGAAACTATCCCATCCATATTGTACCACGACATTTTCACCTAGGTCTATGCCAACTCGGACATTCATTTCAGCATAGTCATACTGATTCAAGATCGGGTTTATGCCTTCCCGGATTATCTTGATCATGGAGTGGGCACAATTAACTGCATTGATGCATGGTAGATACTTGTCATCGGTTGCAAGGAAAAATCCCATGATGGCATCTCCCACATATTTCAACACATAGCCGCCATACGCCGATATCGTGATCGACATTTCCTGTGTGAACGCTTGGATTATGGCGGCGAGCCTATCAGTCGGCAGATCAGATGACAATTTAGTGGAGCCGACAAGGTCTATGTATAGGATTACGAGCATAACCTTTGATTTGGAGTATTTGGCAAGAATTTCATACGTCTCTTCAGTAGAGATATCGAACCTAGATTCGACCTTAAGCGCCTTCCATACTCTCTGCTGGGCCATCTTGATCGCCTTGTCAAGGTCGACTACAGCATCGAGGTAGAAAGACGCCAAGAGCCCAGCTTCAGGTACCTGCTTAGGGAGTCTATCCGTCTCATGTATGCTTTGGATTACCTTGTCGACATCTTCAGGGCTGATGTCGAGCTGGAATGCAATTATCTCCGGGGATATGCCGGAATTGTACAAGTTAATTATAGTCTGCTGTTGGCTCTCAGCCATATATGATAAGATTTGGTCTTGAGCATTAGATATATACTATTATTTGTATTTGCATCTAGCTTCCAGCGAGAATAATAATAATGACCGCTGCAAGTAATATACATGTAGAGCAATGGCAAGCAAGAATCAAGACGAAGAAAAAGTCCTGCTAACGCTGCCAAATATTAAGTATTTAGTAGAAGGGCTTGATGCTTTGCTGACTACTGATCTGGATGGCGACAAGCGTGCTAAGGTAATTCAGCTGCGCAACGACCTCTTGTCTCATATAAATAGTATATTTAACGATTATTCGTGATATCTGCTCGGACCTTGCGGAAGCTTGTTTGTATATAGTGGCTCCTTTTTCATCAGCTTACATCTCTCAAGCGATAGTGAATATCAGGGGCTTGATAACGCAGAGAATGTAAAATCGGACTTGGTGGTAAAGGCCGTCAAAGCAAGATGGAGAGTTCCCGACTCTTAATCTATAAGAGAATGTTTGGTTCAATTCTCTGCTCTTTTGTGAGCCTTCTTTTAAAGTAGACGGTCCATCATTATACGATGAATGTCTATTGACGCCTTAGCTTATACGATGCTAGGAAGGTCATAAGTGTCATGGCAAAAAGCAGGATACCAGTTGACAGATGACTTGCGACAAGAAAGGGCTCAAGGCGGGTAGTGACGACCAGCATGCCAAATACTATCTGCACTGACACGACTATTGCTGCTATGATTGCAGTTTTTCGTGCCGGCTTGAATTTTTTGAATGAGTATAGTGCGGTAGCAAAGATAAAGCCAGCCGTTATTACCACCAGCACTCTATGATAATGCTCAAAGAAATGCTTCTCTGAAGGCAGGCCAAAGCCGTTTGGGCACAGGGGCCATTCAGTGCAGGAGAGCCCCTGGTTCGAGGAACTGATATAAACCCCAACCAGCATTACAGAGTACAACATAGCAAGGGCACAGAATGAAAGGCCTATCGCCACCTTTGGACTAGAGGACTGTTGTATCTCCACAGCAGAAAAAACGTACCACGTCAATTATAATCTTGGCATTTAACTTTCTTCTACTCCATTTTCCCATACCTGTTTTATGCTGTATAGCCGCTTGCTTTGCAATGGAGAAAGACGTGTCTACCGATACTGATCTAGGTAGCTATGAGGGCAAGTATCCAAAGGACCTGTTCAATAAGACAGTTATTGTAAATGAGCAGGTGATGGGCCGTGTTGTAAAGGAGACGGATGACCAAATAGTTGTTTTTAGCGATTCGGGTAATTTACGGTTTGACATCCCCAAGTCAAAAATTACGCTTTCAGGAGGTTCTGTAATGGTAGGGGAGCCGCTTGAGCAGTATGCAGTTGACAGAGATGCGCCAATGCCGGAGGACAGAACTTTAAGAGCCTCAGCACAAGAGATAAGAGAAAAGGCAGGAGATATACCTGAGGGGCCGGCTCTTCCAATAGAAGAGAGGAAGCCATCCATGGTAGAGGAGAAGGTCAGAGATGCTGCTACAGAGGTCAAAACCTCTGTCGGTTATGAGTTAGGACAGGCTTCCAAGACAGTCAAGGAAAAGATGAAGGATGCAGGTGAAGCTGTAGTCAATGTTGATGTAGAAGGAGCAGCAAGACAAACAGCAAGCCGGATCAAGGATTTAGCACAGTCAGGAGCTGAAGCAGCCAAGGAGAAAATGGCTGCAGCTCAGAGCAATGCAGAA
>DAIUEZ010000005.1:0-16761 GCA_036844865.1 Nitrososphaera sp. | reverse complement strand
GAGGGAAGGCAGCTTGCGACAGTGCCAAGACCTGAAACGACTTCTGTGTCCAGGCCGGAAGGATATATCGACACAGAATCAGAAATATCAAAGAAGATGAAGAGTGCACTTGCGGAGCTCAAAGAGATAATAGTAGCAGGGACTAAAGTTGCCAAGAAGAAAGCCAAAGAAGCACAAGAAACTGCTGCAGAAAAGCAGGCAGAAATGGACGCTGAGGCGATATCAAGAATGGGTGACCTTGCAATGAGGTTTGCAGACTCCTTTGAGGATGTGCTATCTGAGATAAGAACCCGCACTTATGCAGAGCAGGTGCAGATTTACACTGGCTTTATCAAGCTGATTGACCAGCAGCGCACCCTAGTGGTCGCAGGTCGAGACTTTGCTGAGAGGTTGAAGGACTCAGTTAATGCCCCTGTAGTCGAACCTGGAGATATGGAGACCCGTGAGTTAAAAGCTCCACCTGAGCTTCCAGAGGAGCTTGAAGGGAACAGAAATTTGTCTGAGCGCAAGAGCACAGCTACTACTACAAGAAGAAGGAGGCGAACAGGCAGTGGTAAGACAACAACAAGAAGAAGAGCTTAGTAGTGTAAGCGCGAGTTTTCGTAGAATTCTCGGTCCTCTTCTGCCATCACTATTTGCTTGTGACAATTTTCACATAGTAGATACCTAGCACTAGTAGGCAGCACTTTCCTGCACCTGCCGCAGAATTTCTTCAACAATAATGAATAATGTGCACTTCTAAGATAAAACTGTGACAACAGAAATCTAATTAAGGATGATCTTCGCCATCAAAATGGCCTACTGCATTGGCTTTGCAAAATGAAATTTCCAACGCGTTATCTTATGCAACCAGTAAGGGATTTCAAATACATCCTCACGCGTTTGCAATGTTAAAGAGCCTTGATGTCGACGTGCTCAAGATAATTCAAGAAATAATCAAGATGAAAAAGCCGACGAAAAATGCAGTAATAGTAGTTGACGACATCAAAACTTTACTAGAACCAAAAAAACAGGAAGGTCCAATAGAGCAAACGTGCACGGTGCTCATTGATCCGACACCCAAGGTTACCACTGCGGAGGGGGTAGAGGGCTATACAGCGTTGTTTCGCAGCAGATTTGAGAAGACGATGCGCATTTTGGCTCAGCGGCCAGACAGCAAGCGCATATCAAAAGTGTCTGCTGTCAAGCAGAGAGTCAGGATCAGCAAGCAGGCTGAAAGAGGCGAAAAGAGCCTCCATGGCGCCGCTAGCTCGATTATAGTTGCCGGACTCTTAATGTCAAAGCGCACCAAGAAAAATGATATTGAACTAGCAATCGACGATTACACAGGGATCTTAACTGCCACTTCTATGATAGATGATGTAAAAAAGCAGACCTCAGCTCTTGCCCTTGACCAAATGGTGATGCTTGAGCTTGAAAATGGTAAGGGAAGGCCAGGGCTAACGATCAAGAGCGTCATGATGCCAGACATACCTGACCATTTGCCCAACAAGAGTAAGTCTGAAGCCTACGCAGTATTGATCTCTGACTTGCATGTTGGCAGTAAGTATTTCATGAAGACGGAGTTTTTGAGGTTCTTGGACTGGCTATCATCATCTGATGACGACATTGTCAAGAAGATCAAGTTCCTCTGTGTTGGAGGTGATCTGATCGATGGCATTGGTATATTTCCAAATCAGGACAAAGAATTGTTGGAAATAAACGCAGCAAAGCAGATGAGCCATGCTGCTCAGTTGCTGGCAAAGGTTCCTAAACATATTAAAGTATTGGTGATACCAGGCAACCACGATCTTGGCAGAAGGGCACTTCCACAACCTGCGATCCCAAGGAACGATCTGAGCGAGCAGTTTTACGGTCTTGAAAACTGTATGATGCTTGGCAACCCTGCTTTTGTTGAACTCAATGGCGTCAAGGTGTTGATGTATCACGGCCAGAGTCTTGACGACATCATCGCTACAACACCGGGACTGAGTTATTCCAAGCCCTCAGAGGCAATGAAAGTGCTTCTTAAGGCTCGTCACCTTGCTCCAATATATGGCGAGCGCACGCCTATTGCTCCAGAGCAAGAGGACATGATGGTTATCACTGAGGTGCCTGATATTCTCCACTCAGGGCATGTACATGTGGTTGACGTGCAGAGTTACCGCGGCACTCTTGTTGTAAATTCAGGTGCGTGGCAGAGTCAGACAAAATACCAGCAGACAATGGGCATAACGCCGACGCCTGGTCTAGCCGTAATAGTCAACTTAGCAACGCTTCAACCTATTGTGTATGATTTCAATCAATAAGTGATGTAAAATTGATATCCTCTTTGAGAGCTTCTTCAACTGTCGTTAGGGGTACCATCACCTTGATTTTTTGAGATCTACCGTAGCGGCCTTGATTAACTATGTCCGTCGAAACTAAACCGAGTAAATCCAGCTCATTTATTATCTGAGTCATACGCCGCTGGGTTAGCGGCTTTTGTTCTGTCTGTTTGCAAAGTGATAGGTAAATATCATATACCTTGCCGGTTGTTCCATTTGTTGACTTTATGATAGCAAGAATGACAAGTTTATGATGTGCTGGTGCATTCTTTAGTGCAACAAAAGGTGCATCTCTTTCAATCCTGTCTTCGCTGGCGCGCACATGCTTTTCATCGACCTTTGTGGCACCTTCTCTTTCTGCAAGCTCGGCCGCAACTCTTAACAAGTCAATTGCCTTTCTTGCGTCGCCATGCTCTCTTCCTGCTATTGCTGCACACAAGTTGACCGCCGCTTCAGAGATTGCGCCTTCATTGAAAGACAGCTTGGCGCGCTCTTGCAGTATCTGACGCAGCTGATCTACTGTGTATGGATTAAAGACTATTTCCTCCTCGCTTAGGCTACTTCTTACGCGTGGATCGAGTTTATCCTTGAATGTAAGGCTGTTAGAGATTCCTATAAGTGTAATAAATCCACTCTTCATTCTCTGATTGGCTCTTGTAAAATTATAAAGAATATCATCACCACTTCTGTCTACAAGCGAATCTATCTCATCTATCACCAATACAAGGTGAAGTTTTTTCCTTTGTATGAAGTTTAAGACCCTGTCTGTTGCTTCGCCCATTGACAAACCGGTAAAGTGCACTTGTTTTTCCTGCTCCTTGTTGATTCCAAGCTCTTCTGCAATTTCAAAAATCACCTTGTAGGCACTACCTCCTGCAATCTTTGCATTTACAAAAATAACTGTTACATCCGTCTTGAGCTCACTTGCTTTTTTTGCCAGCCTATCTACTACACTTCTTGCCGCTGCAGTCTTTCCAGTACCTGGTTTGCCAAACAAAAGAAGGTTTGACGGCCTGGCACCTTTAAAAATTGTAGACAATACTTGGGCAAGTGCCCTGGTCTCTTCGTCTCTGAAAGGCAATTTTTCCGGTACATAATCAATAGTCAGGGCTTGACGATTCTTAACAAGTGATCTGCCACTTGCCGCCTTTGTGAAAATATTATCAATGTCAGAGCTCAATTGTTACCTATCATCTCACTCCTGTGTTCAATTTTAACCCGCCGCCCCCTGTTTTTCTTTTGCAATAAAAGTTTGTTAACTTTTTCTTAACAGTGATATTAACAAGCCATTTTTAAACTGTAAAATCAATTATAATTAACTGTTATATCATCTTGCTGACACAACTTAATATAAGCTCAGAGAAGGCTCTGCAGAAGAAAGAAAGGGGTGGCGGGCTGTAACTATATTTTTCATCTATTAACTATGTTAGCAATATTAGAACATCAGTAGAAAAAAAGACTTAAAATTAACCCCTTTGTTTCCACTGGAGCGTTAATGTCGCTACCAGTGCTGTTAACAGCACCGATTGGAACCCCTATATTTCCACTGGAACGGAGATCCAATGATTCTTTACCCAAGGATTAGTTAACTAAAGGCACATGTTAACCAAAATTGCCCCACTCTCATATACAGTTAATATCAGCTAAGCTATTTGTTATCAACATTGGCATAGCTCATGTTAAGTGTTAATACTTTAACAAGTTAAGTCACCTTTACGCAATGAACTCTGGAAAGAAGCGGTTCAAGATAGAACTTGAGGATGCAGAAGGAAGTAAGTATAACCTCTCACTAGAAGGCAATGTCTCAAAAGAGAAGATAATCAAAATAGTCGAGTTCATGGATCTCATAAATATTGAGTCAAATGGTGAATCAAATGGAAACAATGAAAATGAGGTCTATAGGACCAACAGAGTAACTCCTGCCTCAGTTGGTGATAAGATATGGAGTATAGTTGAGGGCAAATTCCCATATGGTGGGTTTACTTCTACTGATATCCTCGAACTGTATGAGGATCAGTACAATGAGCCTATCAAACTGAGCATTATCTCAACCTATCTTTCGAGATATGCTGAACGTGGACGGCTCATAAGAACCCGACAAGGGAAAGAGTGGATCTATAAAATAACTAGACAGCAACCGATGCAGGCTCAGTCCTCTTCTTCAGCATCTCTCGACCTGCATCTGTAATAGTATAGCGGAAAGGTTTCGTGTTGATGTCTCTGCTGACAAGGCCTAGGTTATGAAGTTTCTTCATCAGACGGGCTGTATGTTCCCTTGTCCTGCCTATAGCGAGTTGTACTTCTCTTGAAGATCGCGGTCTTTCAACCAGCAATTTGAATATATAATCAGTTGTACTATTAACTTCCTTCTCATTCGCTGCATGTTGCGTGACTGTCACAGGCTCGCTCGTGAGCGCTACGTGACGTTGCGCTTGCGATGGATCTGATGATACTATTTCCTGTGATTTGACCTTACTCTCTAAGATCTCTACCTTGGCTCGAAGCTCTGCAATCACCTTATCGTAGTCATGCAGTCTGCGAGTATACTCAAGAACTACTGCTTCAACAACTGCCTCGTTGGTTCTATACCTGCCTTCTTCAAATATGGCCTTGAGTCTAGTAAAAACTACAGTGCCTCCTATCCCTACCAGAAAGGCAAAGATTCCTAGTATCACTAAGTCACTATCTAAAGGAGTCACGTCCATGATTATATCACTACACTACTTTAAAATACCGTGATTTAATATTTTAGAGCAAGTATGCTTTACAACTTGGATACTCTTTTTATGACCTCATTTATCACAGATATCACGTCATCTACGTTCAGCTTAGAGAGAGCATCACTACTTTCTGAAGCAAATATCACAGCTAACTGTTCAGATAGTTTGTCTAGCGTTAACGATGCTCCTACGTGAACAATTCCCGTTGACTGCAAAAGCATCATACTGTAAAGGACGGAAAGCACCTTCTTGCGGCACTGCTTGACTTGTCTATAATAGGCTCCCGAACTCATCTTTTCAGGCTTGCCGCCCCCTTCTAGCTGTTTCAAGATTATTGAAAGCTGTCGTGGCGTAAATAGAGAATTTGCAACAAGATAGGCATAAAGAGCACTAGAATTGGATGTTCGCTCTGACATAAAAGCTATACAAATTTGTATAGTAACCGCAATATTAGAATCTTCGTAGCATTAAACTTTAAAACGGCGGCATCCCACCTTAAGAGGGAAGTGGCATTAGGGAAGGTCGAAGTATACCTTCGAGATGAGATAAAGAATCATGGCACAATTTGTCTTCCGCTTATTGATTCTGAAAATTCGACAGATGCAGCGTCAATTGCAAGGACAGTAGAGGAAAGAGGAGCTTCTGCAATTCTTGTTGGTGGATCCTCTGCCGCTGACCAATTAGAGCTAGCCAAACTCGTTGCCGAAATAAAGTCGACGGTTAATGTGCCTGTGATATTGTTTCCTGGAAACGTCACAGGTGTATCGCCAAAGGCTGACGCAATTTTGTTTAGCTCACTCCTCAATTCAGAAAACACCTACTTTATTACCGAAGCACAGGCATTGGGTGCGTTGGCAGTCAAGAAATACGCAATAGAGCCGCTGCCAACTGCATACATTATAGTGGGTGAGGGAACGGCCGCTTGGTTCGTAGGTAGGGCTAGAGGAATCCCATTCCATAAACCCAATCTTGCGGTTATGTATTCATTGGCAGCTCAGTATATGGGTATGCGCTTTGTCTATTTGGAGGCAGGCTCTGGTGCAACGGAAAATGTGCCCCCGGAAATGGTGGCGATGGTAAGGAAGCACTATGATGGTATAATCATTGTCGGCGGCGGTATAAAGTCACCAGAAACTGCAGGTCAAATAGCTAAGGCAGGTGCTGACATTATTGTGATTGGCACTATGATAGAAAAAGAGGGCAACTGGCAAGAAAAATTTTCGTCAATAGTCAAGGCCATTAGGGTGCGATGAGAGTATGATGTTTGAGGAAGCTGAGAGCCGTCTGAAGGATATCCGCATGCCGGCATTCTATTGGCGGTATCAGCAGAGTATTCTGAAGTATGTTGACAAAGGTTACCAACACGCACTTAAGGCTCGACGGCGCGGAATTGATGCAGCAGACATAATTGAGTCCAAGATTGCGTATGACTTAGCAGACAGAGTTGCCAAGATGCATGATATAGACATCGCAGACCGGCTTCGTGCTCTTTTGTCACAGACGACCAAGGAAAAGGCTGCGCTAAAGATAGCGGAAGAAATCGCTGCAGGCGAATACGGTTCAGGCGATCTGAAAACTCGGCTTGATAGTGCCGTCAGGGTCTCCCTAGCCGTAGTCACGGAAGGTGTGACTGTTGCTCCACTACAGGGCATATCGGATGTCACAATTAAGACCAACGTTGATTCCTCACAATACCTGTCGGTATCCTTTGCTGGCCCCATTAGATCAGCAGGCGGCACCGAAGCAGCTCTAACCATGCTCATTGCTGATCATGCAAGAAAGGTGGCTGGTCTTGACAAATACATAGCAAATTCGTTTGATGATGAAACCGGTAGGTTCGTCGAAGAACTCAGGATCTATGAGCGTGAAGTTATGGGCTTCCAGTTCAAGGTACTAGACGAAGATGTAGTGAAATGCATTTCAAATCTGCCAGTAGAGCTAGACGGTGTTGATACCGACCCTGTGGAAGTAGTTGGGCATAAGAACATGCGCCGGATTGCAACTGACCGGGTACGTGGAGGCACACTGAGAGTCATGAATGATGGGCTTATTGGCAGGAGCAGGAAGCTATTGAAGCTGGTTGAGACGCTAAATCTGGATGGCTGGAGCTGGCTGAAAGAACTCAAAGGGGCAATCCAGACGGGTAATGAGGACGCCGTACACCACAGGATGTCGGAAGTCATCACAGGCAGGCCCGTGCTTTCAATGGCAAGAAGGATAGGTGGATTTCGCTTACGTTATGGCCGCTGCTATAATACTGGCTTTGCGACGGTAGGAATACATCCAGCAGTGCCGGCCCTACTTAACTACGCAATTGTAGTTGGTACCCAGATCAAAATGGACATACCTGGCAAAGCGTCTACTATATCTCTTGTAGACACTATTGAGCCACCAATTGTTAGGCTGGATGATGGCAGAGTTATACAAGTGTCTACAGTAGAGCAGGCCGAAAGGGTTCGCCCCCGTGTCAGTAAGATCCTATACCTTGGAGACATGCTAGTAAGTTATGGGGACTTTCTCGAAAATAACGCCCAGCTGCCTCCTGCAAGCTTTGTAGAAGAAATATGGAGACAGCAATTACGTTCAAAGCTGGCTACAATGCAAACATCAGATCTTGACAGGGAGAGGCTGATTGAGATGGCTGAAAACCCCCTTGTTCTGCCGTCAGTTGACGAAGCATTTGAAATCAGCAAAAAACTTGGACTAGCATTGCATCCAAAGTATTTGTTCTATTGGGACTCGCTCACGGTTGAGGAAGTGGCCTATCTAAAAGATAGGCTACCTAGTGACATGCGGTTGCCCTTTGACACTAAATTAAAGGACATCTTAGAGCGACTGGGCATAGTCCATTCTATTACGCATGACCAAATCAGTGTTGATGACAGCAACCAAGCAACTTCATTGAGAAGGCTTCTTGACGGGCCAGCCGTTGTTGAATCGAACAATGCCATAGAATTTGTCAACAAGACATCCGGTGTTCTTGTGATGCCCAAGTTTTCTTCTGCTATTGCTGTGAGAGTTGGCAGGCCAGAAAAGGCAGCTGAGCGCAAGATGAAGCCGCCAGTACACGTGCTCTTCCCAATTGGGGCAAAGGGTGGCTCAACTCGTGACATCCTAAAGGCCTGTAAAGAAGACTCCTTCTATACTCAAATAGCTAACAGATATTGCAATAGCTGCAGGTTGCCATGTATCGGCACTCATTGTAGGGTGTGTGGTGCTTCGGCTATGTTGCGCAACCTGTGCGTCGTATGCAGAAAGGAGGTTGAAGAGGGGGAAAAATGTGCACGTTGCGGAAAAGAAGGTCGAACTTACTCCTCAGTCAACTTTCCGCTCAAGTTTGTACTGGAGCAGGCAAAGAAAAAGCTAGGAGTAGTTCCCCAAGAGCCCTTCAAGGGAGTCAAGTTACTTATGAGCACCCATAGATCCGCAGAGCCTTTGGAAAAGGGGATCCTTCGTCAAAAGCATGGTCTTCATGCCTTCAAGGATGGCACGATCCGATTTGATGCTACCAATGAGCCGCTCACTCACTTCAAGCCAGCATGGATATCTGTCAGTATTGAGAAGCTAAGAGAGCTTGGATACACACATGATTACCTTGGCAGAGATCTAGTCTCGCCAGATCAGATTGTGGAATTGATGATGCAGGATGTCATAATCCCTCGAGATTCTGCAAGGCACCTTTTTAACGCAGCGAAGTACATTGATGAAGAGCTTGTCAAGTTATATGATTTGGACCCATTTTACTGCTTATCTTCACTCGATGGCCTTATTGGTCACCTGATCGTAGGTCTTGCACCGCATACATCGGTAGGTATTGTGGGAAGGATAATTGGCTTTGCTGATTCGCAGGTTTGTTTGGCATCGCCAATATGGCATTCTGCCAAGCGCCGAGACTGTGATGGCGATGCCGACTCTGTGATGCTTATAATGGATGCATTTTTGAACTTTTCCTATGACTTTTTACCAGACAAGATAGGTGGGCTGATGGACGCGCCGTTACTTATACAGCCTATTGTGCTCCCTCATGAGGTTCAGCGTCAGGCGCACAACGTAGACATTGCAAGCACATATTCGCTTGAATTCTATGAAGCGACATGGAAGCAGGCCAAGGCTGCTGACGTAGCTGACATGACAGAAACCATCAAGAACAGGATAGGGGATGCACGTCAGTTCTTTGACTATGGCTTTACTCATTTAACCAACACGCTTGTCACAAAGGCGCAGAGGAGCGCCTACTCTACTCTTAACACTATGGAAGAGAAGTTGAAAATGCAGTTTGATACTGCAAAACTGATAAACGCAGTAGACGCTAACGAAGTTGCCGCAATGGTACTTACTACGCACATTCTGCCTGACATAATTGGTAACATGAGATCCTATTCTTCGCAGACATTTCGCTGCACGACTTGTGGCGCCAAGTTCCGTAGAATGCCCCTAATGGGCAAGTGCATTGACTGCGGATGCGCATTGATCCAAACAGTAACAAGGGGGGCAGTTGAAAAATACCTTAGCATTGCAACTGACATGTGCAAACAATACAAAATTAACGATTATTTGCGCAGCAGAATTGAATCAATAGCACTAGAACTAAAATTGATCTTCAAGGAAGAAAGGAGGACCCAATCGAGCATGATGGAGTTTATGGGTCGCTAAGGTTGCTCTACAAATGTCTTGTAGATCTTGATCGCATCTTCTTTGTCCTTTGCACCAACAATTGTAGCAGCGCCACTTGAGAGTAAACTTACAGACATCCTGCCTGAATTGACTGCTGTTATTCCAAGGTTCCCCCTTGTCTTTACCTTGTAGCCAAGCGATTCGGCATTCTTGACCATGGAGCTCAGGTTGACAGGCGTGGGCTGTGTAGGGGTGACTGTCCATGTACGCTTGCCTCTATCTCTGCCGCATAATTCCTCAATTATCAGCCCACTGTCCGCCAACGTGCTTTCCTTCCGTACAATTCCACATGATGGACACTCTTCCTGGCGAAACATCTGGATGCGCTCAAATGATAGCTCATTCAGATCAATGTAAAGTAGCTTGTTTGCCAGTGTCGGTTCTTTACCTGTGATCATCTTGACTGACTCTGATACCTGTATACCTGCAACCAGATACAGTATAGATGGGTGCACGCCTTCAGTACTGCATGCTGGCATTTCCTCTTCATTCAACTCTGGAAACATACAGCGCAGGCATGCAGTCTTGTTTGGTAGAATAGTACAGACCGATCCTACCATGCCCAATGCTCCAGCATAGATCAGCGGAATGTTGTGCTTGATACATGCGTCATTGAGTGCATAGCGAGCATCGACGCTATCTAATGCGTCAATGACAATATCAAAACCTTTGATGAGGTTTTCAGCAGTATATTTAGTAACAGATGTTGGAATTGGCTCTATCTTGACTGTAGGGTTTAGCTTGCACAGTCGGTCTGCAGCAGCCTCCACCTTGACACGACCAATGTCGTCGTCGGTGTAGAGATGCTGTCTATGCAGGTTGGTAACTTCAATAACATCTCTGTCCACTATACGTACTTTGCCGACTCCCATTGCCACTAACTGCGTGGCAACAGGATTGCCGATGCCGCCTGCTCCCACTACACATATCTCTGCATTCCTTATTTTTTCCATGCCCTCAAAGCCAATCTCTTCAAGCATCACCTGTCTGGAGTAGCGTTGAAGGTCCTCACTTGTCAACTCCGCTCCTCCCGCCACCGCTGGCAGGATGTAAATAGAATCACCGTCCTTTAGTTGAGCAGACATAATGCCAGTAAAGCGTACGTTCTTGCCATTGATGTAGACATTGATAAGCGATCTTGGTTTGCCATTATGATCAAACACTCTTCGCTTAAAGTCATCGCCCATCTGCTCCGAAACTTTTGCAAAGGCATCATGCATGTCAGAAGCATGGATCGAGATCTTTTTCTCTCCCTGTCCTTTATTCAACACTGATGGAACTACAAATTCAACCCTTGCCAATATTATCCCCTTATAATTGCTGAAACTTCTGCCGCATCAGGCTTGATAGTATTTAGTTTTGGCAGTAGACCTATAACCGCTTCAGTAGCTTTCAGACCATTGCCCGTGACATAACAAACTATGCGCTCGTCCCTCTCTATCTTGCTTTCTTCTACCAGCTTCCTCAATACTGCAATTGACACGCCTCCTGCAGGTTCGGTGAAAATACCCTCTGTCTGAGCAAGCAGCATAATACCGTCGGCGATCTCCTGATCGGTTGCCTCTTCTGCAAGCCCGTTGTACTGCTTTAGCCTTTTCAAAACATAAATGCCATCGCCGGGGTCTCCAATTGCCAAGCTTTTCGCAATTGTCTCTGGACGTTCTACGGGGATCACCTCGTCGCTGTTGCGCTTGAATGCATCAACTATAGGCGCACAGCCGCGCGGTTGCGCTGCAACGACCTTCATATTCTTGGGACTGTCAATCAGACCAAGTGAGTGAAGCTCTTCAAAACCCTTGCATATTGCGTTGAGCATGGCACCACTCCCTACCGGGATTATCAGGCTCTCTGGTACCTGCCAATCCATCTGCTCCGCAACCTCATAGGCAAGTGTCTTGGATCCCTCTACATAGTATGGTCTCATGTTAATATTGACGATACCTATGCCTTTCTTATCTCCGATCATAGAAGCAATCCTGTTGGCATCATCGTATGTGCCTTCAACTGCAACAAATTCAGCGCCGTATGAAAGCGCCTGAGCAATCTTGACATGCTCAATGTCAGATGGCGCAAAGATATAGCAAGATAAGCTGGCCTTGGCTGCGTGGGCAGCAGTTGCAGCTGCCAGGTTGCCCGTGGATGCACAGCCTACTGCCTTTAATCTTGTCTCCTTGGCTCTTGAAACTGCGACACCTGCGGGTCTGTCCTTAAATGAAAACGTCGGATTAACCGAGTCATTCTTGATGTACAAACTTTTCAGCCCGAGCCTCTCACCTAGCTTGTCTGCCTGCTGCAGCGGTGTAAGACCTGCGTTTAGGCTCACAATATTGCTTTTGTTTGCAATTGGCAGCAGCTCAAAATAACGCCAGTATGTCTTTTCCCTTAATTCAAAGGCGTGTCTGCTTATGGATAACTCCTTGTATGTGACATCTAGAGGACCAAAGCACTCTTCGCATACATAACGAAATTGTGGCTCATATTCTTTGAAACATTCTCTGCACTTTAGCGATTTGATACTTCCCATGTTTTCTATCCTCTCTCAATTAGTAGATGATTAAAACTTCTCTAAGCACCATTTTAGTTTTACTAAATTTTTTGATGGCTATGTTTTGTAATACTAAACAGGACACTAGTACATAGATTATAAGAAGAAGTACAATAATATAAAAATGTATTAAATTTAATGAATTATCTTAATAAATTGTGGAAACAAGACCGATTGCCTGTATGACACGCTGGCTTGTCTGAATCCACCATATACAAGATAGAGTCCGAGTCACAGTCGACTAATATACTATACACTGGCTGGACATTGCCAGACTCCTCCCCTTTCATCCACAGTTTGTTGCGTGATGTGCTCCAGAACCAAGCATTGCCTGTCTTGATGGTGTTGGCAAGGGCCTCCTTATTTGCATACGCTAGCATCAGAATGTCTTTGGTCTTTCTGTCCTGTACTACTACGGGCAGAAGTCCCTTGCGCTTTTCAAAGTCAATGTCGCTGAGCGATTTGGCATTCACGTCCATTGGACAATGGGCAAAGACAGAAATAAATCTAGCCATTTGAGATTCGCTAATAAACAAATACCCGATAAAGAAGACTGCAATGTCAACACCAATTAAACGAACAACAAGGCAATTGTTCGTTGCTATCATTAAGAATTGACAAATTGTTGACGTGTAGGAGCAATATCTTCTATTTGTCTTTTTTCTTCTTTATTTAGTACTTGAATTATGTCCATCTGTTATCTAGTATCAAGATTTCCCGTTTATCCTCTCTCCGTCATTTACTTATCTTTTTGCTATGCATAGGGTGCATTTCGTTTCGCTATGTGGGCATCGTACTTGTCTATGTAGGTTGGTAATATTCATTCTGCTTTATAGATGCATTAAAAACAATAAGCGAAATGCAACGTTGTCGTCTTTAGTAATATATATGCGTGTTTAACGGTCATCCCAAAATCAAGAATCAGTGCAGAGAATATTATAGCAGCATCTGCTTGAGATTGTCAATCCGAACTTGCGGAAACCGGTATGTATATGTGCATTTTGACAGGACGGAAAAGACGTAACAATGCTCGTCGCTGTTATGTATTCTTTCTCGATCATTCTGTGTAGACAGAGATATATTCCCCCTGTGTCAAGATGCTGTCAGCGAGGTGGGGAAGCCAGGTTATCCCGGCGGGCTCATAACCCGCAGAGCGGTTTCCACTTTGCAAAATTGCAAATGGCCGTAAGTTCAAATCAACCCCTCGCTACTACTTTTAAAGAGGAATTTTGTCTTTTCGATGCCATACCTTTGTAATGGCTTTGTCAGATGCCTGTGTGCTTTTGGTGTTGGGATGTATAATCCAGTTTTGATTCTACGCTCCTGCAGTATCAGAATTTTTTTTGTGTTGTAGTCTTTATGCTTGCATCTGTCGCATTGATAGCCCTTATTTTTGCCCTCTGACTTCATACGCTTGCCACACATTTGGCACAATGGGTTCAACATTTCATAAACAGGCGCGAGCTTGAGTACCCTCAAATATTCAACATTTAGAATTTTGGGGTGTTTGGTAGTCCCCTTCCTGACCCCGACACCAATTTCAATGATATCGCCATCTTCAAGCTTAGTTGCGACATTGGCAAGTCCAGTTGGTTCATAGACCGCTGCTGGCATTTCTGCGCTATCTTGCTTGACCGTAAAAATAACGTGACCGCCTTCAATTACATATGGCTTGCTACTAACCTTGCACCTGATATATCCTGCTGTGTAGGCCTTGATATCAGCAATCCTAATCTCATTTTGTAGATGCATATTCGTCCCTTGGTTTGAGCGGAAAATTGTCCAGCCCTCTATCTCTTCCTCTGTATGCAATACAGAGAGCGCCAACTCTACTATATCTGGACTCTCTCCTCTGATACCAAAGAAGACTGGATCTGGACCATGCGGTGCAATCAACACACGCCCCTGGTTTAGATCATAGTTGTTGAAAGTGCGGGGATAGGTATTTATGCTAAACTTAATGACACTCTCCTTCTCTATTACACGCGGCCTACCCCAGTTGTTCTGCTTTCTGTAAGCGATTAGCTCAAAAGTATGATCGCCCTCCAGCAGACAACCCATTGCACCAAGAGAACCAACAAGGCCCTGCCCATTGCCAAAGGTAAAGTATTGAACACCTACGGCCTTTGCTACCTTTTCTGACATCTGCCTGCTCATTATGTCGTACATTGCAAGCGCGCTAAACTCTCGAAGCTTTGTAGGCATATAGTCGCCTTCAAGGAAGGCAATTGCGGGGTTAGCTCCACTGCCAATAGCGGAACCCTCTTCTACTGCCTGCCTGATATAGTCGATGACTTTGTCTGCATCTTGCACTTTTAGCCGCAGGCAGACTGCACCATTACCTCTAGTTTTCCAAGGAATATTGGGATTGAGTCTAATCAATAACGGATAATCTACTAACACTACGCCCTGTTTTTTCTTTAGATGTTCCACCACTTTAAATGCAAGGTGTGTTGTGCACCTGCCTTCACGCGAGTCAGTGTCATCAAATGCAACGTGGAGGGTGTGCATGATATCTGCTGCTGGTACACTAAGTATATAGTTGTATATTCAGGACCTCTATCTTTCTATTTAGAATCTGTGAGTAGGATCTGGACATTCAGCCAATCATTAAGTTCAAACCTATGCCTTGTGTCGTTGAAGTAAATTTGAATTGCTAAAGCTCAAGCAGGAAACCCTGTGATCATAATCCTGCATGAGTTTGGGAATCTGTTTGCCCACAATAACAATAAGTCGCTATTCTATCATTGTCTTCTTCTGGCGCTAACTGCTAAATAACCAATTACTAAATGTGAGAGTCTCAAGGCAGTTTGTTTCTTATTATTGTGCACATAATTAAACAACAAAGTTCTCCTTAATTCTCTAATTCAAGAACATTTATAGCTTCCCTCTTTGTGAAACTAAGTGGGATGGCGGAAGAAGTAAAAGAAAAAGAAGAGGTTAAAGCAACAACTCCTGAAGAAGCTGCCAAAAAAGCAGCAGAAGTAATAATAAAACAACTTGAGAAAGAAATGGGTGGTAAGCCTATTCCTGACGAATTGAGAGAGAAGCACCTTGGATATAAAAATATCAAACACGTGAGGACATTTATAGAACAAAGGCGCGAGTACTACGCAAAGTTATTTTTGACACAATGTAAGCGTGATCTGAAACTTGAGATGATGGAAAAGGGCATAGTGCAAAGACCATCAAAACTAACATTAGGACAAAGAGATCCAAAAAAAGCAGGAATGGCAGACTACTACAATATTGATGAATGGACACTGACGCACCTATCAAAGAATTAAAGGTACAGAGAACATCCAAAGCGGCATATTCCGAAAAGGCTCGTAGATCGCACTAGGTAGAAAAAATTTAACCTGTTCTTTCAAGGGTATACGAAAAAGAAGCCATAACCAATTATGATTTTTGCCTCTGGCATGTAGTGGGCTAATGACTTACTCTTCCTTGCAAGTTTGAATTATATCGCTGTTATAAAAAAGACGTAGTGTTTAAATAGTTTCAGCATGGATGGTTGGTTGAGTGAATTAGATGCCAGTCGCAATACTTCCTGATATTAGCGAACAACACTGCATCGGCTGTGCACTCTGTGTAGAGATTTGCACTTCCCTCGGTCCAGATGTGCTCAGAGTAAAACCAGTCGAAGGATGGAAGAGAGGTAAAGCCTTCGTATTCTATCCAGAAAGATGCATCTCTGACGGAGCATGTATTGGAGTTTGCCCCACAAAGGCAATCTTCTGGATGAGGCCGATGGATTACACGCCAGGACAGCCAATCCCATTGAAGAAATCAGGCCTGTTCACAAAGGGCTGGGAAGAAGGTTAGTCCCTTCGACAACTTCTTTTTTTAATTTTTCTTCTCTTCAATAAGTTATTAATATCAGTATTTACTCGCCTATCATCCAATTGGTCGACTGGAACGAACAGATTAAGGGTCACCTTTTCTGGGTCTGGGGCGGAGAAGAAGGGTTTTTCAAGCGCGGCAAAGAAGGTATGCTAGTCGTCACTGACAGGCGTCTTGCATTTATCATAAAGACAGACATGACTTATAAAATGCATGAAAGCCATTCCATTAGACAGTTAAAGCGTTTTGAAGCAGGTGAAAACATCTTTCGGCCGGCTGAAGGCTACAAGCTAGAGAACCTCAAAAAAGACCTTGCCAAGAGTCCTGATAACCTCCAGATCCCGTTCGTCCAGATTGTGGATGTCATCTCAGAAGAAAAAGACTGGGGGACACTTCTTAAGGTGAAGACGAATCTTGGCTACAAAGTAAAGGTTTTCAAGTTCTCTATAGTGAAAGGATGGGTAAAATATCCTGTAAAAGATCCACTTGAGTTTCAGCGAATGGATTGGAGACCACTTATAAGCTTGATAAAAATGTCGATTTAAATTTAATGCTATGTTTTCAAGCAAACTTGCATGATTTATAACAAGAAAGACGAGAACGTTTCATTCTGTTAATATGTATGAGAGGGTAGTAATGGACGTAAAAGCTTCTTATGAAGAAGTTAAGCCAT
>DAIUEZ010000004.1:23681-41313 GCA_036844865.1 Nitrososphaera sp. | reverse complement strand
AACGTCTCAGGTAATGAATAACTTGCTATTTACTATTCGTATGTCATTCAAATGTTTTAAAGTTCTAGGCTTTTGGCAAGTTGGTCATGACATATTTGGCAAGAATATCTGTCTCAATGTTAACATGGTCACCTCTACGCTTCATGCCAAGGGTCGTCACTTTTAGGGTGTGAGGTATGAGCGAGACAGAGACGCGATCACCCTCAACGCCCACTAGAGTGAGGCTAACGCCATCAACTGCGATCGAGCCTTTTGGGGCCAAAGATTTTGTTAACCGCTCATCTAGCTTTATCCAAATAGTTGTTTCAGATGACATCTTTTGAATGTCGTCAATGACTCCGGTGCCGTCGACATGGCCTAAAACGAAATGCCCCTCGAGCCTATCCCCCACTCTCAGCGACCTCTCGATATTAACCATTTCGCCGGGTTTGGTTTGACCAAGGTTTGTTCGCCGTATGGTTTCAGAAACCATCTCAAACTCAGCTTCGCCTCTGGATAGCTTTGTCGCTGTAAGGCAGGCGCCATTTATGCATACGCTGTCGCCTTTCTTGAGGCCTCGCCCAAACTTTCCTAGTCTGACTCGTATAATGACCTCAGCTCCGCTCTTGCTCTTTGAGATGGAAGTAACCATGCCTACACCCTCGATGATGCCGGTGAACATCTAGCAGTAACTGTTAATGGTTGTTGAGAATATTTATTTGCAATTGCTTCTATTGTGTCTCAGACATACAAAAGATGTGCCAGACAGCTGTGTTTTATGGTGAGGCGCTAGCAAGGTATGGGTTTGGGGGCTCTCACCCATTTGGAACCGACAGACTTGATGCGTTCTGGAACAAGTTGCAAAGTGAAAGCGTTGGCAATATCGTAGTGGAAGAGCCTGTGATGGCAGGTTATCAAGATCTGGTGTTATTTCACGATTCAGCATATGTTGAATTGGTAAAAGTGGCATCAAGGCGCGGTGGTGTGCTCCTCGACAGGGGTGACACACCAGCATTCAAGGGTGCTTTTGAAGCCTCGCTCTATGTTGTTGGATCGACACTGGCTGCACTTGACATGGTAATGATGGGCAAAGACTACGAGAAGAGAAAAGTGAATCATACTTTCAACCCCATTGGTGGCCTGCATCATGCAAGACGCGACTCTGCAGGTGGTTTTTGCATATTCAACGACATCGGTATTGCAATCCTGGCAGCACGCGAAAAATATAGAATAAAGCGTATAGCGTACATTGATATTGACGCACACCATGGAGACGGAGTCTTTTATGAATTTGAAGATGATCCACTTCTATTCTTTGCAGACATTCACGAAGATGGTCGTTACCTCTATCCGGGCACGGGATCTGTAAGTGAAGTGGGCAAAGGTGCAGCGGCAGGCACTAAGCTTAACATACCGCTTGAGCCTGGTGCTGGCAACGACCAATTCATAGAAGCATTTGGCAAGATAGAACACTTTGTAAATAATGTGAGGCCGGAATTGATAATACTGCAATGTGGCGCAGATGGGCTTGCAGGCGATCCAATAACACATTTGCAATTCACTTCAAAAGCACACATGTTTGCTGCAGATTCTATTCATAGATTGGCCCACAAGCATTGCAATGGCAGGATAATTGCGCTTGGAGGTGGAGGCTATAATAGGGAAAATATCGGCGCTGCTTGGACGGAAGTGGTTAGGTCACTGGCTGTTGATGCCGATTTCAGATAACAGCAAACGAAATCTCTTAAACTATATTGAAAAACTAAGATTAAATATTAACACGATTACAACATAATAAAAGAAATTGAAAGATTACCTCCCATTGATGCCCTTATGACAATTGCCTAATGTATTTAATGTAAGTAAAGGAATTAGCAGGCATAGTGCGCGTGTTCTCTTTTTTGTACGTGATCTATCTCTCGCTATTTTCTTCTTGCTGGAATGGATTCGTCTAAACCTGGCGGTGCGATTTCACCAATCTGACCGTATAGTCTTAGAAATTTATCTCCTTTTTCAGTTGTTCTAAAAATCTGTTCTGAGGAATTAAAGTCAAGTAGACCATTGATAGTGAGAACGTTGAGATACTCCTTTAATTGAGCATATGATAGAAATGCTCTGTACATTATCTTAGTTTTTGTTGCCCCACCACTTGCGGCTTCAAGAATTTGTGATATGATGTCGGTTCTGCTTCTGTATCGCACGCTATCTCCTATGAAGTAGCAGACTATTAAAGGATTGGACAAATAGCTTCTAATAGGTACCATAAAAGTTTGTCGGTTGAGGGTACCAAGGGGAAGTATGAATGTGAAACCTTGCTGAGCCAACTAGATTTATTAGCAGTTCGTCTCTTTTTGGAGGCTCATTTCAGTCTTCAACTGCAAGAGAGAGATATTGCAGACTCCAGAGCTGGAGTGATTCCTCAGCTGTATTTCAAAGGCTTTACAGTCAAGGTTGATTTGGTATATTTCACTTTATCAAATCTTTCAAGCTTGCCCGGTCTTATGGCTCCATTGCAACGTTTCTGATGCATATATGTTTAAAGTAATTGGGCTGATAGTTGTGGGAATATTCCTGATGACGTTTGGCACCTACTTTCTTAGCATAGCAAACCTGCCCGTCTTGCAGCTGCCAGATGTCAACTGGACGCTTGTGGGATTTGTCACAATTATTGGAAGCATCGTAACATTTGGCTCGGCATTTGCAGTCAGTAGGCT
This sequence comes from Nitrososphaera sp., assembly GCA_036844865.1. Lineage (GTDB taxonomy): Archaea > Thermoproteota > Nitrososphaeria > Nitrososphaerales > Nitrososphaeraceae > Nitrososphaera. The sequence continues at coordinate 38,620 of DAIUEZ010000004.1, read as the reverse complement.
TGCCTGACGGTATGGATGTTCCTGAAATAAAGTAATGACACATATAATATTTTAAAATCATAATGGTGTGATGTAACTTTCTGCAACCACAAGAAAGGGATGTAACCTGCGGCTATACTGACGATATAGTAGAGAAAAGTTATGATTGTTATTCCTTACTGCTTGTCATGGTTATATGCATAATGCTGTTATATGCAAGAAGTATTGCTTGATTAGTTTTTGTGTGAACGCCAGATTGAATTTTTTGCTTCTGCTTAGAAAAGACGCAAGAAGAAACAGTTCTAGCAAATTCAAACCTCCAGGCTTTGAGATGCAATCCCACGGATTTTGATTATTGGTTAACAGACCTAATTTTTCGTTACAGCATCCTTTTAAAATAACCACAATGTTTGGGGAGGTATATACCATCTAATGCAGCTGACTAAAGTATATACCAGCTTTTATGGACGAGATCGATAGATTATATCTATTATACTATGCACTTCACCAAGGTTGAGATCATGAGACTAAGCAGTCAGATTACAATGTTCAAATAGATAACTTAAAAGAGCCAATTTGATCAATCAATTTTAAATGAGCGCCAAAAAGGCCTACGACGATGTTTTAAGGTTGATGCATGAGCATCATAAATGGTTTAACACATCGATCCCGCTTATAGCAAGTGAGAATATCCCAAGCCCTGCAGTGAGAGAGGCTCTTATGTCTGACTTTGGCAATCGCTACGCAGAAGGATGGCCGGGGGAGCGTGTCTACGCTGGCTGCATTTTCATCGACCAGGTAGAGCTGATATGCAATGACCTTGCACGCAGGGTTTTTAGAGCAGAATTTGCCGACTGCAGGGCCACATCAGGAGTCGTAGCAAACCTTGCCATCTATTCGGCCTTTTCAAACCCTGGCGAGTGGATGATGGCTGCATCTATACCATCAGGGGGCCATATTTCACATGGGAAGAAAGAGCACTCAGGCACTGCGGGACTGGTACATGGCCTCAATATCGAGCATTATCCCTTTTCAAAGGAAGACATGACAATAGACGTGGACGCAACAAAGAAAAAGATAGAGGAAATGGCACGCAACGGCAAGACGCCCAAGATAGGGATGTTTGGCGGTAGCTTGTTTTTGTTCCCGCACCCAGTCAAAGAACTAGCTGACTTCATGCACGACTATGGTATGTACATCAACTATGATGGAGCACATGTTGCTGGGTTGATTGCAGGAGGCGAGTTCCAAGATCCGCTGAGAGAGGGGGCTGACTCAATAACCATGAGCTCACATAAGACGCTTTGGGGGCCCCAAGGCGGTTGTATAGTGTCGTACGCAAGGCATGCAGAGCATATTAAAAAGGCAATATTTCCCGGAAATACCAGCAGTCATCACCTCCACCATGTAGCGGGGAAGGCCATTGCATTGGCTGAATCCCTAGAATTTGGCAAGGCGTATGCCAAACAGGTGATAAGTAATGCTAGGGCATTAGCAGAGGCACTTGCAAGCTATGGCTTTAGGCTTCTAGGGGAAAAGAATGGCTACACTGCATCGCACCAGATTGCTGTAGATGTGACTAGGTTTGGCGACGGCGGTACCATCGAAGAAGAGCTTGAGAAGGCGGGCATCATATTGAATCGGCAGCTGTTACCAGGAGACATCAAGGCGGGCAGACACTATATGCACCCTAGTGGCGTGAGGATAGGAGTACCGGAGACTACTCGGCTTGGCATGAAGGAAGGTGAGATGAAAGAGATCGCTAATTTTATCAAGCGTGTTGTGGTGGACAAGCAGGATCCAGCAATGATAGCCAAGGATGTGGCTGACTTTAGAAAACAGTTTCAGCACGTGCAATATGCATTTGACAACGAAGTTAAGGCGTATGAATATATCAGCTTGATAGGCAATAGATAGAGGAGGAAAATTCTTTGACTCGATGGAATTCTTTCTTGTTAAAGCGGAAGCGTAAGGAACTATTAATCCTCTCGTAAAGATATTTTGGGGAGGGAGCAGTTAGTGAGATATCTGAAAATGGCTGCTATAAACGTAATAGGTTTTTGTCTATAGTACAGCAATCGGAAATGTTACTAATACTAAAGCTTAGCAGTATGTGACCTCAGGATTGACGGAAAGAAGGTTTTAGTTGGTCAACCATTAGTCGTCCATATCAACAAGTCTACCGTCAGCGATTACTGCTTCAATCTTCTTTGTATTGCTTATGTCTTCTAGTGGATTCGAAGAAAGAATGATCAGATCAGCTTGCTTATCAGATTGTATCGTGCCTACTCTATCATTAATATTCAAAGCTGTAGCACCATTCTTTGTTGCAATCTCTATGACTTCCGATGGTTTTATCCCAGCTTCTGCTAATAGCACTAGCTCGTTATGAAGACTTGCTCCTGGAATTAGGCCAAAGTTTGGTATATCGGAACCTGATAGAATTTGTACTCCATTATCGTACATCATTTTTGTTAATTGTAGGACTTTAGCCCAACGTAGTTGATTTTGGGGATTAGAAAAACCACCATCGTCCTTTAGCATAGCCTCGTATATGCTCAAAGTAGGATCTACTGGTATATCATTTTCTACTAATGCATGTATCATTTCCTTAATTTCCGTACTATTGAGATCCACCAAATCAAGCCATAAGAAATGGTCGAAAGGACCTCCACCATTTTCAAGGAATTGCTCCCGTTTGTCGCCTGATGGTAATAAGGAAGGATTCACTGGCACTCCATGGGTTAAAGCGTCAATTCCCAGGTTTGCAGCATCAGTCCAGCTTGTCATATACAGATGTCCTATGACTCTTATTCCCCGACTATGAGCTTCATCTATAGCAGCTTTTACCAAATTTGGTGGCAAACCAACATATAGCTTGACAAAATCCACTCCTGCTTCTGCCTGATGACGGACCTCTTCTCGGGCTTCTTCTTCAGTGCTAATTTGCTTTTCTACAAACGGTATTGCTATTTGCGGACCATTAAGCAGTACTCCAGCAGTAAATATTTCAGGGCCTTTGATATTGCCTTCAGAAACATTGTGTTTTAAGGCTATTGATTGATCGGTAGGGCCACCAGGATTTCTTATGGTAGTAACTCCATAATCTAAAAGCATGTCAAGTGCATTTTCTGAAAAATTCTGATTGTATGAATTTTTTCTCACTCCAGCAACATGAGCATGCATATCAAAAAGGCCAGGCATCACATATTTCCCTGTGAGATTTAAGATATTTACTCTTGTTGTTTCATTATTAGTAAGTGAATAATAATATTTATCGCGATATTCAGTTTCATTGATTACTGCAACTATTTTATTGCCATTAATAATTATGACTGCATTTGGTTTTGGCGGATCTCCAGTGCCATCTATTAAGGTAGGTCCTGCCAATACTGATATTGTATCATTATTCATTGTATCCAGTGACAAGGATGATGGTGATGATGAGTTATTCTGAGAATTGGAAGGAGAGGCTATATTACTATGCGATTCATAGCGCGAATGTTCTTGTAGAGAGGACGCAATTTTTGAATTGGGATATTGAGACATCGGATTAGAAGGTAACACACCCAGTGTAGGGGAGAAGAGCACTACAAAAAACAGTAGCATTACTGTCAATTTGAAGTATCGAGGAAAAATTTTCATGTAGCTAGGTATAAGAGAGATGTTAACATTTACTTAATGAATTCTTCTGTTTCTGGTCGCTCTTGTTTATTTATTTTACTGGTGCTGCCCCGATCATTAATTCTGCAGCAGTAGAGAATAATTTTTTCTTCAGTTCTTGTCTATTTTTATTGTTGCTATTATTAAGCCCACTTTTGCTTTGTTGCAGTATTTTCGTTTTTGCTTCTACGTAGGCTAGAACGGAAAGCTCTTCGACTTCTTTATCATCAATATGCCTATTATCATTGTCGTTATTCAATTCAAATGATATATAATAGAATTTTTGCCTTAGCTTCATTACTTTTGCATATAGTGGAAGAGTGTTTTTTGATATATTGTTCTTGTTGGTGCTGCTGATGGCACCAACTTCTCCCTCATTAATCTGAGAAATTACAAGCTTAGAATTGCCATATACTTTTATGATATCATTACTATAACCATTTTTGATAAGCCATTCAAGCGCTCTTATCAAGGCAGTATAATTGGCAACGCTATTGGTTGACGATGGAGAATTTGGCTCGGCAGCTAGACCGCAAGATTCGTGTAATAAATGACCTTCTTTATTCCTAATGATATAAGCATAACACGCTATGCCTCCAGGGTTCCTTGGCAAACATTGTCCTAGAAAGCGTACAGTTATTACTTCTTTCATCTTAAATTTTTTGCATTACGCGCATTTAATGTATATGTATGTGCCTGTGACTCTTTTCCTACAACAAGGAAAAAGAAAAGAGAAGTTCCCCCATGATGTACTACTTCTTTCAACTTTTGCTTTTGAAGCTGTAGCTTTTCGAATGACAAGAATCAACGAGCCTTCTTTGGTGCAACTAAAGGAATTGGGTATAAAAAGACATTATGACTTCTGAAGTATAGTGAAAGTTGGAAAACAAAAGAAAACAAATAGCTCAAAAAATAAGGGGCGGTTAAAATTATTGTTGCAAATCGCTAACCCAAATATGCTCCACAATAAAAGTTGGAATTAGTTCTCTGCGAATGATTATATTCTCAGATTCATTTTTGTAAAACGTAATTGTAACAAATTCTGACACAACTTGAATATTTACAGTTTCGCAAATCTGTGGATCTTTTTTTGCGTCAAACTCTTGGATCTTTATTGCATCTGGGTTATTTACCTCTCTTTGGGAATACCTAACAACTACGTTAGCAACTTCTAAGCCATGGAATTTTATTGTCTTTTTAATGTCTGACATGTGTTGATGTCTAATACAAGATGCAGCAATAAAACAATAATAAATTTTGCAATTTCAGAGAATGAACTATAGCCCCGCATCGAGTCGATATATGAGAATATTTTTGAAAAGGCTTAGTAAAAAGTGCGTGTACATATATGTATTATCTGTCAGGCAATTAGGCAATTAAACAATTCTACTGCGGCTTTTGCTCTTCTGAGGATGATGCCTTTTTGCTTCTTTGAACAAAGCTTGTTGCTTTATCAGTTAGAGAAGCCCCCAGGTCTATCGCTTTGGCGACATCGTCTTTGTTAGCTGGATCCACTGTCTGCTGCAAATCACTTTGTTTTTCCTCCCCTTCCTTATATTCAATTTGTGTGCCTGTCGATTTAATGTGATAAGATTCGTGGACTTTGTCGGCAGGGGTATTGGTCTTATTCATTATTCCCTTAGACCAAACTGCAACGTCCGGCTCGTCTAGTATATCAATTATTCCGGTTCGTGTATTACCAGCTTTTGTTAGATCAGAAGTATTATCTTTGCTTACTGTTGTTGTTTCAGTCTCATCTATCATCTTTTTTTTGCTGCTTGCTAACTCTTGTGAATCACTTCGCTCTTCAGTCTCATCTTTTGTGTGATGAGGAGGCATTTCTGTATCAACTAATCAATAGTTTACATACATTATAGATATACATTCAACACCATGGCTTCAGCCAACCAAGAGATATGACAGAATCTAGCAGAGTTGGAACCAAATTCAAGCGTAATTACCTAACATCATTTAGGCGTCCCGCTTTCCTTGATTGGCTCTTAACTTTATATTAAATGTACTTTATACTTTAAGAAAAGAAAGTGAAGATTGGACTAATTTCAGATACCCATGACAATTTCAAGACCATAGAAGTTGCTGTTAGTATATTTAGAGAGAAGAGAATAGACCATGTGATCCATGCTGGCGACATAACTACTCCTGAAGCAGTAGAAGCTTTTGCAGGATTAAAATTGATAGGCGTATTGGGAAATAATGATGTAGATAAAAAAGGACTTAACAATGCTTTTGAAAAAATAGGAGGCCAGCTCAGAGGGGAGATTTGTGAAATTGAAGAAGACGACCTACTAATAGCCGTCTATCATGGAACTAATTTTAAGAAACGAGAAGCTCTAATTCAATCAGGAAAATACAATGTTGTAGTTTATGGCCATACTCATAAGGCAGAAAACAGACTTGTTGGAAAAACAATCGTCATTAATCCCGGAACTGCCAACGGGTGGTTCTTTGGTTACAAGGCAACTGCTGCGATATTTGATACAGTAAGCAGGGAATGTGACTTTATAGATCTATAATAAAAGCATATCACGATGTTCACATAAGCATATACGGAAGGAAAATAATGCAAATCCTCTATCACTACATCCCTCGAAAAAATCAAAATTTGCAACTGCTATCTCACAGCTTGCTGTGTGCCAACTGTTTTCACCACAAAACCTGAGAAAGTTGACTACCGGTGCTAAGTACCAACTGCGAATCTATCTCAGCATGACAGCAATAATGTCAGTCCGTGAAACAGTTGTATCAAAAGGCAACTTTACACCAGGCCAGAGTTGGGGCGCACTGAGGAAGGCATGGAAAGGATACAGGATCGCCAAGGTACAGGGCGACAACGCTAAGATGAGTGAATATGCGACCAAGATCAGAAAGCTCCAAGGCGAATTGGGAATAAGCGTTGCTTCATTCCCGCACTTAGGGATAAACTAAGTGCAACCTTTTTTCTTTTTCTAGTAAAATTATCCATAAATTGAATCGTTCTTTGACATTAGTTGCTGTTTTAGCTTCATCTCGATCTGTGCTTTTGGCATAGCGCCTATGATTACATCGACTGCCTTGCTGCCCTTGAATATCATTAGAGTGGGAATGCTCTGTATTCCAAATGAAGCCGCTATTCTTTGATTCTCATCTACGTTAACCTTGCCAAATGCTACCCTGCCAGAATATTCTCTAGATAATTGTTCGATTATTGGTGAGACCATCCTACATGGGCCGCACCAAGGAGCCCAAAAGTCTACTAGCATGATAGGATATTTTGTAACCTCACTTGCAAAGTTAGAATCCGTAAGCACTATCGGCTCGGTAATGGATGACATCATTGCCTTGGTAGCAGCCTGCTTTTGCAGCTCGGCCAGCTTCTTATGCTTGATCGCCTCAAGTTCATCATCTGAGCTCATACTAACTAGATCATTGTGTAGAGATTGGCTATATTCCTTACGAGCGATATCTAATTATTAGATTGACTCCCTTTTTGTGAGCGGATAAGGTGATTCACTTTGGTCGAGAATGACGAAAGTAGCAATATAATGGCCGAGCAGCAAGAGGGCAAACCAATTGAAGAGGAAGGAGAAGAAGTTGAGGCACTGAGAGCTGAGCTCGAGTCAGCCAAGAGTGAACTGAGAAAGGCAAAGGAATCCTCTGAGAACAATCTTAATAAGATGAAGTACCTAATGGCAGACTTCGATAACTACCGCAAACAGATGGAAAAGCAGCTTGCCTCAAAGGCAGAATCAATCAAGGCAGAGTTGCTGCTCAAGTTTCTCAACATACGTGACGACTACCTGCGAGCGCTCTCAGTAGCTAGGCAAAGCAAGTCAGAGCAGGGAGTAGTCATTGAAGGATTGGAAGGAATACTGAAGAATATTGACTCGCTCCTTGCTTCAGAAGGAGTAAGAGAGATAGAAGCAGTAGGGACACCTTTTGACCCAAATGTGCACGACGCTATAGCATATTCTGCACGAGACGACTTGGCAGAGAATACAGTGACTGCCGAGATAAGAAAGGGCTACATGCTCAACGGGAGGGTCCTAAGACCAAGCCTAGTTGAAATTTCAAAGATAGTTAAAAATAGCGTTAATGACACTAAAGAGGTGAATATTCAAGGAGGACAAGGAGGCGGATAATATGGGAAAAATAGTAGGTATTGATCTTGGAACAAGTAACTCAGCGGCTGCAGTTTTGGTAGGCGGTAAACCAACAATAATCCAAGCAGCAGAAGGCACTTCCATAGGCGGCAAGGCTTTCCCATCAGTGGTAGCATTTACCAAAGATGGGCAACTCATCGTTGGCGAGCCAGCTCGCCGTCAGATGATTTCAAACCCCGAAGGAACCGTCATTGCGGCAAAAAGGAAGATGGGAACAGATTTTAAGTTCAGGGTATATGGCAAAGAGTACACTCCACAGCAGATTTCGTCATTCATTCTGCAAAAGATCAAAAGAGATTCAGAAGCGTTCCTAGGAGAAACAGTCGACAAGGCAGTTATTACCGTGCCGGCGTACTTTAACGATAATCAACGCCAGGCGACTAAGGATGCTGGAGAAATTGCAGGTCTTCAAGTAGTAAGGATAATTAATGAACCCACTGCTGCATCACTTGCCTATGGGCTTGACAAGGCAAACAAGGACCTCAAGATAATGGTCTTTGATCTTGGAGGAGGAACACTTGATGTCACGATAATGGAGATGGGAGGCGGCGTGTTCCAAGTCAGATCCACCTCAGGTGACACGCAGCTTGGTGGCACAGATATGGATAATGCACTTGTCGAATATGTAGTACAGGAGTTCCGCAATCAATCTGGCCTTGATGTTAGAAACGACAGGGCTGCAATGATGAGGATCAGAGAGGCTGCAGAGAAGGCCAAGATAGAACGCTCAAATGTTGTTACTACAGAAGTCAATCTGCCTTTCTTGGCATATGACCCATCTTCAGGACCAAAGAACCTAATACTACAGCTGACAAGGGCAAAGCTTGAGGAACTGCTCCGGCCTATAATTGAGCGCTGCAGACAGCCTATGATGCAGGCATTGCAGGATGCCAAGATGACACCTGCAGACATTGACAAGATCATCTTAATTGGTGGCCCTACAAGGATGCCGATGGTGAGGCAGTTCGTAGAGTCAGTTATGGGCAAGGAACCTGAACGTGGGATTGATCCAATGGAGGCTGTGGCAATGGGCGCAGCAGTCCAAGGTGCAGTCATAGCAGGAGACGTTTCAACGGATATCCTGTTAGTTGATGTAACGCCTCTCACATTAGGCGTAGAAGTACTTGGCGGAATAAAGGAGCCGCTCATTGAACGCAACACTACAATTCCAACAAAGAAAAGCAAGGTTTTCACTACAGCTGCAGACTACCAGACTGCGGTAACAATACATATTGTGCAAGGTGAACGATCGATGGCAGCTGACTGTGTTTCACTCGGCATGTTTAACCTATCTGGCATTCCGCCGGCTCCAAGGGGCGTGCCTCAAATTGAAGTTACATTTGACATCGATGCAAATGGCATATTAAATGTCACCGCAAAAGACTTGGCTACACAAAAAGAAGCAAAGATCACAATAACTGCAAACAACAAACTATCCAAGGATGAAATTGAAAGGCTAAAGAAGGATTCAGAGCAATTCGCTGAAGCTGACAAGAAGAAAAAGGAAGAGGCAGAGATAAGGAACGAAGCAGACAACCTCATTTACGCTGCTGACAAACTGGTGAAGCAGGATCTCAAGGACAAGGTAAGTCCAGATCAAGTAGAAAAAGTGAATAAACTAACTCAGGAAATCCGCGATGCTATCGCAGGCAATAACATTGAAAATATCAGGACTAAGATACAGGAGCTGAAGAACGTCTTGGGAGAAATAAGTACGCAGGCGTACCAAAGCGCGGCTGGTGCCTCATCAGCACAGGCCGGGGCAGCAGGATCCGACTTTGCTGGGGGAGGGCCAACAGGAACTGCGGCTGGGCCAAATCCCTCGCCATAACAATATTTGGAAGATACTTGTCTAAAATAATAGAGGATAAAGATCTGCAATGAGTAGCAAGCGGGACTATTATGAGGTTCTAGGAGTTCAAAAGAATGCTAGCAAGGAGGAAATCAAGAATGCATACCGCAAGCTTGCATTGCAATACCATCCGGATAGAAACAAGGACCCAACTGCAGAAGAAAAGTTCAAAGAGTTATCTGAAGCGTATGCAGTACTTTCTGACGATGAAAAGCGTAAACGTTATGACATCTATGGTCATGTAGGCGCTGAGGAAGCATTCAGAGGGTCTGAAGCCAACTTTGAAGAGATATTCCGAGATGCAGGCTTTGGAGGATTTCGCGACATATTTGATCAGATATTTGGCCGCCGAGGTGGTGGTGGCTTTTTTGGCGACGACCTCTTCAACTTTGGCTTTGGTGGCGGCGGCGCCAGTAGACGTAGAGGCCGAGACATTGTATATGATATGGAACTCACACTTGAAGATGTGCTCAAGGGAAAGAAAGAAGAAGTCGAGGTACCGCGTTTTGACAGATGCAAAGAATGTGGCGGCAGTGGAGCTGCACCGGGGACCAAACCACGCAAGTGCACGGTATGTGATGGACAGGGTCAGACAAAGCGCGTATATAGTCAAAATAGGTTTTCAACAATCGTTACAATGGAGCCTTGCAGAACATGCCAAGGTCAGGGTCAGATAATTGACAGACCTTGTACCAATTGCAGTGGAACCGGCAGAGCAAAACAAGTTAAAAAAATCAAGCTAGAAATTCCACCGGGGGTTGAAGATGGTATGGCATTTCAACTGCGTGGTGAAGGCGAAATGTCAGAAGCAGGTATACCTGGAGACCTTATAGTCAGACTCCATGTAAAGCCACATCCCCAGTTTGAAAGGCTCGAAGACGGGCATTTGCTTTACAACCTTGATACTAAATTTACAGACCTTGCGCTTGGCACGGACCTTCGTGTGCCAACGCTTGAAGGGTCAGAGAAACTAAAGATTCCACAGGGCACCCCGTCAAATGCTATCTTGCAGATAAAGGGCAAAGGACTTCCCCGCTACGGCAGCTCTGGGAGAGGTGACCTTCACGTGAGGATAAATGTGAGGGTTCCAACGAATCTTACAGATAGGCAGAAGGCACTTCTCAAAGAGCTGCATAAAGAACTAGTTAACCAATAATGAAAAAACGAATACTTTAAAATAGCAATTCCTCTCATATTTTTAGACATATGTCATCTCCGTTTGACGAATGGTTTGGTAGAAGAAGGCGTTTTGGATCGTGGTTCCCAGACATTGATGATATGATGCGAGATGTTGAAAAGATGATGCAAGAGGCTTTCAAAAATGTCGAGCAGCAGGTTCCAAAGAATTTGGTAAAGGAGCGGAAGCTGGACGATGGCTCTATCGTTCGTGAAATGGGGCCCATTGTATATGGATATTCTGTCAAAGTTGGTCCAGACGGCAAGCCGGTGGTACGCAAATTTGGTAACATTGATGCTTTTCCAAATATCCTTGGCGGCGGTAATCTTACAGTCAAGGAAGAGCGCGAACCCTTAGTAGATATAATCAAAGGGCCAGATGAGCTGCGTGTTGTTGCTGAAGTGCCAGGTGTCAACAAAGAAGATTTACGCCTGAGGGCAGACGAAAACTCACTTACTATTGAATCGGTCACAGGACAGCCGCGTTATCACAAAAGAGTTGAGTTGCCAGAAGCAGTCGATGCAACTACAGCCAAGTCCAATTACAAGAACGGCATACTTGAAGTGTCCTTCAAGCTCAAGAGCAAGAGCGGCGGCGGTGTGCCAATCAACATCGAATAAACATCGAATAAGAACAACAATATTATTCTAGTGAGGCAGAGATAGCAACACAACAACGAACCTAGGCGGGGGTCGCCAAGCCCGGTCAACGGCGTGAGATCATCATCTATGATTTTTTCTGATGATGACGCGATGCTCAGATGTTGTTATTGACTGGGACACCTCATCCCTTAGGGGTTCGTGGGTTCGAATCCCACCCCCCGCACTATTTTATTAATAATATATTTTCTATTTTTGTTTTAAAACAAACCTTGATTGTGTTATTTACCAAAAAGTGTCTCCCTCTCGTTTGCTGTTTGCTTGCCGAGAAGTGGCATATTAGAGAGCACAAGATAGTTATGAGTATTAGTCTTGTAATTCATTCTATGCATTTCAATAGTTGAATGTACTCTTGTAATTCAAAAAGGTATCACCAACAGCAACAACAAAAAATTACAACACTTCGACATTGAAGTAATAATAGTAGCATAAAAGCCTTTTATAATTCAAAAAGATGGACACATGTTGAAAACAAGAACGCATGATAATAACACTAAAGGATGACCTCGATACAATTTCTGCAATACTGGATGAAACCTTCAAGATACCTGCATTCAAGCGAAGCTATGACGAAACCTTTAGCAAAATAGCTCAGATCCTGTATCGCTACGGTATTGTTGAAAATGCGCGTAACCTACGCTTCCGCTTTATTTTATGTATGCAGGAGTTCTTTGAGAATATCCCTCAAGATCAGTGGCAAGTTAAAGACCCTGCATTTGTCAAGCAATCAGAGGATTTCGCAATATCGAAATTCCGTGAGTGGATAATCGAACAGGTCATTTAGTTTTGTTCTTGGCAACCCACTGCTCATACATCTTGATCAACTCGTCTACATCATTGCCATTCTCCGAATACACAACAATAACTCCGAATCTGCCCTTGCCGTCGTGACCTCTTGCATAGTACCCCCAGAATGTGTCGGGCAGTCGCTCAAAGTTAGACCTGTTGTTTGCAACCCCTATTAGGTTCTTAGCTATAGTGTCGATTACTTTTACTGAATCTTCAGCTTCTATCATCAACATCTACTGGGTTAATTGCCAATTTAAGAATCCCTGCAGAGGTTGAAAATTTCGTGTTGTCAGCTATAACAATAAAAGTTATGAGAACAACGTTAGGCCACTATTATGTATCTGCACAGTATATTAAAGCTAAATGATATAATGGTAAAAGTGTCACAGAAGAGAGAGCGAGAGAAAAGATGTCGACTGCCTAATCGAGCACATGATCGATTTCCATAAACACAAGCTGGTTGAAATTCTGTAAAAAAAGGCGTTATACTCACACAAGATGCCCCATACATCATGTTTTATGCTCAGTGATGGAACCTTTTGCTGCGTAGAAAATACTGTGATCACTACAATATTCTTTCTAGTAGCTCAAAGACCTTGTTCATTGATGGAGGTTCGCCATTTGGATCCCTTATATAGAGTGAGGCACAGCCGTTGGCGAATAGCAGTCGCTCTTGAGGATGCAGACCTGCAAGGTAACCTACAATATCAGCCGCATCCCATGTATCCCCTGCACCAGTCAATCTTTTTGCGTCGACCTTAATTGCGTGTGCAAATGCACTTTCTTTCCCGTTTGACCACGCTGCTCCTATCTTTGTATGGAGGTCAGTGCTGATGCCCACTGTCTCGGAGATTCTTTTGGCTGCTTCTTTAACTTCATCAACACTGTAATTGGGTCCAAGTAGACGCTGGCCAAAGCCAAGTGCATCGGCAAGCGAGTTGCACTCGTTTTCGTTTATGCTGAGACAGTCAGTCAAGCTTGCAAGCTTGGCTAGCGAATCGCGAAAATCATGCTTTCTTGTCTCAATGTCAGCAGGGCCGATAAAATGAAAGGCACTAGGGGAATTTCTGAAAGAAAATTCTGCTAGCTCTGTTCCCTTGAGGTTACTGGCCCAGTTGACTACCATCACACCATCAGCATTCTTCAATATTGTCCTGTCTACTTCTGAGCTTATCTTCTCAGAACCAAAATTTTCATTGTCTCCTATGTCGCTTACCATCACGTTTACAAGTGTGTCTTCATGGGGAAACTCAAAACATGTGCTGAGGCCGCTTCTTCCGCTAGCTATTCTTAGTGTAATCTTGTCACCAAATTGTGAAAAAGTATGCCTTATCATTGTAGCTCCCAACTCGTCGGCAACCGTAAAAAGTGATACTTTGGCACCTAGTTTTGCAAGACAGTACGCTACATTTACAGCGTTTCCACCCTTGACATCTGTAGTGGAGATACCCCTGATGCTTCCACCTCCAACTTTTGCCTTTTCAGCAAGCATGTCAAAAAGATTCTCCTTTGACTCAAGTCTGATTATTCGGTCAACGAAAAAGTCAGGCATTACTACTATTGAGCCCAAGATGTTCAGCTGTCTCAACTTTTCAATTATTTCCACAGATGCTCAAGATGCTTTTGGGTGTATATGATATTTTAATGGAAAGATATATGAGGAGAATTATGGGCTCGCTTACCTGATATCGATGGCTGCATGCCACTCCCTAGCTTTTCTTGGTTCCATCCTTTACTATCAGAATGTGTAGTGCATTTGGTCACAGATTTCTAAACTGACGAGAGGATGCTACTTGACATTCATAAAATAATATATACACCAATCTCTCAAATATTGTATGATTTTGATCGTTTCTACATTTGAAGCTGTTTTTGCTTCTCATTGAATTTCTCGCGGAAGCGAGGAACATTTATTATGAATCTTTCATGCATTCCCTCACCTATTTTCTCAAGCTTGTCTCGAGCCTCTACCTTGAACGTGATGCGCCTGCCATCTACCGATACCACCTCAGCCTTGAAGAACACCTCGGCTCCTACAGGCGTAGCAGCGAGATGCTCTATTTTGACTACGGTGCCAACTGAGTCCCATTCAGAGTCGGGTATCACCTGCTCTTTGAGAAGAAGCCGGCATGTCTCCTCCATTTCAGCTATCATAGAGGGTGTGGAGAGAACATTTTCGCCTTTCCATAGAAAGCTAGTAGTTTGGTTTGAGTTGACTGTTATAGTGCGTTCTTTTGAAGCACCTATCTTGACTGCAAAATCCATGCCTTAACGAGATGGCAAGTTATTTTTTAAACTTGTGCATGAGGATGTCACTATCTATTAGAAATCCGGGGCTTCACTACTAAACTTTTATAGCTACACCTAGAATATGTCTACAATAACGGGATGACACCACCAAACACAACATAAACACATAAAGGATAGCAACCGCTTTCTCATGCACTAAAAGTCTTGTTAACGCTGCGATTGTTGCAATAACAGGTAGAGAGTGTCCTCAAGGTCTAAGTGTAGCCATTAACAAAAGTAAGATAGCAAGAACTGCCTTTCTATTTGGCGTCTTGGCTATCAGACACAGGTTGAGCTTTTGAATCTTCATCACATGCCTGTTGAGAATAAAGAAGCCTGCGCTTGCACAGGTGTGTATCAGCAGCCAACAT
>DAIUEZ010000004.1:0-23471 GCA_036844865.1 Nitrososphaera sp. | reverse complement strand
CATCTCCTCCGTTATCCTCGTCGTTTGCTCCATTGTCTTCATCATCATCATCTTCCTCTTCTTCGTCGTCTTCAGCTCCATTCTCTTCATCATCATCATCTTCCTCTTCTTCGTCGTCATCATCAGCTGCTTCTGCTAATGTTTGTGCTACTTCTGGCGCTGCTATTAGCTCAAAGGAATCAAATACCTCCCCGACCGCTGGCGGTAGTGGTAAACTCGCCGCTGCGGTTGTTATTTCTGCAGGAGTAGTGGTGGTAGTAGAATTAGCTTCATAAAAGACACCATACCCCTTTGTTGTCCCTACATTTGGAACTGTTTCGTTTGCAGCAGTTAAAATGAAATAACCTCTCCTCATTTCATCTGGAGCAAAGTTAGTGCTATATGTCATTTCTACAAGCTTGCCTGGAACCGTTGTTAGTGTTTCGTTTGTCTGTGGATCTATGAGGTTTGATGTCATATCTGTACTGTTTACAATCCTCATGCTCCTATAGCCAACATCTTGAAGCTTTTGCATATGGTAAGTTAGAATATTGTCAATTGTTGTCGTCGTAATGTCGTTAGCAGTAGTAACATTATTAGCCGATAGTCTAGTGTCTAAATCAGGATACCGAATAATGTGTATGACTTCCTGAGCTACTTGACATCTGCTAGCATTGACACTACTAATAACATTTGTACTACTGCTAGCATTGGGAGGTGCAGCCGCTCCTTGTTCCTCTGGGCAGAGTTGCATGAGTATTCCATACCCTTGTCTTCCTTCTTCTAACTGTGCAGGGCCTGCATTATCTATATCTTGAATTATCCATCCACTTGGAACCTGTATGCTGAAGCTGTCACTGGTGCTTTGAAATGCTGTTGTTGTTCCATTCTCAATTTCTTCAGATTCGCCAGTCACATCTTGTGGTTGTGCATTAATTATCATGAAATTGGAAGCCAAAAGCATGGCAGCTATTGCTATTGATGTTGCAGCTGCTCCTATGGCCATCCCTGAGGAAGCCAGCAAGGAAGAAGACACTCTCATAACGGCTAGAACAGAAAAGATCTTCCCCACTAAAATAAGGTTAGTGGTTTGAGACTCTATAAAAATATCTACTTAGAATCTATGGAACCAGCAGTACTGCTACGCTGCCTTATAAAAAGAAAGGGTTAGGCGCCGTCTTTAGCGGCTGCGCCTGGCGGCCGAAGCAATTACATAAGCCAGTCCTACGACTAGTCCAAAAGTCAGAGGTATCCATACCGGAAACGCTCTTGGGTCTATAGACTGTTCAAGTAGGGATTCGAAGAAACCCGGGATCATGCTGCTGATGGGTTGTAAGTCTTAGTATATTAGATTTGCTGTTATACATTGAGAGATAGAAAAAGCCTCCCTACACATCTATACATTAAATTACCCTTGGCAAGCACGATACAATCATATGAAAATGGAGAAGGAGATGCGCAAGTTCTGCCCTCGTTGTAAGACCTATACGGTCCAGAGCGTGGCACTATACAAGAAGGGAAGAGATAGGGCAGGAGCTGAAGGCGCTCGCAGGCACGCTGAGGACAAGAAAGGGTACGGCGGCCAGAAATTCCCCGAGCTTAAGAGAACTGCCAAGACTAGCAAGAAAATGACTTTACGTTATACTTGTAAAACATGCCAGTTTAAGACGATGAAGCAAGGTCTAAGGATACGTAAGCTGGAGATATTGTGATGACAACAGCATGAAGCGGGAAAGCATGATGATGCCAAAACCTAGGAGCTCATTTCTATCTGTTCAGTGCACAAAATGCGGTGAAAAGGCAATAGTGTTTTCACACACGACCATCAATATGAGCTGCAAGTCCTGCGGTGAGCTTTTGGCAGAGCGCTCTGGCAGCAAGGCCAATATCATTGGTAAAGTTCTAGAGGTCCTAGACCAGTAGTAATAATTTCTCTGCCAACTCTAGCTCTTCTTTTGTATTGACGTTTAGTGCAATTTCTTTTCGGTTCATGACTAAATATCGTTCTTTTACTGGTTCAGTGCCGCCGACAGCCATTGTATTGAATATGGTGACGCCAGAATGGCAGTATTGATTTGTCAATACTATGCTTGGCTTCACACCAGTCCTCTCTACAAATTCTTTTTCAAGTATTATCGAAATTGCTGGTTCTTCTTGTGCTTGCCTGTCATTATCATCTATTATGGTATTAAGAATTTCATTGACAATCTGAGAATTTAATAGTGGAATGTCAGATGGAACTACCATGACTTTTTGTGGTTTTAATTTTGTAAGCAAGTCTGATAAGTCCTGAGAATAGCCCTTGCCAGCCGTCTCAATTGTCTCAATGCCTTTTGATTTCAAGAACTCGTTTGTTTTTGGGGTATTGGGCGAAACTGCAGCAATAATACGGTCAAAGCTGTTTGAGCTTGCCAAGGCTGAAATTACACGCTCGACCATTGCAACCCCGTCCACTTTTAGCAGTGGCTTTTCTATGCATCCTTGCTGTTGTTGTTGCATTCTGCTTGCTCTACCACCGCACATTACGACTGCAGCTATCAAAAAATCAATATCACCTGCGGCATTGTTGACGACAAGGATGACAGTACAATAAGGCAGGAGAGACGGGTTATCTCATTTGATGCTCCAAGAACGTCTCCAGAGATGCCACCAAAGCTCTTGCTAGAGATATACTTCAGGAGCTGTGCAAGCATAAGTGAAATCGCCAATGCGACAAAGCCGGCATAGCTGCTGGCAAATCCTACAATTACAACCATAATGCCGGTGGCCGCGAGCATCTTGTGCCTGTCCTTCATCATGGCAATGAAAGGCGAGTTAAAGCCCTCCCATGCAGACACACCCCTATTAGCAAGGAGCACCATTACATACTTGGCTATCACCTCTGCGGTTATGATACTAGTAAAAATCGCCAAGCCAGACGCAAAGCCGATATTGAATACAATTATCATGCCTACAAAATACATCACAAGCACCGCTACTCCTGCTGAGCCAACTGCAGGATCGAGCATAGCCTTATGCTTGACTTCCTTGCTGCCTTTCGCCATCAACCCATCAGCAAAGTCAGCCAAAGCATCAGTGTGGTGGACACCGGTTATTATTATAAAGGCGCCGGTAACTAAGAACCCTATGAGCAGAGGGTGCAAAAAATTGGAAATGCCTAGCGCCATTGCACCAATGATCGAGCCTATAACCAGGCCTGCAACTGGGAATAGGTACATGTTTTTGGCAACGTAATAGATGTCCTGATTCTGGTTCTGCTTCTCTACCGGCAATATCGTCAAAAATGCAAGCACTGACTGGATGGGCTTAAGGGATGCCAAGCACAAGCCTCCACCAGCCTGCAAGATAGAGAAAAGACATCACTGGGATAGACACTACAATGTAGAAGAGCAGAGTAGTGAGTTTCATCATTGAGATTGCTTTCTTGCACTTTTCAACTGTAACAGGCTCTTGATTATCGCCAAGTGTGTAGTGCCCTATCTTTTCAAGCCTAATACGCAATGCCCCTGCCATAGTAGCCATTGGGTAGCCAGCATTGAGACTAAATGTCTTGTCATGGTCTCGATGTAGAATGTCAAGTGAATTTTTCCAGTCAGCTCCAAGTATCTTGGCCGATACCACCATCAAGAATGCAGTTAATCTTGCAGGAATATAATTTGCGGCAGTGTCAAGTTTTGCAGACATCCACCCGATATCCTTGAAATAGTCATCTGGGTAGCCAATCATAGAATCGAGTGTATTTATTGCCCTGTAGGCAAAAGCGCCAGCAGGACCAAAAAGTGAATAATAAAAGATGGGCCCTGTAATACCGTCGACTGTGCTTTCGCTTATACATTCGATAGTTGCCGAAAGGATGTGCTGCTCATCAAGGTCGTCAGTTTTTCTTCTCACTATCATTGACAAGTTACGCCGAGTTGCTTTCAAGTCGCAAGCCTCCAGGCAGTTCATGATTGCCTTGGTATGCAGCTCCATGCCTTTCACTGCGATTGTAATCTTGAATATTATGGCAGACACAATAACAAGCTCAATGAGGCCTGCAAGATAGCTACTTGCATATACAAGAAAATGAACCGCTAAAGCTACCATGATAACAAGTGAAATAGCAAGGATTGTTCCCTTGGCTCTTTCAGAACCCCCTTTAAGCCTTGGCAGAAAAAAACCGATCAGCTGCCCAAGCCATGCCACTGGATGATATTTGTTTGGCGGATCACCAATCACCCAATCGATGGCAATGCCACCGGCAAGCGCCCCAAGGAGATACAACATCTAAAGTCCCACAACCTTTGACACCCTTTCCATGTCGATGTTCTCTTTTATTGCCTTTGCAATAAGATCTATTTGCCAGTTCCAGGATTCGCGGGGAACCTCCGCCTTGCCTGCCACACTACCAACGAGGGAATCCTCTTCAGGCAGGTTGAACTCTATCTTTGGAATTGTACCAAGGATTCTTTTCTTTGTCATCTTTTGAACTTCCTTGATCGCTGGTGCTATTAGCGTGATGTCACCTCTGAACTTGTTTATTAGAAAACCTTTAACCAACGACCTGTGGACGGGCCTTAACAGCTGCGTTGTGCCTACAATACTTGCAAAACAACCACCTCGTTCGATATCGGCTACGATGATTACGGGCGCTCCCACCTCTTGTGCAAGCAGCATATTGGCAATATCGTATTTTGCAATGTTGATCTCTGAGGGCGAGCCGGCACCTTCAATGACTATAACATCGTTTTCACTCCTTAGACTGTCAAGGGCTTTTAATACCATAGTAAGGCCCTGCTGGATCACAAACTTCTCATAGTATTCTTTTGCGTACATCTCAGAGTAGAAACGGCCATTCAGAAATACCGTGCTTCTATACTCGCCAAGCGGCTTGAGTAGAATGGGATTCATTCTTGGGTCAGGCTCTTTTCTTGCTGCAACTGCCTGTATTGCCTGGACCAGCGCCATCTTGGATCCACCTGAGGTAGTGAAAAAGTTAGAGGACATGTTCTGCGCTTTAAATGGAGCTACATTGTAGCCCTGATCTGAAAAAAGTCTGCATAGTCCTATCGCAATTGTGCTCTTGCCTGCACCAGACGTGGTGCCCTGTATCATAATAAGCTTGGCCTGCTTAGTCATTACAATCAAAATCCTCCAGCGCTTTTAACAATAGCATGTTTTCCCTATGCATCTTGATTGCTAATCTGATATATTGAGTGCCCATGCCAGTAAATGTGCTGCAGTCTCTTACAAGCACACCAGTTTTCTTTAGTAATTTATCTCTAAATTGTGTAGAATTTCTGCCTTGCAGGTTGACAAGAAAATAGTTTGAGTCGGATCTTAACGGGCGAAATGATTTTAATTTGTCAATATTGTCATGCAAAAACTTTCGTTCTCTCTTGATAAGCGCTCTTGCTTTTGATAGATATCTTCTTCTTTCTAGCAAGGCAGCCACTCCTGCAACCTGTGCAATACCGTTTACATTCCAGGGGATCTTATTTGCTGACAATTTCTTTGCAAGAGTTGGATTGCATACACCGTAACCGACTCGTAGACCTGCGAGTCCAAATGACTTGGTCAGTGATCTCAGGATCACAAGGTTATCAAATTCTGATATCCGCTCAATCATCGTATTAGAATTGGGATTGTCTGCTAACTCAATGAAGCATTCATCAAGAAGGATTCTTGTCGAGCTATCTACATTTTTGATTATTTTCATTATCTGCTTAGTGGCAAGGATGCCTGTAGGATTGTTTGGATTGCAAAGAAATATCGCATCAGCTCCTCTTGCTTTTTCAATTACCTCATAGGCGTCAAGCTCCAAATTATGTAGCGGTACATATGTCACTTCTGCCCCAGCTTTCTGTGATGCAAGCTCATATTCACAAAAAGTTGGTGCCGGGATCACTACGCGCCCTTTTACAAAGGTTGCCTGTACAAACCAATATATAACTTCTATTGCGCCATTTCCCACGCTAATCCATTCCTCGCCAATTCCTAGGTAGCGCGATAGGCTTTTCTTCAACTGCCTGCTCTCCGGATCAGGGTAGTTACGCGCAAGGGAGTCGGCGTTCATCTTGATAGCCGCTATTGCCTTTCTGGGAGTACCAAGAGGATTGATGCTTGAGCTGAAATCGAGTCGTACAAGACGAGGATTTACGGAATAAACGCCTCCATGAGAGCAAGATCTCATTCCTTTTCCGATAATAACCTCTTCCCCCATTCTTTCAGGAACCCATTGCCACAAGCTATATTTAGAATGTTTGTACCAGCCTTTTCATTAATTGGTCATAAAAATCTGCTAATTGAAGAAGTCCTAACCCCCTTGTCATATATTTGAGTAACACGATTTGGAGTATAAGATGTGGTTTTCCATTACCTAACCGTGTTTGCTGTTCGCTTTTACTAACTTTAAATTATTAACAAAAAACTTCTACTCTAGAACAAGAAATGAATAAAGCTATTTGGATGCGTGAATAACTGTGTCTCAGCTCAACTAACTATTCTTACTCTTTTGAAGTTTTAGCCTAGGCTACGGTATCATACATAACATCGAATTTTCTGTTTACTAGTGTACGCTTTTTATCTATAAGATATTCGTCTATAGTATCTAGGGCAGTACGGATATAATCATCAGTTATCAATGAGGGCATCCTCAACCTACTTGTTTTTGGCAATAACGAATTTATTTTTTGCAAGAGCTCAAACTGCTTGTCTACATCTATTTCATGACGGCACTGTTGAATTAATGAAGATAAGAGACGAGGATGAGGAGTAGAAGGATGACTAGCCATACTAGAAGCAATAACTTATACTCAACATTAGATTTAAGGATAGAGAAAGTTTATCCTGTAGACTCTGTTCGTTACAAAATATTTAGAAATTACTTTGAAGTAACCTTTCAAGTATTATTATTTCTTCATCCATTCTCTTCCCTCCAGGTAATCAATAAGTTTCATCATTTCCTCTATTCTTGCTTGACCGCCAATCTGACCTTTGCATACTTCATAATGTCTTAACAGTTCTCCGTCTTCTTCTTCAGATATGCTGTTTTTCTCTTGTATGGCTTGGAAAAATGTGTCCTCCTTCGCAGTGTGATCAGAGACAAAGACTGCATATGATTTCAAAAATCTTGCAACAGGTTCTTTGTTTCTATTGTTCCATTTCAATCTAGTACTAACACCTTTGCTGTTGCTACTATCATCATGCCTTATGAGCTCATCTAATTCACGTCTAAGCATATTTGCTATCCTTCTTCCAAGCTCATGTTCGATTAGAAATTTTCGTATATCTTCTGAAAAACTATCTTTGCTTTGTGTAATCGGAAAATATGCTTTCTCTTCCTTTCCATGATGAAAGGCATCTATAAACTCCTCTATGATAACAGAGATTATTTGAATATCTTCTATCGGTATATCCTCATTTGCATATAATCTATCAGAGCATATTTGTGCAATATTTCCTATTCGCCTTACAGTTTGGTGTTCTTGCATCAGACTGTCGGTAGAAGAAGAGTCCATAACAGATCCTCTAAAGCTCAAGTCTATTTCAATTTTTGATACAAAAAGGGCCTCTACTATGATTGTATATGATTGCAAGATATAACAATAATAATACATAATGTACAGTCTTCAAGGTGAGTTCCTGAAACTGGAATCTTTATTTACATATTGTTATTAGCTAATGGGAGGCTAAAACTAAATGTAGACCCCTTTCCATCAGAATTATTCTCAGCCCAAATCTTACCGCCATGAGCTTCGATGATATTTTGTGAGACAAATAGTCCCAATCCAGTACCTGTCTGGGATTTGGTTGCAAACTTTGAAAACAACTTTGGTATTATTTCATTATCTATGCCAGAACCCGTGTCTTTTATGCTGACAATAATTTCATTGTTTTCTTATTCCTTTTTGGTTGTCACTGTTATTGTACCCTTCAATGTGAATTTAATAGCATTATTCATTAGATTGGAGATGACCTGCATCACTCTTCCTTTGTCTGCTTCTACTAAAAAGTCATCTTTAGGTGTAAAAACTATTTTGACATTATCTTTTTTCTTAATATCCTGGCTTTCATACCCCTCAAGAATGTTCAAAATTATTCTGTTTAGATTGAATCTTTCCTTTCGCAGGGTCATGGATTGATTTTCAATTCGTGTGACATCCAAAATATTTTCTATTAACGTCGTTAGTCTTTTTGCATTTCTTACTACAACTTCTAATAATTCCTTTTGGGTGTCATCTTTTGATTGGGAAAGAATTGCCTCAGTTAATCCAAGTATAGGTTGAATAGGAGTCCTCAGCTCGTGAGCTGCTATATTTATAAAGTCTTTCTGCATCTTGTCATGAACTTTTAGCTGTTCATATAACTCAGTTTGTATCCATAAATTCTCAAATATGGAAACATAAGATAAAACGCCTGGTTTGCTGTTAGAATAAGTTGCCAGCCCTATAGCTTCATAGAATGTTGATTTGGAGTCATCCCTTACCTCAATTACCAAAGAAGCCTTTCTATCAGCTATCAAAATTGTAGCTTTTGTGTCTGATAGTTGCTGCAAATATCTGACATTGAGTGAGTCAATGGGATTGTCTTGTTGTTGATGTAATGGGTTCGATTCTTCTATTGCAAGATGATGAGGATGATGATGACTCAAATTTACTTGAGGCATCAATATTCTGACTTGAATATTACGACTTTTTGTGGCCTCTGCTAAATATTTTATTATTCCCATCTTTTCTTGGCGAATAAATGCATTTGCAGTTGGAAGTATCAGTAGTATTTCTTTTTCAGCTGATTTCACAATATCCCAATATAGCTCCTCCGTCCTGTCGGGGTTTTGAATAACTTCAATATCAGATTCAACTCCTTCTTCTTCTTCTAACTGTTTTATTCTGTATTGACCATCAATTCCATTGCGCCATATCTCTTCGAAAAGAGAAGTGAAGTGTCTAACATAGAGAGGTTCATTGCTAATGAGTAGGCTCTGTACTCTCCTACCTCCCTCCATTTTTTCTATTGTTACTGCTATTTCTTTATCTGAAACGCCAAAACTCATTGGTGGCAAATTTTTGATATGCCTTATCTGAATACCATGTTCAAGGTATAACTTAGATATGTACAAATTACCATTATCTATGTTAGTAATATACCTAATACCCTCATGCTCTCCTCTTTTTTGTTTGTCTAATAATTTCTTCTTTATATCAAAGAAATAGTTGTGGCTATATTGTAGCCCACCTGAAGTCAAACAAGTGTCTAGCTTATTTGAGCTAGCAGTAAGGCGGCCAATTTCTCTGATGACTTCATCAGGGTTCTCTATTATCCTTGTTTCATAATGCGTCACTCCTTCTTCAATTTCTTTGATTTTCTGTTCAGCCGAAATAGCAGATCTCCAAAGAGTATCAAAGATATATTGTCCTTGTTCTACAACTTCCTTCACATTGCTATAGATAACCTCCGTCAGAGGCTTTGATTCTTCTAAAACTGTAGTAGCCATATATTCTGATTCGCTAACGGCCACACCGCCCCTAACCCCATCTAGATGGCGAAGCTCATCTACTAACTTCATTAGCTCTTTGCAATAGTGAATATTTTCTTCAGTAATCTCGGTAAAGGCTCTTATCTTTGCGCCTCTTTTTCTTATGTTAATATATCCATTTCTGTATTCTTCAATCTCTACTACAATAGATGGAGCTCTATGATCGAAGAAAATATCCATCCTTTTCTTCACGTTCCGCATAAACTGAACGCCTCTTCCTACAGCATTTTCAGCACCGTACAGAATCTCAGAAGATCTCTGCGGTTTAATATCAGAATTTAATAAGGAATCTGCAGGCTCGGCTGACTGTTTTGTCACAATTTGTCACTCATAAACAATTAGAAGTATATAAATAATGCCGTACAATCGCCTGAGGCAACGTATAGATAGAGTAAACTCCTCATTACAAAACACCAAGCAACATAGCTTTGTGTTAAGGGCTAGAGAGTATCAAGCACGACTGCATATGATTTTGCTACTCAGCGCAGTAGTTAGTCACAGAGTTATAGAGGGGGAGGGAGAGAGGGAGAGCACTTGTAATTTAATTGCCAACCTTAAAGTATGCATATGTAGTTAGTACAGTATAGTAAGAAACATGTCTGCACCATCATCTTCATCTTCATCTTCTTCTTTGGCCTCAAATTCTCATGTTCAACCCCTTCCAGACGAAGGAGACATTGTTGTTGCAAGTGTTAGAGACATCAAGGGTCATGGAGCGTACGTTACCCTAGACGAATATGAAGGACTGACAAGCTTTCTTTCCATAAGAGAAATTGCTAGCGGATATGTGCGCAACATCCAGCGTTTTGTAAAACCAAAGCAAAAGATCGTTCTAAAAGTAATAAAAGTTAACAGGACTAGAAAAGAGGTAGATACATCGCTCAAGCAGATCTCTGGTGAAGAGAGAAAGTCAAAGCTCATCGAGGTAAAAAGAAATGAAAAAGCCGCAGGATTTCTGGATTCAATTAAGGCAAAACTGAATCTAAACGATATTCAGATGAAAGAAATTCAAGATAGCATTCTTCAAAATTATGATGATGTCTATTCACTTTTTGAATCAGTAGCAACAAAAGGGATGGAAGATGCAGCCAAAAAACTCGGCTTTGCTGAAGAAATCATGAAGGCGATAGTGGAGGAAAGCAACAAGATACGGATTCCTCAAAATGAGATCCGAGGAATCATGGAAATTTCCTCGAAGAAACCTGATGGGATTGAAATTATCAAAAGTGTGCTTGTTGATGCAGCAGAAGGTACCAAGGCTAACCCAAGTAATATTAGTATTTCATATATCGGAGCTCCAAGATATAGAATTGCGATCAAAGCAGAGAATTTCAAGATGGCTGAAAAAGCAATGTCTCGTGCTATTGAAAAGATACAGAAAGGAATAGAAAAAAATCAAGGGAATTTTAGTTTTACAAGAGAGAAATCAAAAAAGAAGCTCTAAATCGCCTAGTTCAAGGACTATCCACAAATATCCAAACAGTAATTTTTACAACATAGATCAAAGAAAAGATATGTATGTGTATCTCTGTCTTGCTCTCGTCTTTGTTCATGCCACTATGATGTGTAATTGTTGTAGGCTCTGCTGACAAGATTTTCAGGATGTTGACCATATTCCATCGAAATGTTTCTTCTACTTTATTTATTATTCAAAGTTAGCCTATGCTAATAATGATGGCCTAGACCAATAATATTAGCATAGGCAAAGGTTTATTACTCAAGTTAACTTATTGACTGTGTACAAGTAATGATTACTGTCAAAGTTATTGTAGCCGTGGCAGTTGCAGCTGCGGTTCTATCTACTACATTTGCAGTTGCCAGTCAATCTTTTGTTAATTTCTTAGCTACAGCACAAGATGCTGAATTAAGAAAAAATACTATTGGGGGACATACGGCAGGTTACGGTTTACAGGAGACCAGCGGAGACATTTTAGACCCTGTAAACAGTTACAACCCTGCCAGCGGACAGATGGTAATAGACCCTGACAACTATCTCAGATCCTTTAACTATGGTCGCATTTCCAAGCTTGCTGACGGGTCCACTGTAAGGGAATTTACTCTTGTTGCAGACGATAGGCAAACGAAGGAAATAGCACCAGGCGTATTCTACAATGTATGGACTTTTAATGGTACCATACCTGGCCCAACTCTAAGAGCTACCGAAGGCGATCTCATAAGGATAAATTTCATCAACAATGGATCAAAGCCTCACTCGATACACACACATGGAATTCATAAGGCCGAGATGGATGGAGTGTTTGAAACTATTAATCCTCACGGAAAATTCACTTATGAATTTTACGCTGAGGCTTTTGGAGTATTCCCATATCACTGCCACGTCACTCCGCTTGAGGAGCACATTTCGCATGGTCTATATGGAGTATACATCGTGGATCCCAAGACGCCTAGGCCAGAAGCTGACGAAATGGTCATGATAATGAACGGCTTTGACACGGACTTTGATACTGAAAATAACTTCTATGCAGTGAATACTATTCCGTACTACTATATGCATCATCCTATAGAGATAGAAGAAGGCAAGCTTATCAGAGTATACCTTGTTAACATGTTGGAATTTGACCAGATAAACAATTTCCATCTGCACGGTAACCTGTATCACCTGTATAGAAGCGGTACAAGTATGGCTCCTGATGAATACACAGATATGGTCACCATGAGCCAGGGCGAGCGAGCGATACTTGAATTTAACTTCAAGTATCCTGGTCAGTATATGTTCCACGCACACAAAACTGAGTTTGCAGAAAAAGGCTGGGTAGGACTTTTCTTGGTTAAGGATCCTGCCGAAACACAATTGGTTGGCAGCAGTAGTAGCAGTAGTAGTACATTCCTAGAAACCAAAACCAATACCAAGACAATATCGGGAGATGTAGGGAGCTAACCATGAAAAAAGATGAAATTCACAGATCATCATTACAACCACGATGGTTTGCGAGTGCAAAAATAGTGGCTGTTGCCTTGGTTCCTTTAGTAGTCTTAGCAGCAATGATTGCCTTTATCTTTGGCCCGGGTCAGCAATTCCTTGGTGCAGGCAGGCCTCTTCCTGAAATCAGCATAGAGAGGATAGAGTTTCAAGAGGGTGGAAAAATAATCGCGTTCATACGAAATACGGGCCCAATTGATGTTACAGTAGCCCAAGCAGACGTAAATGACAGAATCCAGCAGGCTGCAATAGAGCCTAGCAAAGAATTGCCGAGGCTCGCAGAAGCCAAAGTGATAATTCCATTTCCTTGGAATGAGGGTGAGTCTTATGAGATAGGTGTGACCAGTTCTGATGGAACAAGATTTAGCAAGGATGTCGACGCAGCTGCTCCTGCTCCAACTCCGGATATAGAACAGGCAGCATTCTTTACGGTAATCGGAACCTATGTAGGCATTATACCAGTTTTGGCAGGACTCTTGTGGCTTCCATTTATCAAGAGGCTCAGCCTTCGAAAATATAGATTCTTTCTAAGTCTTACTGCGGGTTTACTGGTGTTCTTGGGAATTGATGCCCTAGTTGAGAGTAGTGAGATCTCTGCAGAGAGCGTAGCAGGGGTCTTCAACGGCCAGATTTTAATTGCATTGGTAACAATACTATCATTTCTTGCATTGATGTATGCTTCTTCGAAGCTAGGCGAACGCGGCAAAGACAGAACAGCACAAGAAGAAGAAGAAATCGATAAATTGTCTTCATATAACTCTATGCATACAAGCCAAGGGAAAACTCTGGATCAACAGCAGCATCACCTAGTTATCAAGCCTCTAGCGATAGCATTGATGATATCAATTGGAATTGGACTTCACAACTTTGGAGAAGGACTAGCCATAGGAGCTTCTGTCGTACTTGGAAAAATTGCGCTAAGTACATTTCTTATAGTAGGATTCATGCTTCACAATACCACAGAAGGTTTTGCAATAGTCGCCCCACTTGCCAAGATAAGGGCAACAAGAATTGTAGGCAAATTGATTATCATGGGTCTAATAGCTGGTGTCCCAACAATTATTGGCACCTGGATCGGAGGATTTATCTATTCTCCTGTTGCTGCAATAATATTCCTATCAATAGGAGCAGGCGCAATATTCCAAGTTGTCTTTTTGATATACCAAGGGATGGTTAGAGCAGAGGCTGAGAAAGGTAAGATAATGTCAGATGCCTCAATTGTTGCAGGATTTGCTGCAGGCATGCTAATAATGTATCTAACAGGATTGATGATACCATCATGATTAAGATACAAAAAGATTTAACAACAATAGATACTAGCAAGAGGCAAGAAAGCTTAAAGCTTCAGTCAAAAAGAGTTCATCGAAGAAATAACAGCAACAAGAGCAACAACAAGTCCGATGATAGTAGGCTTGCATCAATCAGAGTCGCAAATAATACCAAAAAGTCAGAGTGCACATACAGAATGGAAGATTACCTAGAGATTATCTATGAGCTTGTTCAGCATAAAGGCTATGCTACTTTGGTCGATGTTGCCGACTATCTTAATGTCCGGCCACCAAGCGTGACTACAATGATGCGTCGGTTGGATCGGACTGGCCTGCTAAATTATGAAAAATATCGGGGCATCCAGCTAACAGAGAAAGGAATGGACATAGCAAAGATTATACACAATAGACACAGCGTTCTGTCCGAGTTTCTAAGAATGATTGGAGTAAGTGAAAAAATTGCAAATGAAGATGCCGAAAGTATGGAGCATCACCTTCATCCGCAAACTATGTATCGGCTAACAGAATTACTGCATATCCTAAGAGTGTCTAATAATGATTAACTAATGCATCCATGCAACACCTTACAATGCCTTTTACAGAAGTTAGAGAAAAATTGCTACTTCTTTAAGAGTGAGCTGTATTTGATAAATCCAATTTTCCATTTTTGACATCAATTAGGAATTTTATCCAATTGTCAATTTCCATAATTTTTTCATCATCGATTTGCCGAGAAGGATTATTTTTTTCCCTTCCAAGCAACACTCTGTGTTTTTCGACTTCTTCTTTTCGCGTATAAGCATAGTTGATAATGAGGTCAAGTATTTGCTCTGTAGACATATACAACTAAAGTGACACATTATACCTAAAAAGAGGACATATATGCTTTTTATGATAAGGCCCGTAGACAGCAAGGACGGGCATAAACGGACATCAAGTCGTTACCTAACATTCGTAAACCCCACCACTTGTGTACTACGGGTTGTCTTTATATTGTAAAAAAGATATTTTAGGATTTTGGAAAATATTTCTGAATAGTTACAGTCGCTATAATGACATAAGCCTTGCAACAGGTCTTATCCCAAGTTCATTGTATACAAGTCTCTATCTTGCATCTTAGATTTCCGACGAAGCTCCTTTTAGGGAAGACACTAATTCCTGTGAATGGTGTTTAGATACTTTGACTATGTGTGGGGAACTCTAAACCATTTGATGTGGAAAAGGTAAAAAAGTCGTTGAATACTGAATTTTTTATTATAATGCCTATGGAGGGTCTAAGCAGGTGCCATGAAAATTCAGTGTTCCTCCAATTGTTCTCGTTAACATGGTGGAACTGATTATGGCTAGTTGGAGCTGTCAAAAATATAGCAGACTTTGGAATAATTTGAGCTGAGAGAATTTTTGTGGGGCAATTAGTTTCTGGTACTCTAAGCAAAAGAGTCTCTATATCTTCTTATCATGATCAATTTTCATATGTTCTTCTAAATCCAACTGACTTGGAAATGATCTATCGCATTTCTGACAATAGTATAGGGGTCTTACTTTGGGTGGTGGTGGCGTCTTCACTTTGACCTCTGTACCGTCAACTTTAATCTTTTTTCCCTTATGCTCCTTTTCTTCTCTTGTCGTCATTCTTTATCTATTGAATTGTATAATTTTAAAGGGTTTCTGGAAAGGTTCCAAATGGAACGAGTTTACAGGAATTTTTACTATTGTTCTCTATGCTATTTTCTTATCCATTATTGCAGAGATATATTAGTTAAGTAATTATGAAAAGATTCGGAGTCAACATTTTTTTCGATATCGTTAACCGCGACAGAAAAAAGCAGGTGCGACCTAAGTTACAGCCATTAGTATAGAATATGGCGAGAATAGAAAGATGCATGAATAGAGCATAGAAGTAGCCATCCTAACAAATATTGGTATTAAGAATGTGACTGTCTTTTCAATTTATGATAGTTTTATCTATCTTTTTGACTTACCATAGCCATGGCGAAACTAACTATCCGCCGTAAGGGGCATACAAGAAAAGCATTCACAGCAAAGCGAGGCGGTAAGAAGATAAAAGTCGCCAAGGCCCGGGTAAAGCCCTCGACATTTAGAACCAGTGACAGGGGAAAGCCTGGTCGTGGACCTAGAGTTGTCCCGCCACTCAAGGAAGGTGCGCTAGGCGGTCCAGGTTTCTTTGATCGTTCAGACGAGGAACAAGAGCAGATTGTATTTAATCGCGCAAAAGAGGTAGGCGAAAGAAAGGTAGTAGGGGAGCTGCGGGCATTGCAGGTGTTCTTCAAGACAACCGATCCGCAAAAGTCAAAGCGGGCGCTAGAATTGAGCAAGAAAGTGGCCGGCAGCTTCAAAGGTAGACAGGAGGTCACCTATCCGGAAGGCTTCGGCAAGAAGCAATAGAGAGGTTCTTAGAACGCGGAAGCTGCTTACATACTCCTGCTTTGTGTAGGATAGCTGAGGTAATCGATACTCCCAAGAGCTTTCTTGCGCAGTTATTGATAATAACACCCATATCTCTCTCTTTTGCTTTGATGGGTAGGCTTAAAGGATAGGCAATATCCGAGTAATCAATGGCACACAGAATGAAAATTGAGGTCTAGTTGTTTTTTAGAGTTTTCGGCAGCTTTATCGTTGATGTTATATTTCGGTGATGACAATATTATTCTGAAAATGATGAAGTATGCAGTCTTTTTCCGCATTGGCCATGCCAATAGTCAATTCGCTAGGAGCATCTGGCTACCCTGCGCTGCAGACCTTTCTATCTCATATATTGGATAGCAAGAATCGATTCTTCTTACTTTCTAGCAAGAAGACGTTCCTTGTCTTATTGGCTGCAGTGACAGTTGAGGTGCTAGAGGAAATATTCTAAAACGGGTGGTGAATACCGCTACCTAGGACCCTCTCTTTGTTTTGTCTCCTAACATTTGCTACTTAAATCTGTCCTTACCTTTTTCATGGTTTGAAAATCCTCCGATAATCAAAGACAAGTTTTTTCCACGTTAAGCCTCGGTATATATCCATCATCTCTGCGAAAGAAATAGACTATATAAAAGCGAGCGGCTTACACAAATTACTACGGTATCGCCAGAAAAGATGCAATCTGATATTGTTTCTGTAGACTTTGATGGAGCAAAATTTCTACATAGGCGGCAGGAGCCGGCTCAATGGTACCTAATACAAGAAGGTATGAAGAATAACAACCTCTCATTGGAGCTCAGGATAGACAAGGCAGGCAGTAAGTGGAGAACCCTGCTGATTCTCACCCGCTCTTAGTGTGGGTTGAAAAATAACAGAAAACCGGTGCTTCGCGCCAACTTGGTAAACCAATAAATGCCAGCTTGTTCTTCTGCAGCGGCCAACTATGTCGTTTCATCTCCAAAAGCTTTGGACACTTCAGCAGCAGTTGATGGATATCCCAGTGAAAAATATATTCAGTCATGTGTAAGTAATGGAAGTCTAGCAGTCTGATTCTTGCAAAGGTAGACAATCCAGATGGACTGAGGATGTTATGTCAGTTTGGCTCCTTAGCGTTCTTGCATTTATTTGCCTTTTTTGGAGAGCTTTCTAAATATATTAATTATATCTGGGGATAGTCTAGAAAAAAAGACAATATTATTTAGAAATATTTCACGAAAAGCGTAAATAGTTATCTAACGAAAATAAGGCTCCGACCAGCCGAAAAAGGAGGCTGATCCATCATCCGGATCTGCGCAGCAGGTAAAGGCCTGCTGGGCCCATGGGGCTGGATGGCTGACGTAATGTGAAAGCAGGTACACGGTTAATCCGAAAGGATTGACCGCCACCCTCCCTAACACATTGCTGCAGGGGCAAACCACAAGGCTGCCTGGAACCTGCAAAAACTGTCTTGAAGGGAAAGCCACATGCCTTCGAAAGCTGGTCGGGTTATCTTTATTCTTTTTTGACAAGCTTATCTCCTTGGCGCCACCAGCCTGCATCCCAACAGTAGTTTAGGATGGCCTAATCCAGCTAGCCATGAAAAATGATGTGTAACCTTTTTAGCCTTTTTTATGCCTTAAAGAAAACATTATGTCTTCGCAAGGATCAGCAACAAAGGACGAGACTACTAAATTAGAGAACTCTACCTACAACATCATGGTAGCACTTGGCAAAGAAGCAAGGTTTCTGTATTCTGCTATTGACACATACATAGACGACGCCCGTAAAGACAATAATTCTGAGCTTGAAAATATGTGGAAAACCATAAAGCAAGAACGAGAAAGGCATTTGGCAATGCTTAGAGGGGCTTTGGATAAGCAAGCAAAGGAGCAAAAGTTGCGCCAGCAGTAATGCGCCTTTGCTAGTGACCAGGATAACGGTATTTTATATTTCCTAATTTTTCTTCTTTTCTCCTTCTTTCGTGTTCGGCCTTTAATTATCTAGGAAGAATCTTCTTCCATTAAATACATTTAGTCAAAATATAGGGGAAGAATTGACCGACCATAAGTTGTTTTACCGAACGTGAAAGATATACATGAAAAGAAAGCGCAGTGGCTAAAAACTTGGTTACGGTAGGCTCGAAATCGAGGAGATCACCTGAGTTTTAGATGCACCACTAGCCCCAATGTTCAGGGTGCGGACTCAGAGAGTGTCTAATGCAATGTTGGAAACCAAAAGATTTGGAACGCTATGATTCAAATAGATAGCACAACCCATTCAATCCATGATTCTACAGAAGAAGTTACATGAAAAATGGTTGAATAAAGTCAAAGAATGATGATAGGCCTGACATAACAATTCAATTATAAATTAGAGCTTGAATTGCGAATTGCGCGTAAGAAATATAATACGCAGTTCAATTTCAAATAATCTTTAGAAATTTGGGTCGGATCGTCGTGAGATCTTCATCGCTTTTGCTCAGTCTGGATCAGCGAACTCACCTCATTCCCGATCTGATATAGTGCGGTTTATACCTAAAAACTATCGCTTCGCATCATATTGGTGTCTATGTAGGGACAACAAAATATTATAGGAGTAACTTTACGATGACAACGATAATACAGCTAGCCGGAATTGATTTGAGTCAACTTGGACAATTAAAAGACTCGTTAAAGTCCTTACTTCATGCTATTTTATTTAAGTCTCGCATGAAATGACTCAGCTAGAAGAATTCATCAACTGCTTTTATTGAAGAGTCATTTGACTGAGCAGATCGAGTCTAAGGTGGAAGGTTTGCAACAACAACAAACCATATTACAAGACGCAAAATTATCGCCCCCGCCGCCACCATGACAGTTAAAGTCAACAGAGTCTAACCTCTCCAATTTCAGGAAAAAAGAAGGAGAAAAACTAGTATAATCCATTTCCACTTTTTCGCTCTCTCAAACCTCTTCTTCTTTTTTGTGTTTAGATTTGTTGTTGTTCTTCTTCTTCCATTATATCACCCATCTTATTGTAAATTTCAAGGAACCTACGACCTTTTTGGGTAGTTTTGAATCTATGGCATTCTGAACTAAAGCTAAGCAAGTCCCTTTCAATTAGAACTTTCAGATACCCTTTCAGTTGGGCAGAGGTAATAGGTGTATTATGCATTATCTTGGTCTGTATAACGCAATCATCCTCATCATCATAATCGCCACTGCTTGTATTTGCAGTCTCTAGAATCTGAACTACTATCTCTGTCCTGCTTATGTTTGTCATGTCTTTTGCGTTAACGGTCTCTCATGTTAAATAGCTTTATGCTGTGCATTGACCTGGTGCCAACTAATGATTTACTCTGCAAAGTATTTTAACGGATGCACTTCTTGGTGAACATAGTATTATGTAACTGACAAAGAAGTGAGGTTAAAAAATAAGAGAAGATGACATACACGATTTCAAGAAGCATTATCTGTGGCCAATTTTTCAATTCAAAGAAAGAGTTAAGAGATCATAAAGACAAAAATCATAGGATTTCAAATTCAAGAAGATGATGACTGATAGTGTCATAGACAATCGCTGAAATTAATAATCAGCGTGATGCCCAGCAATTTTTCTAGTTGTCCTGATATTTCAAAATTGACAGTTGGCTTTAATATCAATCAAATTGTAAACCATAAGGTTTATGAATGAATTAATGCTTATTTAATATGTTTAATTGTCTATTCCGCGTAATTTAGAGAATATTGCCGATGGAATTAGCGAACCCAAAAAGAAGCTGCTTTATTATCTTAAGGTTATGCAACAAGCAGGACTTGATGAACTGGCGAAGGTCATGAAGATATCAAGGATGGCGGTCCACAAACATCTAACTGCATTGCAAAAGAGAGGTCTAGTAGAAGGTGTAGAAACTAGAGGGCATGTAGGCAGGCCAAGAATGATATATCAACTAACAACTCAAAGCAAAACTATTTTTCCCAAATCCTATAGTGCGATTGCAACATATGCTCTTGATTTCATTGAAAGAAACATGGGCAAAGAAGCTGTTCAAAAGGTTCTATACGAACGTCAGAATGAGCTTTTCGATCAATATCATAAGCGCCTTAAGGATTTGGATTTTGATGAGCGGGTCAAAGAATTAGCAAAAATCAGAGACGAGGAAGGATACATGGCTGAATCAAAGAAGGAATCAAAGAGTAATGGGAAATATGTCCTTTTGGAATATAACTGCCCAATTATACAGATTGCAGAAAAGCATTGGGAAGCATGTTCAACAGAAACAGAATTATTTGAAAAACTCCTAGATGCAGATATCAATACAACACATCGGGCTGCTAAGGGCGATTCAATTTGCAAATTCGCAATAAAAGAAAGAAAAGAAGGATATCTCTAGAGACAGAGGCTTGCGGTTATTAACAATACAATAGCAATAATTGTCCTGCTTTCACTTTCACCTTTTTTTGTATTTATTGAGAGGCTATTTGATAGAAAGTTCTTTTGCGGTCTATCTAGAATATTTTGTATAATTTGTAAACTATTGGGTTTATAATTTAGAATACGGTATTCATAATATGAACAGATTAGAAGGAAAATACACATTGATAACAGGTGGCTCTCAGGGTTTAGGAAGACAGCTGGCTATCGATTTTGCTCGGGAAGGAGCAGCCGGT
The DNA here is from genome assembly GCA_036844865.1 of Nitrososphaera sp. Lineage (GTDB taxonomy): Archaea > Thermoproteota > Nitrososphaeria > Nitrososphaerales > Nitrososphaeraceae > Nitrososphaera. The sequence goes on along the minus strand of DAIUEZ010000004.1, from coordinate 2,714 downwards.
ATATCCATTGTGGCTCGGCGCATAGAATACTTAAATGAAGTCAAAGATAGGATTCATGAGGCCAATCCTTTAACAAAAGTTTTGGTAATTGCGGCCGATATGAGCAGACAGGAGGACATAGAGCGCGTTACGGCTATCATACTTGGTGAATTTAAAGGTCATCTAGATATACTTGTCAACAATGCTTCCACCATTGGACCGTCTCCTATGCCATATTTGCTAGACTATCCTGTTGAAGATTTCCGTTATGTGATCAATACTAATCTTGTCGGTCCATTTCTAATGATAAAAAAGGTACTTCCTGCCATGATTGAAAATGGGGGATCGATCATCAACGTAACAAGCGATGCAGGTGCAATTGGATATCCAGGTTGGGGAGCTTATGGAATATCAAAGTTTGGCATAGAGGGAATGTCTCAGACATGGGCAGCTGAACTAGATGGAAGTGGGGTACGAGTTAACTATGTCGATCCGGGAAACATGAATACAGCAATGCATAGAGCTGCAGAGCCAGATGAGGATCCTACACAATGGGCTAACCCAGAGGAAGTCACTGAAGTTTTCATATATCTAGGGTCAGATGAATCTCGAAATGTCAATGGGAAAAGATTCAAAGCTCAGGAAAAAGACACATGGATATCCACTAAGCAACAAGGAACAATATCAAAGATGCAGGAGCTGCAAAGGCATAGATCAACAACAAATAATCTTATTGGATGAGTGAGTCCTGATGAATATGTCTGCTTCTTCTCCTTCTTCTTTTTTCTCCTTCAGGCTTCCTTCAGAGCTAATTGCAAAAGAACCTCCCGAAAGACGCGGCATTGCTCGTGACGAAGTAAAGTTGATGGTTATAAATCGAAAAAACTACCAAATTGATCACGCACGTTTTTACAGCCTTGGCAGGTTCCTTCGTCCAGGAGATCTGCTTGTATTTAATACAAGTAGAACGCTTCCTGCGGTACTAAACGGTTCTAATGCACTTGTAGGTTCATCTATTGAGGTCCGGCTTGCAGAACATCTTCCTGATGATTCCTGGCTTGCACTTCTACGTTGTAAGAAAGGCGATCCATTCTCTTGTGGACTTCAAAGGGGTATGCAGATAAACTTTGGTCATGGATTGACTGGAACAGTTTATGACCATGACGAGAACATTGACCGGTTATGGAAGATCCACTTCTCCAAATCTGGAGCTGAGTTAATGGAACTGTTGTATCGCCTTGGTCAGCCTGTACGATATGAATATCTATCAGTGCCATGGGATCTGGACTATTATCAGACGGTTTATGCAAGAGAACCAGGATCTGCTGAGATGCCATCTGCTGGACGTGCCTTTACTTGGAAACTACTCTTCGATCTTAAACGTAGTGGAGTGAATAGTGCATATATCGTACTCCATACAGGCCTCTCGTCCTATATGGATGACATGCTTGATGCGAAACATCCTACGTCTGAAGAAGAGTACTTCATTAGCAGAGCAACAGCAGATAAAATAAACATGACACACAGTAATGGCGGACGGGTGATTGCTGTTGGCACTACAGTGGTACGAGCGTTAGAATCCGCTGCAGACATTACTGCAAAGGTTAACGCCATGCACGGATATACTCGATTACATATCACAGCCAATCACACACTAAAGGTTGTAGATGGTTTATTGACAGGATTACATGAGCCTCAGGCGAGTCATTTAGATTTACTTACTGCATTCATACCTGCGCAGAAGATCCATGAAGCATACGAGGACGCAATAAAGAGAAAATATTTATGGCATGAGTTTGGCGATCTAAATCTTATTTTGTAAATAACCTTGGCATATGAACTGGTTTTTGTACTTTGATTGTAATTTAAGTACGCTACATTTTAAGCCTGCAAGCATATACAGCCTCATGGTTAATTTTTTACACCTAGGAGCACGGTTAGAATCTAATCGATGTTTAATAATGCGTCATCTCTTGATCCCCATTACAATCAACCATATTCCAACGCTTAGCACGAAAATAGGAAGTAACGATGTAAAATAAAGGGCGTTTGGCAGCTCGTTTGGATTTTGTCTAACAGGATTCTCATCCGTAGGAGGTTGTGATAAAACTACTGCAAGGAGTATAACCCCACTTATGCAAAGGATTATACCTATTACAACAATCATCCTGTTCATATTCTTCCACTCTATAATCTCATTGGATAAGGCTAGAGCTGTTACTCGCCTTCTTCAAACTTTTCCGCCTGTCTAAGAAAATGTCTTTCATTGATAATATATGTCATCATATCATCTGAATCTGACAGTACAATAGCTATAGCATAGAAGCTGTAACATTATATCCGAGGTCGATCAATCTGTACGGTTTAACGGAAGCATTTAGTCTTATCAGCTCATCGAAGCTTGGAAAATATGGCAGGATTTCAACCTGCCGTCCGCTTGATACCCCGAAAATAAGCCAATGGGTTGATTCTTAAAATAATACTATCCTATGCGGCAGCACTAAACTTTTTACGTTGTCGGGCTAATCGATATCCTCCTTTTTTTCCATCAGTATTTTTTTTGAAGATAGTAATTTCGCATATGCTAGTTGTTTGCACCTTGTGTAATGCATAAGGAGAGAAGAAGTCTTCTTACCAACTGATCTGCTTTTTATCATAATAATTATGCCCTGTAGGCCCGCCATCCGGCAGAGTTGCAAGCCAAACAGGTGTGGCGGCGCCTTCTTCAACTGATC
>DAIUEZ010000003.1:0-43643 GCA_036844865.1 Nitrososphaera sp. | reverse complement strand
CGTCGTCCTCTGTGCATTTGAAAATTTTTCGCTTTTCCATTGGAGCCAGGCCTTAATATATTGATGCAACATAGGTGGGACAGCCTTTTTAGTTCATCGTGCATTAGCAAGCAACAACATCCTCGCAGTTATCTAATCTATAAATTGTAAGAGCATTACATATTGGAAGATGTGTGGCGGGTGTGGGTGTGTGTTGGGGTGTGTGGGGGCAGCTACTATGTCAATATTGAATTGTTGTAACCTGCAATTAGGTCTCTTCATCTTTTTTCACCAATTTTGAAATGTGGGGTATACGAGGCACTCCAACAGCAAACGCTGTAGCCACAGCTGCCAAAAAGTAGTATTGATAGCCTATTGCCATGCCTATTGCAGCAGCATACCATATAGCGGCAGCAGTAGTCAGGTTAGTAATTTTTTTGTCAATCTCGCTTTTCAAGATAATGCCAGCTCCCAAGAACCCAATGCCCGATACCACCTGTGCAGCAATTCTTGAAGTAGAATTTGGATCCACTAAGGAGGACAGGAACGTAAAAATCATAGCACCTCCAATTACAAGACAATGGGTACTGATCCCGGCTGGCTTGTTCCTTGATTCTCTTTCTGCACCAATTGCAAATCCGGCTCCTAGTACAATGCCAATATCGATCAAAAAGCGGATCTCATAGCCAGTTGGTATGCCTTCAAGAACCATGCCCTACTCGTATTCATACGCTCTATTAGAATCATAAGGTTAATCCCATCTTCTATAATTTAGAATCCCACCATCAGATGCATATATGTAGGTTCAATCTTATGTTGGCTCTCTATAGACGTCTTTTCTATCATGACTAATTTCTTTTGTTTCATAACAAGACGTGCAATACCTGAATCTTTCTTTTTGAACTTGAAGCACAGGTATCGAGTATTGATCTTGTCATGCATCTAGATATTATTATCTATATTATTCTGTCAATCCTGTGCAGGATATTCATAGGATATTACAGCGTTGAGGATTTTAAATTCTCTAATGCCATTCAGCATCTATCATAAATTACGTTATCATTATTACTACTGTTGTTTTTTCTCATTTCGATATGTCTTTCTGCCCCTGCAGCTGATTATATACTCGCTTTCCTGTAGGCCTTATGGTATAGGAGCCATATAAACACACTCTCTTGTTTGGTCGGCCAAATCGGAGCTATTACTTGTACTAGCTTTAGAAATGTCTCTATCAAAGTATATAACTTTCATTAAATGCAGTTTCACAAACATCATAAATTTCTACTGCGACCTGGCCATAAGCCATTGGCCGACTTTTGGTAATACGTTATTTTGCGAGTAAAGACTAGCAATGAGCCCCACATGACCGGTGTGAAACCTCATGAGACGCTTATCAATGCTTGAGACTACATCATTTAGAGGAGCGCTACACTGCGGCGACACAAGGTGATCTTCATCAGCGATAACGTTGAGTAGTGGAACCTTGATCGTTGACAAGTCTACTATCTTGCAGTTTAACTTCATTTCATTCTTCACCAGCAGGTTCTTCTGATAGATATCTGATATCCATTGTCTGAACGTTTCCCCTGCTATTGGAGGCGTATCATACAACCATTTTTCGAGGCGCAAAAAGTTGCCGACAAACTGCTCATTATCGACATTCTGAAGAAGATTGAAGTATTTATTGATGCCCTGCTTGAATGGCTTAAGTGTCAAATATAATGCATATAATTGCTCAGATTGCAGATTTCCGATGACCTGCAGCATCTTGTCGACATCCATGTTCTTTGCAAGGTTTCCAATAACTGTAAAATCATTCTCACCGTCTATCACAGGTGCAATTACTGCAAGATTCCTTACCTTATCTTGGTGCAGTGCAGTATACATTGTTGACATGGTTCCGCCCATGCAGTAGCCGTGGAGCGTCAGCTTTTCTACCTTATTCCTTTTCAGTACATCCTCAACACAGTCATCGATATAGCAATTGACATAGTCGTCAAATGAAATGTACTTGTCTGCAGCAGTAGGTGTCTTCCAGTCTATAAGATAGACATCAAAACCTTGACTTAGCAGGCTGCGAATCCAGCTTTTATCAGGCTGGAGATCAAGCACATATGACCTGTTGACGAGTGCATAAACAACAAGTATCGGAGTCCTCGCCGTCTTGCTGACCATCTGCTGATAGTGCAACAGTCTGTAAGCTCTTTTTTCAACTAGAACCTCATTGGGAGTTTCGCCAACTCCAATGTTGCCAGCTGTGTGAAGGATATCCCTTGCCTTTTCCAGCTTGCTGAATGCTTCTAGGATTTCCTCAGCAAGTGTAGGCTCTTTTTTTATCAATCCCTCCGGCTCGCTTTGCGGCGGTTGGACGTTTTTTTGTTCCTTCTTTTGGTCAGGTTGCAATTCTTGCTTGGTCATTCCTTGCCTCAACGCTCCTCTTCATATCCCGCACAGTTCTCTTCAGTTCCACAATATCTTTCAGTATATCGTCAACCTCGCTTCTCGTTGGAAGGTTGAGCACCTTGAAATTCTTCTCTACTATGCTCTGCATAGCCCTTAATACGTTCAACTGACTGCCAAATAGCTTACCATAGACCTGAGAAAATTCCGCGGATGTAAAGAGATCAGTGAAACTGTCCTCAAAAGCTTCAATGGAAGCGCGTCGGTAATTCTCAAAATCTTTTTTTGTTGCCAACTGCATTGGAGCTTGCTCTGCTGTTTTTCTTATTGCATTTGTGTAGGCTGCACCTACAAGCGACCAGTAATTGTCCATGTTGCTTTTGAGTTCAATCATGAGCTTACCGAGAGTGATAAAATCGTTTGCAAATGAACTAAAATCCTTTGAAAAGGCGTACATAGGACCAATTGTAGGCAGTTTCAAATTACTGCTCCAAAATTCAAACACTTTATTGATTTGTTCTTGCATAAATTCTTGTGCGTTATCAGTTTTATCATTTTCAACCACTATCTTTCACACAATATCTAAAAGTCGTCGACTGGCTATTATAGTTTCTTGGTATAGATTTTATACTAAAAGTGTATTTTTAATGTGAATCTTGTATTACATGTCAAGTCAATTGTGTAACTAGGCTTCCCAGATAAAGTCCAGCGAATGGTAGGTACACCGCTCCCCTCTGTGTATCTTGAAATATCTTCTAAGAAAAGAACAGAACAATTCTTGCTACAATAATGCTACTGATAAAAGGTTTCCCAAGCTGGCTTGACACAAGGCAATAAAAAAACATACTTGTAACCCGCAATCATTAAATTAACAAGAGGGGCTAGAGCGGAGGAGGGGCCCGTAGCTCAGCATGGATAGAGCGCCTGCCTTCTAAATTCTATTGGAGAGAGCCGGAAGTCGTGGGATCGAAGCCCACCGGGCCCGCTTTTCCTATTAGCGCAAACATACCTCCAGCCCCATAGGCGATTCCAATAAAGATCCTTGATATCATTACTGCAATGTCTTGTCGTGTTGCAAAAAGCATACTGTCGATTATAACAGCTGCTGGTATTGCAGCAAGAGAAATCATAGCGACTATTAATTGCTCGCGATTGTCAGAGCCGCTATACCTCTTGATTATTAAATATGTCGACAAGTTGCCAAAACCTATGCCAGCTAAAATAAGGTACTGGTACAATGAGGGAAAAGCGGCTATTGCAGCAAAAGGTCCTGCCCAGCAAATTCCATTGATTGCCTTTGTGCCTGTAGACCACTTGGTGCTTGTCTTCATCCTACCTAAGATTGCAGGTACTGCTTTGCGTAACCGCGGGGAACCTGCCCCAAACACTGCACCAAAGCTGACAAGCCAAATTATTGCATAGTAATAAAGTGGAAAGCTAGCTATAATATGGGCAATTTCGCTAAGAAAAGAAGCAGTCACGACTGCTATCGATACTGCTATGAACAGAACACCAAAGGCCTTCCTTGCCTCAACTGCCGACTTCTTTTGCAACAGTGGTGATATGCAGTTGCATCTAATTTAAATCATCATATGGCTGCCCTCAACTAATTAGGTAAATGATGCTGCAGCAGATGTTTTTGACAACCATAATAATATTGCCACATTTGAGCTTGGCATAATTATTTCAAGGATCCACATGCTTTATGGCATTCAATATTATTCAATCATCAGTCTGAATTTTATTGTCATGTATAGCAAGACAGATATTTTTAAGCTGTCACCTTAATTAGAGACTGGTTCGAATACGAATTAATGATCCATCTGTATTAGAAGATCATATATTGAGTGTGGTCTAAGATGACCACAAATCATTTTCAACAGATTCAATGTCCGCATCTATCACACAGCACACAGTATGAAATTATTCGAGAACTGGTGATTTAAAGATTTTGAACTTAGTATGGGGATAATTTTATGCAGCTACGCTAGCGCATGTTGCACGAAAAAAATCAGAAGCTCTGCATAAGCGTGTAGACGTAAATTCAAGGCGAAAAGAATGGACATTGACCAAAGAATTAGCTTAAATGTTTCTACTCAACCAGTAGGTAGCAATATCTTGTGAATCTAAAAAAATAACAGGTTACTTTGTCTGGCCTCTTACCCTTGTCCACTTGGCAAGAACACCTGCGGCAGTTACCCATTCAATGACAGAGTGGTAGACTGGAACATTTGTATCCTCAATCTGCTCTGAGATCTTTTCCGTAAACGGTCCTCCCATAGCGCCTACGAGTATTGGTTTTTTCTTTTGTTTCTGGAAAGAGGCTAGAACATTTACAATTGATTCTTCAAGCGGATCATCTTGGAAGACAAACCAGGGCATGATGATGTCAATATTGGGATCGTCTATAAATGATTGTATTGCAAACTGATAGTCATCTGCATTTGCAGATCCCGTGATATCGCAAGGGTTGCCTATGACGTATGTTGATGGATAGTGATCCTTGAGTGATTTTTTAGTCTCTTCACTCAATTCGGCTACTTGCAGACCAAGCCTTTCAAAGTGGTCAATTGCAGCAATTATTGGGCCTGCCCCGTTGGTTACCATTGCCACTCTACCTCCCCTTGGCACAGGTTGCCACGTTAGTGCCTTGAGCGCCGCTGTCAGTTCTTCGTAGCTATCGACTGATATGATACCAGCCTGATCAAGTGCGCCCTTTACTACTGCATAAGAGCCGCCAAGTGATCCAGTGTGAGAAGCAGCTTGCTTAGCCCCTCTTGCAGATCTGCCGTTTTTGAATACGACCACAGGCTTGCCCCGCTCCTTGATTACTCTCTTTGCAGTATTCATAAACTTCCTGCCGTCACCCAACCCTTCAACGTAGAGCCCAATGACTCTAGTCTGTGGGTCTTCAGAGAGATACCAGATCATGTCGGCCTCGTCCACATCCGATCTATTGCCGTATGATATCATCTTGCTCATGCCAAATGTATCTGAGCTCTCCATGAAAGCAATGCCTACTGTTCCACTCTGTGATAGGAAAGCAACATTGCCCTTTCTGGGACGTATCATTCTTGCATGGCCCTGGAATGCACAATCAAGGCGGTTTTCACCATTGAACATGCCTATGCAATTGGGACCGATGATCCTAATTTGAAGCTGCTTTGACAGCTCTCGGATCTGGCCCTCAATAGTTGCGCGCTCGCCTCCAAGTTCTTTACCTCCGCCGGAAATAATTACAAAGTTATGGATGCCTTTCTTGGCCGCCGACCTTAATAGATCTGGCACAAACTTCAAATCGACCGTAACTACTACGACATCTACCTTGTCAGGGATCTCTTCAAGGCTCTTATACGCCTTGAGGCCCATAATCTCAGAATAGCCTTTTGCGTTCACCGGATAGACCTTGCCCATGTACTCATGCTTTGCCAAGCTTTCCAAAACAGAGTTGCCTACCTTGCCAGGCTCAGGTGAAGCACCAATCAGCGCTACCGACTTTGCGTTGAAGAACTGATCCAGATATTCGGATTCCGGTTGGGCCTTTGAGATGACTTCTAGATCTGGCTTTTCGCGTAGTAGGATCTTAGCATCAACTACGACATATTCATTTTCATAGAATATGATGGGGTTAAAGTCTATGCTTTCATAGTATGGAGCCATCTCCGTCCCAAATTTGCCTATATTTACTAGTGCTTCAGCGAGCATATTCAAGTTGACCGGCGGCATCCCTCGGAAGCCCTTGAGTATCTTGTTTCCCTTTAGGTCATCTATCATGCTGAGGGCATCTTCATTTGTTATTGGCAATACTCTGAATGAAACGTCTTTGAAGACTTCAGTATAGATGCCACCGATGCCGGCCATGATTACGGGGCCAAACTGCGGATCATTCTGCAGGCCAACAATGAGCTCCACCCCGCCAGCCGCAGCCATTTTCTCAAGCAGGACGCCTTTTACGTTGTATTGCTTGCTAAGCCTACCGTACATGTCGTTAAATGTATCCTTTACATCAGCCTGGTTTTTAAGACCGACCTTAACACCTCGAACGTCTGTCTTGTGCAAGATCTCCGGCGAAACAATCTTCGCGACGAGAGGAAAGCCTACTTTTCCTGCCTCTATTTCAGCCTCCTCAGCACTTTTGACCAGCGAGTATTTCGGTACCATGACACCATACTCGCTTAAGACTTGTTTGGCAAGCTCTTCAGTAATTACTTTTTCCTTGTTGTTTGAATAAATGTCATCAAAGAGCTTCTGAACCTTCTCATTGGTCATTTTTATTGAGGGAAAAAACCTGTTTAGCTTTTATATAGTTACCTAATGTATGAAATGTAGCATTTTTAGTCATTTCTGCAAAACCCTTGAAAAATTATTGTATATCTCTCCGCACCGAGCCGCCAACTCTTCTAACTCGGAAGATGCCGGCAATATGCTCTCGGGCACGATCTTTTCAGCGGCTAACTCTGCGCTGTACTCCTTCATCCATGTTTGTATGAGGAATTCATTTACTTCAAAATGAAACTGGACACCAACTGCAGACCCGATCCTAAAGGCCTGAGGATACAGATCGGAATATGCAAGGATCTTCGCGTTTGATGGTAGGTCATACGTATCGCCGTGCCACTGAAATATCTTGATTGTCTTATCTGTAATGCCTCTAAAGATGTCATTACTGCTAGCCGGTGTCAGGTATACATCGTACCATCCTATCTCTTTCTTCTTGCCCTTGTAGACACGGCCTCCTGCAGCCTGCGCAATGAGTTGCGAGCCTAGGCATATGCCCAATACTGGTGTGTCATTCTTCATTGCATTACTGATGAGCACCTGCTCTTTTTGCAAATAGGGTAAATCGTCGTAGACTGACATTGGGCCTCCGAGGACCACTATGGCATCGTATCCCAATGGGTTAGTAGGCACGGAGTCATTTTGTGCATTCACCTTTTCGACTTGATAGCCGTCATGCATGAACATGTGCTCAAGCAAGCCGAGCGTCTCAAACCTAATATTCTGCACCGAAAGTATCTTGGGCAATAGATAGCATGCGTGCTTATTTGTATTTATGCTATAAGGAAAAATATTAAATCCGATAGGCGCTACAGGTTAGATGGGCCGTGGGCTACCAATATAGAATCGATGACTCTGAGACCGTTGAACGGCTGCGCAGCTTTATATGCATGCTAAATGAAGAATCGGAGAAAGGTTCTGTCATCGTTGTAGAGGGTAGACGTGATGCTGAGGCACTCTCTAGAGTAGGTTTCACTGGCAATACTGCAGTCTTCCATCATTTTAAGGGAATTGCAGACTTTGTCGACAACCATGATAGCATAGGCAAAAAGATAATCTTGCTCTTGGATATGGATAGAACCGGTAAGTACCTTACAAGCCGGCTAGTATCTCAGCTCCAGTCTAGCAGGCATAGCGTGAACCTGTCATACAAGAGAGCACTTGCAAGGATAACAAATGGCAAGGTGAGGCATGTAGAGGATCTCGTCATCTATGCACCTCGCATGTCAGGCATCACGGGAAGCCGCAAGGACCTTTATTTTTACACATGATTACCTGAAGGTTTACAAAGCACTTATATTCAAGCAAAGAAAAGTGAGAGCTATATACCACCAAAAACTGCGAGGTTATGAAAGAAATTGCCTACTACAGGTATAGTAAAATATCATGTTAAGTTAAAATTTGAAGTTGATGGTTTGGTTGAGAAAGCCGATATTATTGGTGCTATTTTTGGACAGACAGAGGGCCTTCTCGGACCAGAAATGAACCTCAATGAATTACAAAAAGTATCCAAGGTTGGAAGAATTGAAGTAAACGTGGAAACTAAGGGCAATATGACTAAAGGCGATGCCCTGATACCTATGAGTACAGATATCTCTACTGCCGCCTTAATTGCGGCAGCTATTGAGAGCATCGACAAGGTGGGGCCGTTTCCAGCAAAATTCGGTCTAGTTGGGATCGATGACATTCGAGCAATAAAGAAGAAAGTTATAGTGGACCGCGCTAAGAAGATAGTACAAGACTGGGCGACCAGAACTATAAGCGAGGGAGACGAGATGCTCAAGGATGTTTATGATGCAAGCAAGCCCGGTAAGCTCACAAGCTTTGGAAAAGCACAGCTAGCCTGCGGCACAGGAGTCTTTGACTCCGCTTGGATAATACTTGTGGAGGGAAGAGCAGACGTCGTCAATCTTCTGCGCGCAGGTTATGATAATGCAATTGCAATAGAAGGTGCAAGGATCGACGAATCTGTGACAAAACTTACAGAAGGCAAGCGTGTAGTGGCATTTCTTGACGGCGATCGCGCAGGGGACCTCATACTCAAGGAGCTGCATGGAGTCGTCAAGATAGACAAGGTGCTTAGGGCTCCGCCAGGTAAGGAAGTGGAGGAATGCACGCCGCTTGAGATTTCTGAAATCTTGAAGGACGCATTTTCGCCCGAAGTGCCATCTATTCAACAGCCAGTATATTCTCCTCCTCCCTCCCACCAACCCTCTCATCATCAACAACAGCACCACCATTACGAGAGGAGGAATTATAGGAGAGAAAGGGATCCACAAGAGGATTATCGCGCTCCACCTATGCGACAACAAGAAGCACTAGAGTCAGCCCAACCATCCAAAGAGTCACTGGTTGAGGACAGTGCTGAGATACTCTCTGCAGTCCGCGAAGTTTATCCTCAAATAAATGAAACGCTTGAGGCTGTCGTGCTAGACGGCTCAATGAATACTCTGCTTAAGGTCCCAGTATCCGAAGTCATCAAGAGGCTTAATAGCGCTGAGGGGGCTAAGCTCTTGGTGATAGACGGTATTGTCACTCAGAGGCTAGTCGATGCAGCAGACAAGGCTGGTATTGAGTATATTATAGGACATCGAATGACAGACTTGAAAAAGCCAGCAGATATCCGAATCAGGACATTTGGTGACATTGGTGTAAGTAACTAGTAAGGATAATGCCTGAAATCAAGCTACAGCACATATTGACGTTGATAGAGCTTCTTTCCAAAGGGGCCCGCCATAATTTTGTGGAGCTAACGACTACCCTGCTCGGTAAGGATATTGGCAGGTCGCAACAGGCAGCTTCGAAGCACCTGCTAGACTTGGAAACCTCTGGCTACGTCGAGCGTCTGAAAAAAGGGCAAAAATATGCAGTCAAGGTCACAGATAAGGGCTATTCTGAGATACAGAGTCTCTATTTGTCCTTGAGGGCTGCCCTTGAATCTGCGCCTACGACAATGGATTTTGAGGGCAATGTCATTTCTGGTATGGGGGAGGGGGCCTACTACATGTCGCTGGAGGGATATAGGAGACAATTCAGAGAAAAATTGGGATACGAGCCGTATCCTGGGACGTTAAATGTCCGGCTAACTGATCAGATATACATGAATGGCCGGCTTGAGCTTGGTAAGCATCCCTCCATATTCATTAATGGATTTAGTGATGGCACACGTACATATGGTTGGGTCAAGTGCTATCGCGCAACCATAAATGACGGTGCGATAGATAATGCTGCTGTACTTGTACTTGAACGTACACACTATGATGATAGCATGCTTGAAGTAATAGGGCCGATATCAATCAAGCAGGCGGCAGGTATCAAAAACGGTGACAGAATAAAGGTGCAGGTGCAGCTTGATTAAATGCCGTAGATTGAATCGCCTAGCTCTTCCTTTATTTTTGAACTCTTTGATCCAGGTATTGGGGTTGACAGCCTTATAACTTGAACATTTAGGTTGCGTTTCTTGCAGTTGTCGGCAATTTCTTTCTCGCTGTGTGCCTGGTCATATCCAAGTGCAATTACGTTTGGCTTGACATATTCAACTGTGTCATAAAGTGTGCCCTCTTTGCCGATTATTGCTAAATCGACAAAATTAAGCGAAGTCACGAGGTCTTTGCGGAGTTTTTCATCATGATAAATCTTTCTATATTTCTTTATCTTCTGAGCGGTCGACTGCCTTGCTACAACTACCACAAGCACATCACCCTCTGCTTTTGCAGCCCTGAGTGTATGAATGTGACCAGGGTGGATGAGATCAAAAACTCCTCCTACGAGAACGACCTTTAGTGCATCACGTCCAATGAATGTAAGCTTAGTTGGGTCAGATTTTTCTACTAGGCCAATTTTGGCAAGACGGCTTACCAGAGAATTGTAGAATTCTTCGCTTATGGGCAGCCGCGCCCTTAGCCTCAAGTACGGTGGAATGGAAGGGTCTAACATGCTAGAATACAGGTTAGCAAGAATGGTCTTGTCTAGCGGGTCCATCTGGGAATCTCTACTACGTGGCAATAGCGAAATCATTAATGTTATAAACTATTGCCCGCTTGTAGAAGGTTTACAACATTCCCTAATTGAATCAAAGCAATTACTGTAGTCTAGGCAAAATTTTTTAGACAGAATTATTGCTTTGTAACGTTGTGGTAATGTATATAATAATTCTAAAGGAACTTCTCGCAAGATGCTAATTCAACAGGTCGATAAATATGCATTTAGGTAATAATATTATGAATCCGATCCGACCATGTAACCGAAAATCTCTTGATAAATGGCTTTTGCGATCCTCTAGCGATAATTAAAAATCTGACTATGCTTGGAAACTTAAAGATATTAGATCTTCTCATATCTACAGCAACAACGATTCAACGAATTTGGTTGGAAACACCATCTAGTTGTTATCAGGCTGTTTGTCATAGAGATTTTGTTGCTCTGCTTATGGAAAACTGCTGAAAGAGCGTAAAGAAAACTGAATTTAAATTTAAAAAGATGTATAGATATATGTGCCATAAACGCCGTGCCAAATGCGATTGAGATAGTATTGTCGTCTCCGGCCGAGATAAAGAAAAAGCTTGAGGAGAATTGGTTAGGATTCATAAAGGCAAACTCTGCGAAGCTTTCGCTTGGCACAATAGATGGCTCTAGCCCACCTTCGATCTTTGTGGGTCGTTATGGCTATCCAAAGGTTAGGATAGGACCAATGATACCTCCATTGCACGGAGATACTACCATCTTGGACAGAACAGAACTGTGGACAGGTAAAAGCCTTGAAGAAATAGCGAAGTACCGCCTGTCACTTGTGCTAGGTACAATGAATGTGGATATACATGACATTTCTAGCAGATATCTTGAGAACATGCAAGAGCTTGCTCTGTCGGAGAGGCCCGCAGAAACTGAGGCCACATTTGAAAAGGCGACCATAGTAGATGTCCACATGCAAAAAGAACTTAGACTTGATCACGAAGTCACACCTTTTGGGCCAGTTGCACCTTTGAAAGGTTTTAAGGTGTCATCACCTTCCGCCGACCAGCGCATTGAAACAGTATATTACGATACAGATTTGAGAGCAGCAGAGGCTATGATGAAGTTGTACAAGCGCAGTGTAGAAATGAGTATCATCCAACGAGTCCTCAGCATGGGGATGCTAGGAGTAAAGAAGAATCGCAAACTTGTGCCTACTCGGTGGAGCATTTCTGCGACGGATGATATCATTTCAAGCATGCTAATAAAGGAGATTGGAATGAATCCCACAGTTGATCTGTTTGAAGTAACTCAATACTCGCATTTAGCTAACCACTACTTAATCATATTGATACCGGATCATAGGTGGATTTTCGAAATGATCGAGTTCTGGTTCACAAGCCAAGGCCAGGTGGCAACTGGAGCAGATAATGAAGATGAAAGAGAGCTTAACCACAACCCGACAATAGCCGGAGCATACTTTGCAGCACGCTTTGCGGTAGCAGAGCACCTTGCACGTCGACACAAAAAGGCTGCGGCCATTGTTCTACGTGAAATACACCCCAATTATGTAATGCCACTTGGTGTATGGCAGATAAGAGAAGGGGTACGTGAAGCTTTAAAAAAGTCTCCACAAAAGTTTGAACTATTTGATCATGCGATGTCGTTTGCCTGTTCTTGCATGTCAATGTCAAAGAGTGAAGTGGTACAAAAAAGTCGGCTTTGGAAGAACTTTAAGAGCCAGACAAAGATCAGTGATTTTGCTTAGCTGGATCCTGGCAAAGGGTCATATATTAGCCCTGCACCTAATGCTGTTGATAGTAATGATGAGCGAGGCTCCCCCAGAAGGCATCAAGCATGTTGTTCCAATCAAGCAGGTCGAAAAACCAATAAAGATTACAGACCAAGCCAAGGCCGAACTTCAGAGCTCTGGCATGATGGATGAGAAAGGTAAGCTGAAGTTGAAGGGTGTAAGCCCAAAGATGCTTAAGCGCATGAAGCTAGAGGCAGTTGACTGCCCTGTATTGAATAGAGAGATCGGCTTTCTGCAATGCTATGTCTGTAAAAACTTTTTCAGTAGACCCATGGGCAAGGTTTACTGCAAAGGCGACCCTCTGTAGCCACCGACATCCCTTGACTAGATGCCAGACATAGTGTTAATTTGCTTAATAATAGTAACACTACGAATCTACAAGTAGACGCAAAAAAGGAAAATATTAAAAAATTATCCTATCTGATATGTACAAATTAGCCATTAACTTGAAATAGATTCGGGCCTATCCAGAGCCAACCTAGATGTATTTCAAAGTACAGGAAGCTATAGTATTTTGTTCATGACGGATTGGCCGTGACCTACATTGGATTTCAGTACTATAAGAAGCTATTATTGCCTTTTAGCCTAGTTGGAAGATGTATCGCGATGCTCTTTCAAAGAAAGACACAACGTACAGCCGCTTAATCGTTAGAAAAAAAGATTGACTATTTTTTCGTTGAATGACTCATTAGGTAATTGGAATAACAAATTAGAAGTTAGCCGGTTCTATTTGCATAAGGTGAGCACTGTAATGGCAAGCTTCCAAAATGGTGCAGAAAGAATCATTTTGGAAGCAATTACGTAGAAACATCAGTTACAATAACTTCATAAATGCTGGTCGTTTTGCCAATGTCAACGTGGATTCTCAGAGAGAGTCAATTGGGATAACAGCTAAGAAAAATGTAGACTTTAGCGAGTGGTACAGCCAAGTCGTTCTCAAGACCGCGCTTGCGGACTATGCTCCTGTGAAAGGGTTCATTGTACTTCGCCCGTACGGTTATGCAATTTGGGAATCGATAAGGGATATTCTCGACAAGCGGTTCAAAGATACAGGTCACCAAAATGGCTTCTTGCCTGTGCTAATACCTGAAAGCCTGCTAGCAAAAGAAGAGGAACACTTTGCAGGTTTTACGCCGGAAGTGTTCTGGGTTACCAAAGCTGGCGATAAGGAGCTTGATGAAAAGCTCGCTCTCCGACCTACATCCGAAACGCTTGCATATTCAATATTTGCAAAGTGGGTAACCAGCTACCGCAACTTGCCACTCAAGATCAACTTCTGGAACTCTGCCCTTCGAGCAGAGATCAAGTCGACGAAACCCTTGATTAGGACTTCAGAGTTTTTGTGGCAGGAAGGCCACACCGTACATACCACCGAAGAAGAAGCAGAGCAGGAAGTCATGAGCATACTTAACATTTACAAGGATTTGATAGAGAACTACCTTGCAGTACCAGTTATCGCAGGATACAAGACCGACAGCGAAAAGTTCGTCGGTGCTAAGTACACGACGACTCTTGAAGCGTTAATGCCTGTCGAAGGTAAGGCACTTCAGATGGGGACTTCA
The DNA here is from genome assembly GCA_036844865.1 of Nitrososphaera sp. GTDB lineage: Archaea > Thermoproteota > Nitrososphaeria > Nitrososphaerales > Nitrososphaeraceae > Nitrososphaera. Next base: position 29,660 of record DAIUEZ010000003.1, on the reverse strand, counting down.
CATCATCTCAGTCAGAACTTTTCAAAGCCGTTTGGGATAAAGTACCTTGGCAAGGATACCAAGGAGCATTTTGCATGGCAGACTTCATGGGGAATTTCCTGGCGTCTGATAGGCGGGCTAATAATGGTTCATGGTGATGACAGGGGTCTCATTCTACCACCACAGGTTGCACCAATACAAGTAGTAATAGTGCCTATACACAAGGACAAAGACGCCAGGATAGTCAAGGAAAAGGCAAGGAAAATAGAATTTGAATTAAAGCGCGCTGGTGTAAGAGCATACATGGACGACAGAGATGAATACACTTCTGGTTGGAAATTTAACGAATGGGAGATGAAAGGAGTCCCGCTGCGCATCAACATTGGACCAAAGGATATCGAAAGGGGGCAGGTTGAATTTGTGAGGCGAGATACAAAGGAAAAAAGGGTTGCTGAGCAGGAGAAACTCGTAAGTATCACAACCTTGCTTTTGGGGCAGGTACAGGAAAGCCTGCTTGCAAAGGCAACAGAATTTCTCAGCAAGAACACATTTACGCCTGCAGATTTTGAGAGCTTCAAATCGATAATCAAAACGAAGGGAGGATTTCTTCTCGCAGGCTGGTGTGGCCAAGAACGATGCGAATTCAAGATAAAAGAAGAGACAGGTGCAGACATCCGGGTGATACCATTTAACCAAAATGACAAGCCGGCCACCTGCATTTACTGCGGTCAGGAAAGCAAAAAGGCAGCGATATATGCAAGGGCATACTAATTGGTAGTCCTAGAAGATCTGTTTCCATTTGGAACTGAACTAGGATACATAGGCATCCTCCTCATTAGTTTTGTGTCTAGCTTAATTCCATTTATTCCCATTCCTTATTTTCCGGTCTTAATAACTGCTTCATTTAATACCAATTTCAATCCGCACATAATCTCAATTATCAGTGCCCTTGGTATAGTGGGAGCAAAGACGATAATCTTTTTTATTAGCTATTATGGTCGCAAAATTCTGAGCGATAAGACAAAGAAAAGAATGCGTCCACTACAAAACCTAGTAAGCAGGTACGGTTGGTTTGGTGCATTTATAGCGGCTCTTACTCCAATACCTGACGATATTGTCTATATCCCGCTAGGCCTTGCGAAGTACAACCCATGGAAATTTGCAACAGCCACATTTGCTGGCAAATTCTTGATGAATGAATCAATTGTCTGGGGGTCGATTTTTCTAGGGAGACCTTTCGTCGAGAACATATTATCATCAGATAGAACAGATACAACATCACTAATTATAGCAGGAGTAGGGAGCATCATAGTGCTTGCAATCATTGTATACTTTTCACTCAGGATAAATTGGGCAAGGGTAATTGGAAGATGGTTTCCTTGGGCGCTGAAAGAGGATAACGAAGAAGAAGAAGGGAAAGGAGAACATCGTAAGGACAACAATGAAGGCAAATGATCACCATATAGAAAAAGAGTTTTAGCTTAGACATCACTTTCATATCTTGTCATCGAGTTCAATATGATCTTCATCGATACCAGTCATGCAGTCAGTGACCACCGCCTTGAGCGGCTGAAAGTGTATAATGCCCTGCGGTATCTTATTCGCCTCCTGCATTGCAATCAGCCGCCTTTCGAGTACACATTTATGGTCCTCACATACTACTGCAAGCATGTATTCACCCTCATGCGACTTTACTGAGATAATATACGAGGGAGCCAGTTGGCACTCCACTCCTTCAATCTTGGCTGAGCAATGCTCGGGCAAAAGCACATCATCTCTCTTCATCGCAAAGCAATATAACAATAACTGACCCGTAAGATCATCCAAAATTATAAAACTTAAATTATGTGGATGGATATCGCATCAATTTTTTCCGGAAAATAAAAATAATCCTGCTGAGATGCTCAAGGAAGCAATAAGAGTACATGCGCCTAGAGCAATTGCAAAACGATGCTAGCAACAACAATATCTGTGATGGCTGCGTCAGGAAGAAGCTTCGAACATCAGCATGCTCGTATGCCTAAAGAAATATAATTGAGGTAACTATTATATATTCCTATCAAATAGGAATATATTGACGCTATTGGAAATCGATAAGGAGACATTACGGCTTTTAGTGAAGCGCAGAGCTATGCTTAGAGTGCTATCTATCCTAGTCAAGCAAAAGGAAAACACTCTTCCTACTCGTATACTACTCCGGAAGTTGGGCGCTAACAATCTTCACCATGTAATTTTGCAAGCAGAAAAAGAAGGATATATCAAACGCAAAAGGGTCAAGCCACGAGGAAAGGGAAACTATCTGGTCTACAATAGCTTGACACCAAAAGGAAGGAGGTTAGCTAAACTGAGCAAGAAATTAGAGTAATAATTCTAACAACTAGCCTAAAGATGATCCGTATTTTCTATTATGAGATATGAGATGTGGACGGAACAGGCAGGAACATTTGCAGAATAATACAAATGTTGAGACACGACAAGCAAGAAAACAAGCAATTAGTACATCTTAATTTATAAAACGGCAGTGAGTCTTTTGCCTGGGTATGGGTAGTAGGAGAAGAAAAACACTTGTAAGGCCTGCAAGAAAGTCTCGCAGAGTGGATGGAAGATGCCCTAAATGTACCACCATTGTGAAGTTCAATGTCTCCGGGCCAATCGGCGATGAGATTTACGAATGCACAGGCTGTATGTCCAAGTTCCACATAAGTGAGTTATAAAAAATGGATAATGCTAAAGTGCGTGGGAAAAGCCCAACCAGCCAAAGCAAAAAAATTATTGCCACTTATTTTATTGTACGCCTAAAGTATATTTCACGCTCAGATTCCATCTGTATAGTAGTATGGGTTATATTGTAACGTTCGGACAACACCATATTTATTTTAGACAAGAGCTTGCTTGACTCGCTCAGCATCTGGTCGCGTACGACCACGTGGCCACTCAATGCATCCATGCCACTAGATATTGTCCAGATGTGTAGATCATGGACATCTACTACACCATCCAGCTGCTTGAGGGTTATCAATATTTCTTGTATATCAAGTTTTGACGGAGCGCCCTCTAGCAGTATATGGGTACTACTTTTCACTATAGAGTAAGCACTTCTTGCCACTAGGCCAGCTATCAGAAAGGCAACAAGGGGATCCACAATGGTGATGCCTGTGTTAAGGGCAATAAAACCAGTAATGATAACTGCTACAGATGATATTGTGTTGTAGACAACATGGATAAATGCACTGTGAATGTTGATACTCTTACTGGCGTGCTGCTTTAGTAGGAACATCACTACTAGATTGCCTGCAAGACCAATACCTGCTGTCAGTAGTAGCAGCTGCGCGTCTATTATGCGCGGAGACATGACGCGTAGAAATGCTTCGTATAACACCCACAATGAAATTACTGCAAGTGCTACCCCGTTTGCAAGTGCAACCATTACTTCAGCTCTATGGTAACCAAAGGTCATTGCTCCAGAATGGCTTCTTGTTGCCATTGTTATTGCAAAAAGACTTAGTCCAATTGCCATCACATCAGTAAACATATGCACAGCATCGCTCACAAGCGAGATGCTGCCGCTTAGAATTCCACCCACAGTTTCAAGAACCGCTAGTGCTGTGATGACTGCAAATGACAACATTAACATCCTTTTGGGCCGCAGCAAGCTAGTTCCCAATGTAGATAGTCTATGCTGTTTTTTGGTATTTACAGATTGTTTCGTTAACGGGCAAGCTCCAACGGCGCAGTAGGATTCTTGTACTTTACAACCTGCGAAGCTCCTTCTCTTGGATAGATGCCATAGATAAGCGTAGCTTTAGCCACGGTAGAGTCCTTCAAGGTGACCATGATTATCTGGCTATTCCTTGAGCGCTCGAACAGTACCTTTGACAGCCTGTCAGTATTCTCGGCATCAAGATGTGCGTCTACTTCATCCATAAGGTAAAATGGCGACGGTTTGAGTGACTGCAGAGCAAGCAGGAACACAGTAGCAGCGATTGTCTTCTCACCACCAGACAGAGTAGTTGATTCACGGGGGACGGTCTTACCAGGAAACCGCACTAGTAACATCACACCGCTTGAAAAAATATCTTCAGAGTTCTCGATTTCTAGCCAAGCCAAGCCTCCAGTCATTTTCTCAAATGTTGTGCGTATATCGCTGTCAACTTTCTGAAACGCCTCCATGAAGACCTTCTCTTTTTCTTTCACTATCTGCTCAATGAAGGAGACGATAGAATTGCGCTCGCTCTCAAGCTGATTGCGTCTAATTGACATGCCACGGTAGCCACTCACCACCTGTATGTATGCCTCGTCAGCGCGAAGATTGATCCTTGACTTGACTTCCTCATATTCATCAGTTAAGTCTTTAATTGCTGTTTCGACATCCATTTCATCAAGGAGGTTCTTGTAGCCAAGAGACAGAAGATTGTTTATCTGACGAGACTCCTCAGAAGTCAGATCTGCAATTTCTTTTCGTAGCAATGCAGACTCCCGCTCTATTAAGTTGAGTTCCTTTGACATTTTGCGCTCGCTCTCCGAGAGTGCTTTTATCTTGCGCTCATATTCTTGCAGTATGCTGTAGGTGCTGCCAGAAGAAGTGATTATCTGCTGCTCCTGATCCCTGAGCCCTTTGAGCTCCACTTCAAGTGACTGCGACTTCCTGTGCATATCTTCTATTTGGCGTTTGCGTTCTTCTAGTTCAAGGGAAAGGTGTTCATTCTCTTGGTTCATTTCGACTAAATACTGCATATCCAGTTCCAGTTTTGCTTCAAGCCCTGCGACTATAGAGATTGTCTGGCCAAGCTCTATATTGGCTACATCTACTGCTTTTACTATTTGGTTATGTGCAATGTTCTTATCAGAAAGCTCATTTTTGCTTGACGGCTCTTTACCTATCCTCTTTAGCCTTGACGATAGCTTTTCGATGGTAGACGAAAGAAGGGTAAGCCTCCTTGAATATTTCTCAAGCTCTGTCACAAGTAAGTCGGCTTCTGACCGGAGGGCGTGATTATCCGAGATGAGGCTTGATAATGACTTTTCTTTTGCTTCCAAAGATTCTTTTTCTTTAGTAATATTTCTCTGGATATCTTTGATAAGAAGCTCTAGCTGGACGCTCTCAGATTCGCTCGCACTTACACGCTTAGAAATTTCTTGGAGCTCTCTGTTCTTCTCCTCAATCAACTTAGATAGCTTAGCTATCGTTGTACGGAGGTTTTCTACGGACCCACCAAAAAGTATCGCCTTTGTCATATCAGTTATTCTTCCTCCAAAGTCTACCGACATCGAACCTCCAGCCGGTTCGAACAGCTCGCCATCTGCTGACACAGTCCTATAGCCCTTCCTTGATAGCATGAAGGCTGTAGAGGAATTTCTTACAAGCAGTATGTCTGAGAACAGGAATGCTGGCAATCTGTCAAAATCAGACTGTACAAAATCTGACAGCCTCCCTATTACATTGACCTCGTCTTCGTGGGGCGTGTACTGCTTCTCCTTAAAGCGGCTGACTACATCAAGTGGTATTATTCTAAGACGTGGAAGCTTTTGCTCCTTGGCATAGGCTGCCATCAATATCATTGATGTAATGTTATTCACTACAAATGCTTTCATCCACTCAGAGCCTGCGGCAAGCACAGGTCGCTCGTAGGATTTGTTCCATCTTATTAACTCGTGCACAAGACCGCATATGCTGAATCTGTCTTTTTCTTTCATCAATTCTGCAATAGCAAGATCCTCATTCATGGCATTTTTGGCTATAGTGGCCCGTTCCTCAAACTTGTTCACAAGACTCTCTGCACGCATCAGCAAGTCTGCGGAGCGAGCCAGCTCCTTTTCAAGATTTGATTTTGTGCCTGCAAGTTCAAACGAAACTCTAGCAACACCATCCAGTTTTATTCTATAAGACGCAAGCGACTTTTCAAGTTGTGCTGTGCGGTTTTTTGCAGTCAAAATTTCTGATTGGAGTAAGGTGATGGCTGAAGAGTTATAGTCTTTCTTGTAATTGATGGTCTTGATTTTTTCTTCGACTCTGGCTCCAGCAAGCTTGATCTCACCCTTTAGTGATGTCATCCTTACAAGTCTCTTTTCTGTTGTGTCCCGGAAGGCAGCGTATTTAGCAATATTGGCAGTTATCTTTTCAATTTCACTGTTGACTTCAGCAAGCTTAATCCTAAGTTCGTGGATGACTCCCTTCTTTTGCTCTACTTCTTTCTTCAGTCTATCAACCTCAGAACGCGTGCTTTCTATGCGCTGAACTGCGGCATCCTTACTCCTGTGAATGGAAGACAGCCTCCTTTCAATGTCAGATATTCTGTGCTCAAACTCACTCAACATAGCCTTTGTCCTCTCCGAGTCATGGACGATCCCTGATATTCTCATCGCAATCTGCGACTTAGCTCTGTTAGCAGAGTCAACTTGTTGAATAAATCTTGACTTTTCAGTGTCCAACTTTTCAATATCTAGTTGCGCCGCTTCCACTAGCTTTGAAAGATGTGACGACTTTTCGTTGTTTGATTCGAGGATCTCAGTGCTTGTGCTTAGCTTGTGCCTCAAGTTTCGTATGGTGTTTGATATCTGAACCGCTTTGAACCGCTTGAGCTCCGTGATAAGCTGGTCATATCTTAGATGTTCATTCCTCTCTGCCTCTAGCTCGTCTATGCGTTTTCTAATCTCACCCATCCTTGCAAATGCAACCTCAAGTCTCCTATCAGCCTCGTCAAGCTGCTTAAGAGCCTCTGCTTTCTTTTCGTCAAAGTATGAGAGGCCGACTATATCCTCGATTATCTTTCTGCGCTCTTCGGAATTTAGTTCAGAAATTCTTGTTATCATGCCCTGCTGTACAATATTGAGTTTGTTTGGAGCTGCCAGCACTACTTCAAGAAGCTCCATTATGGCAGTCTTAGTCACTTTTTTGTCGTCAAGCCAATACTGGCTCTCGCCATTCTGACCCTCAATTCCACGAGTCAAAGTGACTGTATCGGAGTCGATAGGTATACCTCTATCAGTATTGTCAAATGTCAGGCTAACGCGGATAAGGCGGTGGTTGCTATTGTGGCTGTCATGGAACAACGATTGGAACTTGTCTACCCTCAGGGTTTTGGGACTGTTCTCGCCTATTGCAAACATGATTGCATCAAGAATGTTAGATTTGCCTGAGCCATTTGGACCAGTTATAGCAACTAATCCTCTCTCAAAATGCACCGCAGTATTCTTGAAACCAAATGATTTGAAGCCGTAGACTTCAAGCTTTTTAATGTGCACCAAGGGTAGGTATTTGGGTAGTTTTCACATGAGCTAATTATACGTTGTCGCTATCAATTCATCTCCTTTCAGTAAAATGTTTTTAGCATTTATATCGTTCTAGAAACGCTTTCTCACTAGAATATACTTATAACTACCTATTCTAATTACAGAAAGCATTTCTGTTTCTCAAGAAGCAATACTGCTGTCAGAACTGAGAACCAAAGTCTAGGACCACTAATATAGCGTTTATCGCAAAGCTGGGGGAGTATTCTTACAGCCCTGCTTGAAAATGACATACAAGATTTATAATTGGGATGATTAGGGCTGCCGCGGTTGTTCCTTATATGCTGAAAATGTATCTGACGTGTTACTATTGTTTTAATCATGAAGAGTGCTATGGAATAATATCGCCGAAAAGCCATCGCAGAGATAAAAACCCAATAATAGATCAAAGAAAATGAGAGGGGATCGAATTCTATCTTTCCTTTTTGCCTTCGACAAATTCTAAGAAGTTTGACTTGGCAACAGAATAGGGTAACTGTACAGGTGGATGTTTAAAGCAGTAAGCCGATACACTGTCAAGTGGTCCAGAAATACCTCTGTCAAGTGCAATCTTAGTTGCCCTCACTGCGTCTATCATTACACCAGCGCTATTGTATGCATCAACTACTTTTAACTTGAGGTCGAGCTCGACAGGGATATTTCCAAAATACCTTCCTTTCAGAGATATGTAGCATACTTTGTCGTTATCCAAGAACGGTACAAAGTCGGATGGTCCAATCCTCATCGGTATTTGATAAGGTGCCATTGCAGCTACTGCACTAGTCTTGCTCACTCTCTTGTCCTCTAGCCTTTCCTCATCGAGCATATTGTAAAAGTCCATGTCACCTCCGATGTTAAGCTGGTAGGTCTGGTCTACCGTTACTCCGCGGTCTACAAACAGCTTCACCAGTGTTTTATGAACGACAGTGGCACCAAGCTGGCTCATAACGTCGTCACCAGCACATGGTAATTTACGATCTACAAATGCCTGCTGCCATTTCGCGTTTGATGCTATAAATACAGGAATTGCATTAATAAAGGCGCAACCTGCATCAAGGCACGCTTCAGCATAGTATCTTGTTCCTTGTCTGCTCCCAACAGGTAAGTAGTTGAGAAGAATTTCAGCACCGCTATCTTTTAGGGCCTTGGCCACATTTACAGGAGGTTTATCAGAGACCTGTACCTTTCCGCGGTAATGGTTTCCCAAACCGTCTAAAACTTCTCCTTTTTCGACAATTACCTTCAACTTCTCTACATTAGCTATCTTTACAGTATTGTTTGGCTCTGCAAAAATTGCCTCAGAGAGATCCTTTCCTACTTTTGAATCAACAACGTCAAATGCTGCCACAAATTCAATGTCTTTTGGTTCGTATCCCCCTAAGTCAAATGCAGTAAGCCCAATTGAGTCATTTGACTTGCCGTTACTGCTTGCGTCATAATACTTGGTACCCTGTATCAATGCAGAAGCACAGTTTCCAATACCGGCTAGTGCAATCTTGATCTTTTTAGACATACCCTAGACAGTGAAAAGGAAGATATTTGTATTTATCAGACTCTATAGATCCCCTAGGAAGATTACCTTGTATGATCAAACTGAACATCACATTAGTTCGATTATACCCTTTATTTTTAGTATACAATCAACTTAAAACCAGAAGCAGAATTTTTTGATGAACCAATTATAGTTCTATTTGTGCTGCTGTAGCGGGTCTTAATTCTTGTTGCTGTAGCGTCGCTGTCTACATTTCTGATTTTAGGCCTTTCAATATACTCAACAAGATCTGTAGTAGAGGTATAGTGCAAGTACTAACCTGTAGATGATTACGTTGGTTGGGCTATTGCAAAAGGAGCTGAATTCATGATAAGGCGGTATCAGACAAAACACGAGAGGCAAAAGAATAAAGTGCAACGAGGAAATCTAGTCTTAAATCTAGTCTTGATTGCAAGTCGGCTATTGTTTGTAGTACGAATAGTAATAACATCTGTCACTCGTCCTGTCCAATCCGATAGTATACTTCTACAAAACAGATCACAAATCATGTCCCAATAAAGCTTGGTAACAGTAAAATCAACAAATCAGGTACACAGATGTCTCAAGATCTGATACTGTAACCATCATATTCAAAGATCAGTAGAAGAATAACAAGCTGACAATGGGCAATTACAGCAACAACTATCAGTACAATATAAGGAGGCCCGGTTAACTGAAGCAGTCAAAGACTCTCTGAACGAATAGACTTGCGATTAAACTTTAGTTGCCGATATTATCATCACAGGGTTTCTTGCAAGCATCATCGTGCCCGTTGTGACCTTGCGCGCTTTGGATATCGTAACCTGGGTAATGTCTATTTCCTTCAGATCTAGCTCATTAACTGCTGTAAGCGCCTGATACAGAGTCTCAATAACTATAGTATCAATGACAATCCTGCCTCCCTTTTTCAGTCTGCCTACTGCAAGTTCAATCACCTGCCTCGTGTCGCCACACGTACCGCCCACCATTACTGCATTGACCTCCAATAGCTTTGGCAAGATATCCTGAGCCTTGCCCAGTATGACTTCTTCGGCCTTAACTCCGAATTTCTGCAGGTTCTTTTTCGTCAGCTCGACTGCTTTTTTATCAAAGTCAATGGCATATACTTTGCCCTTTGTTTGCAGGCATAATTCTACCGTGATGCTTCCGCTGCCACACCCAACATCTATTGCCGAGTGGCCCTCCTTGAGACGTAGCTTGCTTATCGCTATCGCACGAATATCTTCCTTTGTCATAGGCACTTCCTCTGTCCTTTCGAAAAGCTCATCAGGAATGCCTGGAGTACTGTAATCCCATGCTAGCAACTTGGTGTGACTGATAAACGCTGGGGGTATTTAACTTACAATGGAGGACTGGTGGAGCGCAGTATAGACCATTATCATGAATATTAGTAGCAGAAATATGAATGGCATAATGCCCTCTGTTGCAACTTTTTTGCGCTTGTCCCTTGGCACATTCTTGGCTATTCGCCTGCCAATTCCAAGCGATACAAAGTAGAACACCATTCCGATGAGTATAGCAGTGCCTATTGACGTGTATTGATCAAAGTCAACTGGTATGACGATTCCAGCGACGATGCCTGCTGCCACACCCACCAGAGCACGCATGTAGTAGAGCCTTTCAAATATGTCCAATATCGCGTTTTCTGGTTAAATTGGAGCCAGTAAAATGCCTTGCGGTCGTGTTGTTCTGATACATCTAATCATAAAATTTTTGATTTCCACTAGATAGAAAAAACCAAGTAAATCACTAATAGCCACAGTTGCACTTAGATTTCTCTGTACTATTTTCAGTTGTTTAATATTTGTGGCACGCTGTTAGTATCTTTCGTCATGGAGCTATCCAGCATCGAGTTACGATATCTAGTCAATGAGATTAGAAGCAGAGTAATTAGTGGCTCCTCAGGATATTATGTAAGCAGCATCAATGCCATAACAAAGAGCTCTCTCTTTCTCAGGCTTCACCATCCCATGCAAGAAGATATCATGTTAGTCCTATCAACAAGAGGTATTTGGATCACGAGGCTAAAGTTCAAACCTATGGAAGAGAACAACAGCGTTGAGAACATCGCTCAGAAAGAGCTTGAGCGCGCCAAGCTGGAATTAATAGAGCAGGTAGGAAGTGAGCGCATCGTCTCACTTAAATTTAGACATCCAGATGGAAAGGTAAGAATCGTAGTTGGCGAGTTCTTTGGTCATGGCAACATCATAATTTGCAACGGAAATATGCAAATAATTGCAATCCTCAATCCAATACAGGTAAGGCATAGGACTCTCAACGTCGGCCTGCGCTACGTTTATCCACCTGCAAGAGGCGTCGATGTCTTCGATATTACACTTGATCAGATGCTATCTCTGAGGGATGAAGCGAAGGACCTTGATGTGCTAAGGTGGATCGGCAGGAATATCTCTATGCCAAAGAAATTTGCCGAAGAAGTTATCAATCGCGCAGGTATCCAAGTCGACAAGCATGCTGCACAATTATCTGATTACGAAGTAAGCAAAATTTACAATACTGTCAAGGATATCGTAAATGAGGTCAGCACCGGGAGCAAGAATCACGAGCCGATCGTAATCATGCTAGATAACAAGCCTCAAGAAGCACTGCCAATAATAACTCAAGAAGCAGCGATTGCTGCAAAGATGATCAAGGAGAACAACATCAAAAAAGTTGCATCGTATATGGATGCTGTTGATGAAGTGCTGAGTAGCGAAATCATGGAAATAGGACGCAGCAGTAGAACAGTTGAGCTAAACAAGCAGATTGCAGTACTTGAGCATGACCTAGAAGAGCAGAATAAGGCCAAAGAAACTGTACTCCAAAAAGCGGCTGCTATACGTAGGCTGGCTGGCGAATTAATGTCGGTCTCCTACCGGGAGAGTGATGAAATCGCTGACGTGCTTGCAAATCACTCTGCATCATTAATTACAGAAAAGGGTGTCAAATACATTCAGATAGCAGGGGAGCAGGTTAAGATGCACCCGAGTCTTGCCAAAGCAAGCTCGATGCTTTTCGCAAGAGCAAAAGAAATGGAGCGGGGCAATGCATCAATAGAAGAAGCACGTGCCAAGATTCTCGCGCAGATTGAAAAGTTAAGGAGCGAGACTGCGGCTATACACAAAAAAGTTATTGTGAAAGAGCATATCTCCAAGGAATGGTACGAGCGCTACCGATGGTTCATCACTACTGATGGCCTCTTAGTAATTGGCGGCCGAGATGCATCATCCAATTCTGCATTAATACGTAAGCATTTGACTGAGCACGACATTGTTTTTCATGCTGAAGTTCACGGCTCACCATTTTTTATTATAAAAAATGCTGCAACTTTTTCAGCAACCCAAGAAGGCACAATTAGTTCGTCCTTGTATCAAGTTGCACAGGCTACCATCTCATTTAGTAGGGCCTGGAAGGATGGACTCTCTAGCGCAGACGCATATTGGGTAATGCCAGAGCAGGTAAAAAAGGGAGCACCAACAGGGCAGTTCTTACCAAAGGGCTCGTTTGTAATAGAGGGCAAACGAAATTACCTCAAAGGAGTAGAGTTAAGGCTTGCAATAGGCGTCATGCAATTAAATAATAGAGAAGCAGTTCTCTGTGGACCGGAGGAAGCGATAAGGAAACATTCGATCTTTTATGCAGTACTACTGCAGGGCGGCATGGATCCAATGAACGCCGCAAAGAAGGTCAAGTCAGAATTTGTAAAAATAGCTGACGACAATATCAAGATTGCAGAATCAATAAAGCACATAAGCCTTGACGAATTTGTGAGAGCATTGCCAACAGGGCAATCCCGATTATCTTTTACCGCGAGGGGTCAACAGCAGCTGCAAGAGGCAACATCATTATCACCACCATCATCACCGTCAGTTGCTGCAGAATCAGGCGACAAATAATAGGTTAAATCAGAACATCAAGAGTGGAGAGACTAAGAAGACCATCATCTAGTGAGATCCCACAGGATGTCAAAGGATGGAGAATTTTTCAACAATAAAGCAATTCGCATAGAATGAAACAAAGAATAACGATAGACTATGACCAATATCTATATATATAGATGTGACGACTTTGCCCCGCGAAAATCAGATAAGTAATTAAAGCCAGAATTCCGAATATTTTTTGTGGTAAAAAAGCCCGTCAGAGAACATACCGATGCACACATGACTACAAGAGTGCTTGTAAGGGACATCATGAACAGCCCGGTTGTTTCTGCATCTCCTAATGACACCATCCACGATATTGCAAAAAAGATGAAAGACGAAAACATTGGAAGCATAATCATTATAGAGAAGGACAAGCCAGTGGGCATCGTCACTGATTGGGATATTGTTTCTAAGGCCATGGTCAACGACACCAAGCCAAGCCAGATAAAGGCAAAGGACGTAATGAAGGAGCTCTATACGATAGAAAGTGAGGAGAGTATTACAGAGGCCGCTCGCTTACTACGCAAACACAACATCAAGCGTCTTGGTGTGGTCTACAAGAATAGACTTGTTGGTATCATTTCCTCTTCAGACGTCATTGCAGTAACTCCTGATCTTGTAGAGATAGTATCTGAAAAAGCTACCATCATCAGAGGCGAGCTTGGCATAGCTCGCTCTGCCAGCAATGTATCTGGATTTTGCGATCAATGTGGGGAGTGGTCAGACCTCTTGCAGTATGATGAGGGCACATTTATTTGTGAAGTGTGCAGGGGCGAATCGTCCAGTGCTGGAGGCGCATAATGTAGCTTTTGTTGCCGATGCGATGCTGGGAAACATCGCTCGCAAGCTCCGCATTTTTGGATTTGATACAGTATATAGGGCGCAGGTTCATGATGACGAAATCTTAAAGATAGGCATCGAGCAGGACCGAGTGATCTTAACTGCGGACAAGGAGCTATTCAGACGAATAGTTAAGGTCGGCGCTCGCGGAGTCCTAGTAAGTAGTGGCGCAAGCGAGTTTGAAGCCTTAGTACATATTCTTATGAAGAATGGAATAACGTCTGTCGGTATGAACGGTATTGGCTCACGATGTTCGGTATGTAATGGACACCTGAAGCAAAGGACATCGGATCAGGTCAAAAATGATGATGATAATAATAATTGTAATAATAATGAGGGTGTCATTGTGCCGGACAAGGTTATAGCATGCCATAACCAATTTTTTCAATGTATTTCCTGCGGCAAGATATACTGGGAAGGAGGCCATGTCAAGCGCATAAGAGATCTTGTTCAAAATATAGATGCTAAGCTTGTTGGCAGAGACCGTACCACGGCTACCGCTTAATGCTATAGAGAGATAATTCTGCGTCAAAAGGTTAAAATTCCGTGAGAAGACCGAACACGATCAGATGAGCTCAAATTCTGCTTTAGAACAGATGATTGGCAAGGTTTTAGATCAAAAGGAAGCTGAACTGATTTCTCAGATAGATTCTGCTTACCAAGAGTCGCTTGACAACCTTGAATCTTCCCGTGGCAAGCTGGAGGCTGAGCGTACAAGGATAATCGAGTCTGCAAAAAAGCAGGCCGAGAACCTTAAGCGCCAAATTATTGGATCGGCAAGGCTTGGAGCCCGAAACCAAGAGCTTCTGACAATTGAAAATGCTGTAAATAAAGCCTTTGAAGAAGCAAAGAAAAAGCTGCAGGCCTTAGCTAGCACAGATAGATACAAGGAGTTGTTAAAGCATATGATCGAAGAAAGCATGTCAGCCGTTGGAGAATCAAATGTAGTTATCATAGAGTGCAACAAAAATGATGTGGAGCTTGTAAGGAACGTGGTGTCAGAATTGCAGACCAGCGGCAAGCTGCAGCAGGCAACAGTGTCAGACCAGCATATTGACGTGCTTGGGGGTGTTAGAATAAAATCAGCAGATGGCACGATGTCATACGACAATACTCTTGATTCCCGTATTGAACGACTCAAACCTTTAATAAGGAAAAACATTGTCCAGATGCTAAGAGGAGTGGAATAAAGATTGGTAGCAAAAGGGAGGATTGTTTGGGTTAGTGGACCAGCAGTTAGGGCAGATGGCATGTCTTCGGCAAAAATGTACGAAACTGTTGAAGTGGGCGAGTCAAAGCTCATCGGCGAAGTAATCAGATTAACTGGCGACATCGCATTTATTCAGGTATATGAGTCAACATCTGGCTTAAAGCCAGGAGAGCCTGTCACGGGCACTGGCCAACCGCTTTCAGTGCTACTTGGCCCTGGAATCATTGGCAAGATCTACGATGGTATTCAACGTCCCTTGGACGAGATTGCAGCAAAATCGGGTGCCTACATTGGTAGAGGCGTGATGACAAGCCCAGTCGACATGAAAAAGAAATACAGGTTCAAGCCCAGCGTGAAGAAAGACGATCAAGTAGGCTCTGGATCAATTCTAGGGACAGTAGAAGAGACACCTCTTTTGACTCATCATATCTTAGTTCCACCAAATCACCCGGGTGGCAAGATAACCGATATTGCAAGCGAGGGCGATTATGATATTGAGCAGATAATTGCAACCACTGAAAAAGCTGGCGGTGAAAAAGTTCAGCTAAAAATGTATCACAAGTGGCCAGTAAGGAGGCCAAGGCCGTATGCTGTGCGCTACGACCCAACAGTCCCACTCGTGACAGGTCAGCGAGTCATTGACACCTACTTCCCTATTGCAAAGGGCGGAACCGGCGCAATTCCAGGTGGCTTTGGCACAGGCAAGACTGTAACGTTGCACCAAATCGCTAAATGGGCAGATTCTAAGGTAGTCGTATATATTGGCTGCGGCGAACGCGGCAATGAAATGACAGAAGTGCTTGTCGAGTTTCCCCATCTTATTGACCCCCGATCTGGCCGGCCTCTAATGGAGAGGACTGTGCTTGTAGCAAACACAAGCAATATGCCTGTGGCTGCAAGGGAAGCATCGATCTATACGGGCGTGACAATTGCAGAATACTACCGCGACATGGGTTACGATGTTGTCCTTGTAGCCGACTCAACGAGTCGATGGGCTGAGGCACTCCGCGAAATGTCGGGACGTCTTGAAGAGATGCCTGCAGAGGAAGGCTACCCATCGTACCTGGCTTCAAGGCTTGCAGAATTTTACGAAAGAGCAGGCAGGGTGAGGGCGCTTGGCTCCCCAGAGAGAGCTGGGTCTGTCACTCTAGTAGGCGCAGTTTCGCCATCAGGAGCAGATTTTACCGAGCCAGTGACGACGCATACCATCAGGTTCATCAAGACTTTCTGGGCACTTGATACAAGACTTGCATATTCAAGGCACTACCCCTCAATCAACTGGATGCAATCCTACTCAGGCTATCTTGAGGACGTGAGCAAGTGGTGGAGGGAGAATGTGACAGGCGAATGGTACGATCTCAGGGCGGAGTCGTACTCTGTACTTCAGAGGGAAGACACTCTTAAGGAAATCGTCAGGTTGCTTGGCCCTGAGGCGCTGCCAGATGAAGAAAAGTTGGTACTTGAGGTCGCGCGCATGGTCAAGATCGGCATATTGCAGCAGAACTCTTTCGATAAGATAGACACCTACTGCAGCCCTCAAAAGCAAGTCAAGATGGTGGGATTGATGGTAAAGTTCTACAAAGAAGCTCAAAAGGCGCTGAGGGCAGGCATCCCGCTTGCAGATATTAGGGCGATGCCGATAATCCCGGCTTTGCTGAAATCAAAATTTGAAATACCAGAAGATCAGCTTAACAAATTTGACGAACTAGACAGACAGATAAACGAACAATTTCACAAGGCGGCAGGCACAGCTGGAGGAGAGGGTGCAGCACCAATGACGGAGAAGAAAGAAGCGGAGGTAGTTGTCTAAAATGACGGCTACGTCTTATGGAATAGAATACACAAAGGTAGCCGAGCTCAAGGGCCCGCTGATGATAATTGATGGCGTTACCAAGGCATCTTTTGATGAGCTGGTTGAAATCGAGACGGTAGATGGCGAGCGTAGGCTCGGAAGGGTGCTCGAAGTGGGCTTTGGTAAGGCTATAGTTCAGGTGTTTGAGGGAACCACAGGTCTTACAATTACAGGCACAAAAGCGAAATTTATTGGCAAGACTATGGAAATGCCTGTTTCACAGGAGCTACTGGGGAGAGTCTTTGATGGCCTTGGAAAACCAAATGATGGACTTCCTGATCCAATTGCAGACAGGTTCGTCGATGTCAATGGCGAACCTATGAATCCAGAAAGAAGAGAGTATCCTACATCATTTATCCAGACAGGTGTGTCAGTCATTGACGGCATGCTTACGCTTGTAAGAGGCCAAAAACTTCCAATATTTTCAGGGTCAGGAATGGCACATAACATCCTAGCGGCGCAAATTGCCCGTCAGGCATCAGTAGTTGGGACAAAAGAGGACTTTGCCGTCGTTTTTGCAGCTATTGGCGTGCAGTACTCTGAAGCTCAGTATTTCAAGCGCAGTCTTGAAGAGTCAGGCGCGTTGAGGCGCTCTGTGCTATTCCTAAACTTAGCAGATGACCCTGCAATTGAAAGAATCATCACTCCAAGAGTAGCATTGACAGTGGCAGAATACCTTGCATTTGACTTAGGTATGCACGTTTTAGCGATACTTACTGACATGACTAACTATGCAGAAGCGCTTAGAGAAATCAGTGCGGCAAGGGAAGAAGTCCCCGGCAGAAAGGGTTATCCCGGCTACCTCTATACAGACCTTGCAAACAACTACGAGCGCGCAGGGAGGATCAAGGGCAAGAATGGCAGTGTAACACAGGTGCCGATCCTGTCTATGCCAGCTGACGACATTACGCATCCAATCCCAGACCTGACAGGATATATCACTGAGGGCCAAATTGTGCTTGGGCGTGATCTGTTTAGAAAGGGCATTTACCCTCCAGTAAACGTGCTTATGTCACTTTCAAGGCTAATGAAGGATGGAGTTGGCGAAGGAAAAACCAGGTCAGATCACATGGAAGTTGGCAATCAGCTCTATGACGCTTATTCAAGAGCGCAAGAGGTCAGGGCACTTTCAGAGATTGTTGGCAGGGCAGGTCTTACAGGCGTAGACTTGAAGTACCTCGATGTTGGCGATAAGTTTGAGCAACACTTCCTAAAGCAGGCACCTGACGAGAACAGGACACTTGAAGAAACACTCACTAGAGCATGGGATGTACTCTCAGGTCTGCCCGAAGGCGAGTTGACCAAGATCAAAGAAAAGCATGTCAGGCAATATTACAAAGGATGAGAAGTAGAGAATATGTCATTTGGAAGCAGGGTTACGGCGACAAAGATAGAACTTATCAAGATAAGGCGCTCGATGCAAGTAGCCAAGATGGTGCACAAAATTTTAGACGACAAGCGCGAAGTATTGTTAAAAAAGATAGACGAAATGATCGAAGAAGCAAACAAGGCAAGGGAAGACATATGGACACCCTTGGGTGAAATATACAGCTCTGTTTATAACGCCTATATGTCCCTTGGCACAATGACGCTTGAATCAATATCGGACTCGACCCCTAGTATAATGGAAGTCGACGTCAACATCAGGCGCATCGTAGATGTTAAAATACCAACGTTGCAGGTCGAGACAGAGAAGGGCAGGCAGCAGCTGTCATATGGCTTTGTCGAAACAAACGCGTCTGTAGACAAGGCGGCCAAGCTTATCAAGAGCATGCTCCCCGGCATATGCAAGGCAGCAGAATACGAAAATGCAATATTCAGCCTTGCAAAGGAACTGGAGCGTACACAAAAGCTGCTCAACGCACTTGAATATGTTATCATACCGCAATATCAAGATGCAATATACTTCATCAAGGCAACCCTAGAGGAGCGCGAGCGCGAGGAGTTTGTCAGGCTCAAGAAGGTTAAAGTTGTACTGGACAAGAAAAAGATGGCAGAAGAGGAGGCAAGCGCAAGGACATGACAGAAGAGATTTCAAGCTATTTTGAAAAGGCTAAGACGCAACTCAAGATCGAACACGACTCGATGGTGGAAAAGATCAAAGACAACATCGCTGAAAGCAAGCGCAAGACCCTGTCTAAAGTCTAATTCTCATTTTCATCATTTTCAACTTTTTCAAGTAGTTATAGTTAAATATGGCATTTTATCTCGAACTCTTATATGGAGAAGCCGAACGGATTCATCACAATTTCACTTTTGATGGCTGTTATCTCAATTGGTTTAGCCGGCTTAGGCGGTCAGGCGTTTGCGCAGGAAAGCCCAGCGGCTGGAGGAGGCGACGTTGGATCGAAGCTGATAGGAGCAGGCATGGCGTTTGGCCTGGCAGCTCTCGGAGCAGGCATTGGCCTTGGGTTCGTAGGTGCGGCAGGTCTAGCTGCAATTAGCGACAATCCCAAGATGCAGTCCAGAGTGTTCATCATAGTAGGTATGGTTGAATCGATCGCCATATATGGTATAGTCATGATGTTCATCATCTTGGGCCAGACCTAGAGAGGGTTTTTCATCTCCTTCTTTTTCCAAACGGAAAGATTTTAAAGAGATTGAAATTAACGGTAGGCAAGAATGGGACTAGCCAAACTCATGAAGGCCACCATAGTGCTTCCCCGGATAGAAACGCAGGAAGTTGTGAGCAGACTGGCAGAGCTTGAATGGTTCCATCCCATCCAGACTCCTTCAGATCATCCAAACCCCTACATTGATGACCTTTTGCTCAAGGCACAGAAACTTTTTCAAGAAATAGACGAAATCATCAAGGACCTTGGCGTCCCTCTTGAAACTGGAGTTATGGCCACTATGTTTAAGGGTGCCCCAAAAGGAAAGACTGATTACTTCATTGATAACATGCAGAACTTTATCGCAGACTTGGAGGAAAAGAGCGCAGCTGTCTTGGACAATCCCAAGAAGGTGATTGCAGAGCGGAACAAGATTGCTAAGGAGCTTGAAGAATACAGTAACCTTAAAGGCGCGCTCGAGATGGCAGCCAAAGTTAACCTTGACCTGACGCTTTTCGGCAAGATTAAACATTTCTTTTCCGGCCTGTTTGTAATCGACTCCTCAGATGAAGTCGAAATCCGAAAAACGCTGAGCGACCTGCCGATTTATACTAGCAAGCTCTCAGAGCAGAAGTCATCAATGGTGGTTTTCGGCGCGGCTGAGGATTCTGACCGCATAACAAAGACGCTCAGGAGCTTTGGTGTCCACCCACTCCAGGTTCCAGCCAGTATGCCACAGAACCCAAGTGTTGCCTATGCTCAAGCAGACGCCAAGGTCAAGGAGCTTGAGGCTAGGCAGGCAGATATTGAAAAGAATATTGAAAAACTCAAAGAGTCGCTTTTGACTAAGCTTCTCTCTTTGCATGAAGCAGCCAGGGTTGCCAAGGATGTACTTGAAACTACTAGGAAGCCAGGCGGCACTCGCAACTTTGCGGTAATTCAGGGTTACATTCCATACCAGATGGAGAAGAAGTTTAGGAGCATGACCAAGGATTATGTCAGCGTAGTCGAGGACGCGCATGCACACGCTGATAAGCATGGAGGAGGAGAAGAAGAAGAAATCCTGCCTACACTTCTTACAAACAAGTCGTATACTCGGACCTTTGAAGTAGTGACTGAAACTCAAGGAATACCGAGGTACGGTGAAATCGATCCTACGCCTATTATCGCTTTTGTCTGGCCGGCTTTTTACGGACTGATGTTTGCCGATTTTGGGCACGGTATACTTTTGTTTGGGCTAGGCATGCTTTTCCGATATAGAGGTAATGGATCACTTAGAACATGGGGAACCCTCATTGCAGCAAGCGGCGCAGCTGCCACCTTGGCAGGTCTTGGAACTGGTGAGATGTTTGGGTTCCACTTTGAAGAACTCGCATTTCTTGCGCCAATCTTTGAGCCGCTCCACGGCCTTGTTGGGCTCCTGAGCGTGTCTGAACTTACATTTGAGCAAGTGGTCAAGATACTGGAGGTGTCTATAGCGATAGGCATAGTGCATCTGTTGATGGCATTCTTCCTGAGGCTTCGCGCCGACTTTAAGCAGGGCAATAAATTGATGGTGTTCTACCACGATATCCCGACAATCCTACAGTACTTCGCAGTGGTAGCTCTGATACTTGCTGCTATCGGGTCAGGCTATGACATTATCGGCATGTTTGGCATCACAGGCAAGACCCATACAGAGCCAGTGCCGTGGCTAACGTTTCTCTTTGGCGACTGGGTTACTGTAGATCTTGTGGCCAAGGCCGCACCGCTGGTTATCATTGCGACAGTCGTCACCATGATAATTGGCGGAATAAAAGAAGAGAAGCATCTGAAGGCCCAAGGCAGAGATGAGGGCGGAGGGCTTGTGGGAATTATTGTCGAAGTCATCATGGTGAGGATTATAGAAATGCTGTCAAACACTATCAGCTACTCTAGAATCGGAATCATGCTGCTAGTGCACTCTGCGCTGCTGGTGACTGTCAACAACTCATTTGAGCATGGAGGTGGCTACGCGGTTCTTATCGGTGGCAATATTGGCATCATGCTTATTGAAGGACTCATTGTATACATCCAGACTATCAGGCTCCACCTGTACGAGTGGTTCCCCAAGTGGTACGCAGGCGAAGGAACGGAGTTCAAGAAGATCGTCCCTAGGATGCTCTATAGTAACTTTGTCTGGAAAGACAGCAGCAAGATGCAGGAAGGTAGCAAAGTGCAGATTCAGGCCAAGAAATAGAGTGTTATAGTTTCTAATTTTTGACAAGTTATAGACAAGTTATAGACGCGACGCTGATTTTTTATTCTAGCCTGGCCAGCCGCGACATTATTGTTTCTGCAGGAACCTTTTGTTCCACACCTGCCGCTATTGCAGCCAGGTTCTTTACTTCAATCATCATCAACTTGAGGGCGGAGAGCATTATCGCTACTGTGAACACTGCGCGAAAGGAGCTGATGACACGCTTATGAGCCACTGACTCAAAGCCTGCTTCAAGCTGCATTATTGCGTCAATGTCGTTTGCTGCATTTTGCGGAACAATGTCGCGGTAAACGGTATTGTTTAGCTCCCCTATGGCCTCCGACAGTTTTTCTGTGTTAATCATTTTCTGAAGGCTTTCCCGCGTAACTTTGGGCGTGGTAGTCACTATCAGGTCGGTGATGTCTTGCTGGCTCAATCCCCAGAACTTGCCGCGGAGGACCGCTAAGACATTGTATGAGTCAATATCAGTTGAGACCAGCTTTTTTACGTCTTGCGACGATGCGTCAGTTGCCAGCGCTCTGTCAAGGGCATGGTAGAGTGCGTGATCAAGATAAGTGTCAAACAGCCGGACATCCCTCTTTTCCTTGTAGGCTGCCACTGCCTTGGCCGCGTCTTCGCCAAATTCACTCCCCGCAAGCGATGCCACTGCTTCATCAAGATCCTTGGCCACAAGTGCCTTTACTACTAAATCACGCCTACCCACTAGTTCCTCAGCCCTCAAGTTGATCTTTGGGAGAAGCTCTTCGTAAGTCTTGCCTAATGCCTTACCCTTTAGCACTAGCTTTAGATTCATGGTAATGTACTTGACAAAATAAGCGTCCAATATCGTAGAGTCGCCTGCGATAGTGACCATCTTAGCGTGCATGTTGACCAGATATTCACGCAGGGCTCCTTCCACCTTCTCGGCGGTGTAGGGCTTGGTGAGCTTGGCAAGCGCATCAAGATAGACGGTATTTTTCGTCCTAGTAACAAGCTCGTCGATATCGCGAGATTCTGCAAGAGTCTGGAGCTCGCTTTTTGTTAACATCCTGCCCCTCAGACCGTGTGAGAGGACAGTGCCGAAAATCTTGCTTGGCATGCTTACTTTGCTGCTCATAATGCATGCCTTGGTTCGTCCAATACTCTATAAAAAGCATATGAGGGTAAGAAAAGGCTAATCGTCAAACAAGCGTAATAGTGCATTTGATATCCTTTCAGACAGTGCCAGAAGGACAAAGTGTAGTCCAAATCCTATAACTGCGCCAACGAGAATGTTGCCGCCGTTGTAATAGAATGCTAGGAATATCCCAAGCGGAGGAAGCGTCATTATCAGAGCAAGTGCTGAACTGACCCAGAATGACTTGATAAGCGCGTCAGGAGAGATGTTTTCAAATTGGCGACTTGAAAAGATTAATTTGGATTGTTGTGATCTCATTTTCTCAACTTTAATCGAGAAAGATTGAAATATTAATATTGACACAATAAGATGTCAAAAGCTGAATTAACATAATTGTACAATATTATGTCATATATAGATCATAAAATGAATTTTTGGTCTTTTGGACTCTTCAGTTAAATTTTTCACCGTTTATGCCAAAACAAGACAGTACGAGCGCTCATTTATATCAAGTTACTTCTTCTAAATATAGAAAAAAATGAAATCTAAATGGGAAGATTGCATAATTACCAAGAAATAAGAAAGTTCAGGTAAACTTAATAGTTACCAGTCAAACAATATAACAATAACAAATGGAGCTCTCATCTCTACCAGAAGAGACCAAACTGAATGACAAGTTGGAAAAATTGCTTAACCAATTCGAGCGTGAGGTGGAGCCTTACGATAGATTTTCTGCCTTCTCGATGTTTTCGACGCCGATTGGAATTATACTCTCAATATTCCTTCCTGTGGCATATTTGCAATTGGTAGCAGGGGTCAATCCATTTGCCTCAATGGTTTCAACCGGCATTATATACTGGATGGTTGGCGGCATACTGGCGACAGTAGGCCTGACCAAGCTACCGATAATCTACGCGGATCACAAGAAGCACGAGATATCGAGAACAAAGTATAAGCCGATTGCAGGCGTGTGTATGTGCGATCTCAGCCAGCTTCGCTCGCACATGAAGAAGATGGAAAAGGCTAAGGTGACAGGCGAAAGGATGAAGCATGCCAAGTTGGTGAAATACTACAAGCAACAGATTGGCTGGGAATAAACTTCTTCTTTTGGCTGAAAGGCAACGCTAATAAGTTAAAATGCTTGTTGAAATGATGATGAGCGACAAGCCAAACAAGATCACTGCAACTCGCGTTTTTGCTGCCAGCACAGTTTTGGCACTCGTCATTTCCATTCCTGCCATAGCAGTGACGCTTGTAATGCATTACGTGGTTAAGACTAACCTTATTGTAACTATGGTTGCAGGCTTGATCATTCTCTTTATTGCTATGGGCTTTGGATACAAGCTATCCAAAAGGCTTGCTACTAAGGTGCAGGACGGTTAGTAGTTATGATGGCGGCTAAGACATAGAAAAAATGAAATAGTTGAAGTGACGAACTCTAGCATATATGAACCTAAAGCACATCGCAATACAGCTGTGTACCTGTACCTGGATTGAAATAATGACTGGCGTAGGGATTACACTTTATCTGTTATACCTGCACAGCTATCACCTAGCGACGCTGACTGTCGTGGTGTTCGCACCCCTTATTGGATTCCATTTTACAATTGACAGATTATCTAGCAACAAATTGGAGCCAAGCAGTCACCTTGTCAGGATAAAGAAAGATATAAATCGTTAAAAGATAGCTCATGGGTTCAGCCTCGAAAAAAAGAGATCAAGTAGAAGTCACGAAATTTCAAGATCGACCTTTCCATTAAATCAGGCTTTCTCTAATTGAGAGTATAGGTTTTTCTACTTTAAATTAACTGCAAAAAAGTCTATCTCATTCTTTGGTGAATGCAAAGAATGTTTCCTTCAGTATCCTTGAACCATGCAGCCTTGTCTGAGCCCTGTGTTGCTATGCCATTTTGAGTCTTGATTCCTGGCATATCATACTCCTCAAAATTAACTCCCTTTTCTCTCAACATATTAACTTCCTCTTCGATATCAGACACTTCAAATGTAGCCACTGTATGGTCTGCTTTTGAAGGTGCACGTTGATAGAGCTCTATACTAGTGCCATTGCCACATTCAAAGGTAGCTGAGGTGTTATCATTATTGGTAGGGGCAGGCTTCAGGCCTAGTGCTGTTTCATAGAATCTTTTTGCGCGATTCAAATCCACTACAGGAATCGTTGGCATAACAGGCGAATTCGCTAACATATATCAAATAGATCTATGACTAAGTATTTGTAAAATTTGTTAATTTTTTCAGATTAACATCATATAAGAATATTCATCTACATTTAGAATAACAAGCAATCAATGGCTGATGCAGCGTCTCATTAAATCATCATGATCTGTCTTGATTTTAGTATGATGCTATAATATTGTCCCATTTTTAGAGATACTGCTCAATGTATGGAAAGTTTGGATAAGAGACAACAATATAAGGCGATGAACCAACTGAAAGAAAAATGCTTGGCGTCAACTGTTAAACTTTGCATCCCAAAATGGAGGGTTGAAAAACTCAAAAAGCATCACAGGCATGCAAATATTGTCAAAGATTTTATAAATTACTAGCATTATTATTCTTACAAAATATCACATGGCTTTCGCCGCTGCCCTCATAGCGCTGCTCAAATGTTATTTCATAATTATAATATTTGAGAAAATCAACAACGTTATCATAATGGCGTGGATCCTCAATATTATGTATTTCAACAAAAAGAGATACGTTCTCACCAGATAACGTTTTAGTTGATCCTTTCAATACCTCAAACTCTGCCCCCTCTACGTCTATTTTTATCCAATTGACTTGATTTACTCCATTTTGCTTAAGGATATTGTCTAATGTATCTGCGTTTACCTCTACATAATTCTTAGTTTTCGCGGCCCGTGCCAACATTAAGCTATTATATTTAGCTGAAGCCGATTGCTCATACAACTTCATTCTTGTTCTTGTGGAAAATACTGCATAGTTTAATGGTAGGACATTTGTCAGGTTGTTAAGAGCGATGTTTCTTTTTAAGAGCTGAAAATTATCAGGATCAGCTTCAATAGCCACTACTTTTCCAGTCTTACCAACCTGTTTTGAGCTTGTTATAGTATAGCGGCCTATGTGCGCGCCAATGTCAATAACTGTGTCTCCTTCTTTTGGAGTAAATCTTCCCACAATGTGACCTTCGTGTCCAGGAAGAAAATCACCCTTTCCTATTCTGCAAAAATATTGGTAATGATCTCTTGGCACCTGTATCTTTAGCAGATGAGCATCATCTTTATTTCTGTGAAGAAAGGGATGCAGATGAGCCATTAACAGATATGAAGGGCTACTGTCTAACCAAAACTTTCTCAGAAAACGTATTTTATTTCTTCTCTGTCGGCCTAGTAATACTCTGAGAAGTAGTCTTAAAGTTATATAAGAGAACTTCAAAATTGGTAAAGTAAATGCATCAACAATTGGAATTGGTCCTTCCAAAGAATCAGTTGTTACCCAAGTCAAAAAGTGTTTTATACGCAATTCTTCCTTGTTCAAGTAATTTTTTTGTTATATAAGTCTATAATTAACTAGATATGCCTCTTGGCAATAAGAGATTATTATTTG
Organism: Nitrososphaera sp.; assembly: GCA_036844865.1. Classification (GTDB taxonomy): domain Archaea; phylum Thermoproteota; class Nitrososphaeria; order Nitrososphaerales; family Nitrososphaeraceae; genus Nitrososphaera. Next base: position 3,590 of record DAIUEZ010000003.1, on the reverse strand, counting down.
AGCTTTAACCTCTAGTTTTTAGATAGTAGATTATTCCATCATGCAGCTGCGATAACCCTAAATTGCTTGCTTAAGAAGTTATGTGAATTATGACAACATAGGCAAAGAAAATGCAAATGTCGCGCCTTCTCCGTCTTTATTGTTCTCAGCCCATATCTTGCCACCATGAGCTTCAATAATCTTCTTTGAAATATACAATCCCAGGCCTGTGCCTTTTTCTGATGCAGTTGCAAACTTTGAAAATAGTCTTGATATGACATCGGGACTTATTCCAGACCCTGCATCTTTAACACTTACAGTTATGCTGTTTGCGTTACGGTCAATAGTTGTTGTCACAGAGATAATTCCATCTTGACTAAAATTTATCGAATTATCGAACAAATTCATTAAAACCTGTGCAATTCGAGTCTTATCTGCTTTGATTACTACTTGTTGGCTGTCGTTCGCTGGCATATATGAAAATTTAAGATTCTTATTTCCAATATGTTGACTCGCATCTGTTATACAATCTCTAATAACAAAGTCAATGGCGAATATCTCCTTGCTTAGCTCTACATACTTATTGTTTTCGATTCGTGTAACGTCAAGCAAATTATTTGTCAGCTTCTCGAGCCTTTTTGCATTCCTACTTATTATCTCCACCATGGGGATAATCTTCCCTATAGAATGCGACAAGGAAGGTCTATCGATTGAATTAGATCGAATAGGAACGCTAGAGGAATCCCGTAGTTGTTCATAAACAACCTCCTCCTCCTCTCCTCTTTGCAATTGCTTAGCAATACTCAATATTCTTTGCAATATGATATCAGACAATCCAAGAATTGGCTGTATTGGTGTTCGCATTTCATGTGCAGCAATATTTATGAATTCATTTTGCATACGGTCTCGCTCCCTTAACTGTTCATTGGTAGCACCTAGTAACCTATTTGATTCCTGTAACTCTCTAGTCCTTTTCTTTACTTCCTTTCCTAGACTGGAGTTCCAAAGTAACAGAAATATTATCAAGATTGCACCAGCCCCAGTGGGAGCCGCTAAGAGTAATGCGAATTTTTCGCTTTCTTTTGAAATAATAGGATCTATCTGGGAGTATATAGTCTCAGTTGGAGTAACTACCTGTAGAAAGTATGTAGGGTTGCCTGCAACATATATTGGTTGATAGGTTTGAAGTCTTTCTCCTCTTCCAGCGTCAAAGACTGCATAACCGGAAGCCCCTTGCAATAACTCAGTTGTAATCTTATTGAGCGTAGGATTATGGTTTATAAAGTTCTGCGTAGTCTCTCCATAAAAGTTAAGACCTACTAGGCTTGGGTCAGCTCCAACCGCAAGGAGAGTGCCGCTCTTATCTAATGCGACTATAAATTGTGTATTGACGTCATATACATTTCCATAATGCTCAAAGAAATGTACTGTCGGGATCGAGACGCCCACTAATCCCAAGTATTGTTTTGTATCTCGATCTATCACAGGATTAGTGATAATTACCCTGTATTCTCCAAGATGTTCAAATCCCTGTGAGAAAACAGGTTTGAGAGTATTGTGAGTCTCTCTAACCCACGGCCGGAAAGAAAGGTCATTTCCTACAGGCGCTATTGTGCTGCTACCACTGCTAGAATTGCCTGCTCCAACGACTGTTATGTCTTGTGCATCCAAGATAAATAGCCTATCCACGGTTTTGCTCATTTGCGCATATTTTTCTGTTGCAAGCTGTCTAATCTCTTGGCTGTAGAATTGGCCCTCTTGCAAGTATTTAGAATTTGAAATACCGTCAAGAAATGATAGTATAAGTGTGAGATCAGAGCCCATAAAACCAGCAATTTGCTGAGTAGATCCTATCTGCCTTTGTTTTTGTTCTTCAAAAAGCTGTGATTTTACCTGCTGTAGGGTTTGATTTTGAAAATAAAAGAATAAAGCATAAGATGAGATTATAATCAAGGCTACAGCAAGGATGCCGAGTCCTCTTATGCCTAAAGTAATTCTTCTTTTTGCTAGCACTATTGCTGTTAACCCTGTATTTAGAATATAAATGGAGTTCCGTACTATAAGTGCTTTCTTGCTATCTAGGATGGCTATCTAGAAAGATGAAACGAGATGTTTTTAACTGAGAAGTTATGTGTTTATCTCTCGTAGTTGGAATCACTAGAGCAGGAGTTAGCTCAATAATTTTGAGCAAAATATGGCAACTAGATGAAATGACCCTGCGTTGTGTTCCTAGGTTGGGTCCAGTTGCCATTGCGCTCCTAACCATCATCATGGCACCCCCAATTTTACAACCTGCGCTAGCTACTGCCACGAATTCACTTCCCACTAATACAACAATATATGATGACAATAATAATGAATACAACAACCCTGTAACTGTTCTTTCATCAAATCAATCAGGTACATTACTTGACAAGACTAATGTTACCCTTAGAGGACTTTTTACAGACTTGGCCAATCCAGGAAGATGGAATCAGCTGCTGCAGCCTGCTCTTGATGAACTAAATAGACGCCATCCAGACATGAACATACAGATACAATATACTGATTTTCCTTATAATATTACAAGAAATCAAATTTTGGATAGATTATCAAATGGCGATTCTGTAGACATTGTGTCTGTAGATCAGATTTGGCTTGGTGAATTTGCAGAGAAGGGTTTGCTAAGTAATCTAACTGATGACTTTGAGCAGTGGGGTAGAATAGATGATTTGTATGAAGCAAATCTTGATGGTTGTGTGTATGATAACACCATATATGGTCTGTGGCTGTGGACTGACATCAGAGGTATGTGGTATTGGAAGGACATGCTGCAAGAAGCAGGAGTTGATCCAGAATCATTGAAAACTTGGGATGGATACATCTCTGCTGCAGTGAAATTGAATGATTTCTTTGGAGATAGAATAACTCAAGGAGTACATCTTAGAAATGCTCCACATGAACCAGATATGTGGTATCCATACCTTTGGATGCTTGGAGGAGAAATACTAGAGCTGAGACAAGGTCATCCTACAAAAGGTGTCTACTGGTTTCCATCGTATAATAGCTCTCAAGGAGTGAGAGCAATGGAGTTTTTGAAGCAGCAGGTTGATGCTGGGATAAAACCGCAAGATAGACAGTTGGAAAAAGCATTTGTCAACAGGAATTTTTCAGTAATGTTAGGAGGCTCTTGGATGCCAGGAGAATTTCCAAGAGAATCTTGGCCAACATTGGAACAGCAACTTGGATTTATTCCTATGTTTCCTGTACCTAATGGGACAACTCAGACCTCTACTATGATGGGAGGATGGGAGGTTGCTATACCTTCTACGTCGCAACATAGTGATTTGGCATGGGAGTTAATAACATTAATGGCTAGCCCGGAAATACTGGGTCCGTTTCTACAACAATATGGCTATTTGCCTACACAACGAATGTTAGGTGATGGTCCATCCTCTGAACCACTAAAGCAATCGGTTCCATTTTTCGAAGAGATGGTTTCAATGATTCCATATGGACGAAGCAGACCAAATATACCTGAATATCCAGAGATAGCTGAAGATATACATCAAGCTATACAACAAGTTTACAATGGGTCTGCATCACCAAGAGAAGCACTTGATATGGCAGCT
>DAIUEZ010000002.1:42455-43712 GCA_036844865.1 Nitrososphaera sp. | reverse complement strand
GCATTTTGCAGAGATATCCTCGAACCTTACGAAAAGATGTTTCCAAGAAGAAAAGGAGAAGAGGAGATGAAGGAGAAGGAGGAGAAGAAGAAAGAGTACAGCAATTCAGTAGTAATGGTAGAAGAAGGAGAAGGAAAAGAAGAAGGCGACTAATAACAAAACAGACTCAATTATATGCCTCCTCTGCTAGTCCTGATCTAAGCCAAACTGTGATGCTATCTTTCTATCTATTGCTTCCTTTTCTCTCCGATATTCCTCATATCTCTTTTTCCATTGATTTACAGTGTAATATTGCCTTACGCCTGCAACAAGCCATGTTCCAGAAGTAATGATGACTGCTCCAAGTAGCACCGTTAGAACTAGCCCAAATTCATCCTCTGTTTGTAATATAGCGAAGAATGTTGGGTGAAACAAAAGGTAAACAGAAAGCGCAATGGCTAGAGGAGCTAGGACAATTGCAGAAACTGACATGCCCAAAAGTATTTTCCTTATATGCTGTATTTGGTGAATAAAGCTATCCAGTAGACTCAAAATGTCGTGACGAGTTGATGAGCTTAATGGGTCTTGATTGTCACTGCTCATAATCTTGCATCCTCTCTCTCATTCATATGCCTTCTTATTCTATGGTTATGTCTCCTCTCATTTCTGGATGGATATTGCAATAATAGTGATAGGTGCCAGGTTTGTCGGCAACAAAGGTAATGGTTTGACTATCAGAGTACGCCAAATCTCTTGAATGGATATTGAGTTCATCAATGTTAAAGTTATGCTTTGAATGAGTTTCATAATCCTCATTTATCACATGCATAGATTGCAAACCTCCTCTGTTGAAAACATATTGAGGGTTTGTGATTCCTCCACCGCCGCTGCCTCTTAATCCCTTGATACTGCCAGAAGAGATGCTAACCCAAGCATATCCTGAACGAGGGGAATATTTTGCTTTAACAAAGTGATTATTTGGAATACCAAAAACAGGAGTAGTGCCATTTGTAGGAATCATCCAGTTATATACGCCAATGCTAATCAATGAAACGATTGCTGCAATTATTCCATAAGTAATAACTCTCTTTCTTGTCAATCTCGGAGAAGATACTGAATTCGCATTCTGTTGTTGACGACTACGACGCTTCTTTGTCATATAGGCATATCTTTTCAAATGACTATTTATGTCATGATTAATATAGTTAATTCTTGTTGTTCTCTAATTGGTTTCTTCTTATCCTTCTTCTTTTTCTATTATGAGGTTTTGACCTCAAC
>DAIUEZ010000002.1:35282-42445 GCA_036844865.1 Nitrososphaera sp. | reverse complement strand
TTCTTTGGAGTGATTCACCTCGCGACTCTTTTTGAAGAGATCGTTTACGTTGGAATCCTGGGTCAGCCTGAGGCGCCCGCAACCATAGGCCGTTTTGTTGGTCTTGCTGCTAGCATCGTTTGCGGAGGGTTCGGCAACGCATGGTATCTCTCGCACACTCAGAAGACTATCGACGAGATGCGAGGCCAGGGGTTGTCGGAGGACGCTTATTCCAAAGCGCTAGCCAAGCGCGGTGGCACCAGCATAGCAGCCTCGCTAGGTTTCTTCTTATTCTTCTTTTTCTATTATGAGGTTTTGACCTCAACGGCCTTTGACAGCAAGGGCATCTAATTCCCTTCCAGTTAAGGAAGATGCCACATACCTGACATCTTTTGTATCCTTCGAAGTAATAGCTACTTCTTCTATCTTTTGTAGCCCTATACCTCTCACAAACATTTTTGCAAGCCATATCCATGTGTCTATTGTGTATGAACCTAGCAGACTTTGATTCACGCTTCATTATATTTACACCATGATTAACATGGTTAAGTCAGTTTTTTTATTGAAAATGACCTAGTAATGCAATGAAAATTTTTGGCAAGAATACATGTCATAGATACAAACAATCATAATTACAACAGTGTTTTGACTAGAATATCAGTAAGGCAAAAAGGGTGTTGCCACTTTTGTGCTGAAAAAATAAAAGACAAAGATACCATAATAAGTAAAGGGCACAGTAAAAGATCAAAGTATTTTCATAAGGAATGTGCTCAAAGGATACACTTGCTTTGAAGGATGACGCGTGCCTTTCTGTTTATTCTCGAACCTATTTTTAGGTCTTTAAGAAACTAATAGCGGGTCTCTGACGCAGTAGAGGACAAAAATGTCTCTAATTAAATTGATCCAGATAGCTACAATATTATTTTGGGCATCGTAGTCATAGAAGAGGTAATGGTAGAATTTTTAATAGTCGTAAACTTTCTAAACTTCTTGCAAATTAGTAAGTTTTCCAAAATTCATGTTGGCAGAGCTAGAAACCAGGTGACTGAGATGAAGTGTGAGTAACACAGATTCAGGGCCCATTTTTTCTTATTGCTTGAGAGATAAGAGACTTGGCTTGAAGTCCAATCTTACTTAAAAAGATATTCTTGTGCGCTTATCTTTTCTTCGCTGTGCTTACAATGCTTTATGGAATAGAATAGAGTCAGACACTTCAAATTCTATACAATAATACTGCCACAGATATGGGTATCTGTTATGAGATGGTGGCCATTAGCATTAAAATATAATAGACAAACAGATATAGAGTACAAAAAATAAAGGGGATGTCGATTAATGTGTATTCAATGCTAAGCAATCTTTGATTATCAGAATTTTATTCTGACGCCTGCAAACCTGCTTGTGTATCCAGAAACACCTATCGATTATGCTTCAAGTAAGATAATATCAGGGGTAAAAAACCTCCGGGAAGGGTTAGATCCAGATGTTCTTGCATACTGGTACAAGCGTATCGAGGATAGGTCAAAAGAGATTGTTCCAAGACATCTTAAAGATAAAATTCACTTTGAGCAAGACAGGATAATGTGGATGAAATTCAAGTTAGATGTCTCAAAAAGGGCGGTCCCCTATGTCATGCAGGTTATCCAGGAGTATATACCAATGATGCCATACTCGACAGGACTCTATTTCACAAAGGTGCAAGAAATCCTGACAGACGAGATGAACAAGGAGTTACGCTAATCAAGAATTGTTATTTTTGTTACAGATCCAAGAGACTCACTAGAGTGTATCCTCATTTTTCCTTTCATAAGATCTGTCACAAACGACTTGAGCATGACTACTGTTTGTTCATCCTTAAGCAAAACAGCGTGGGACGATCTGTCCTTTAACTGTATGACGATTTCATTGCCAGCCACTGCCTCAACACCTAAAACCCACACAGTGTTATCCTTCTGTACTGACATTAGGCTTGCCAGCTTTTCGGCTTCATAGCGGTCGTCGCATTCAAATTTCAGAATTCTCATGTCAAAAGGGCTTTTCATCATACATGAACTTGTCAATGACATCTTTGGCTTTTTCTCGTCGCTTCTTAAATTCTACAACAAAAGGTTTGGCTCCCTTGGACAGGTCTGATTTGCATTCGCCACATAAGAGGTTGCCACTAGTGCATCTTAGCATACGCTCGTCTGATTGCTTTTCAGTGTCAAAAAAGTAACGCAAATACCAGAAAACTGGACATCCAAGGGCATTGGCTCCAAGCTGCCTCTGAAGTGCCACGCTAGGTTGACCGCCGGTAAAAGCTATAGACACTTTTTTGTCAACTACCTCGGGATCATCTGTGGTGAAAATTGCGGTCTCAGGCTTCGAAGATGACATCTTGCCTAGCATGCCAAGGCCTGGCAGGAATTTGCTATGTATTTGAGCAGGCTTGTAATAATGCATTTTGTCGGCAATGTCTCTTGTCATACGCCAGTATGGATCTTGGTCAATTGCTGCAGGTATCAATACAGGTACGTTCTTGCCTTCTATGACAGAAGGAAGAAAGCAAGGCGCAGCCTGTATGGGCGGCAAGCCTATCATCCCTATATTGGTAGAATTGGAAAACCCAAATACTGCACGTGCTGTAGAAAATGTGATACGCTTAGCAATTTCTATAGCAATTGGATAAAGATGTTGAATATGTTTTGTATTCACCATTATCTTGGTCTTTTTTGAGTTGAATCCAATTGCAATGATATCTAAGATATTCTCGTAGGTGTAGTGCTTAAGTTCCTTCATTGTCCTGTCCTGACTGTAAAGAAATTTTTCGTCATCTGTTAGCTGGAATAATAATTTTGAGTCGAATTTGTCCTGCAAGTATTTTGTAAAGATCCATGGCATTAGATGCCCCATGTGAACCATGCCTGACGGCCCCCTACCTGTATAAAGGTAAAAGCTCTCACCTCTACTCTTCTTATCTAATATCCAGTCAAAGTCGCGATGAGAAAAAAAGTAACCCATTTTTAGGAGTGGATGAATTTCACCTGTCATACTCTTTATTTTCTGCAATAGCTCCGGCGTTATAGGCTGCGTACCGAACTTTTCTATCAGCTTAGCATAGTTAATATCGCCTTCAACTTCCCAAGGCGTGACTTTAAAGTCGGCGGCGTTGTTATTGTTATTATTATTTGAATGATTGTGATCGTCGTAATGGTCAACTCGATTCATCATTATCCCTCCACGAGCAGAATGCATTAAACGTTTAAAAAGTCTTACATTCCCACCACTTTTTGGTTAATGACTTCTTCTGCTCCGCCGCCAGCATTACATCCTATTGAACTATCAATACTCAACTCCCTATCCAATAACGACCATGTTGGAGCTCACTCACTTGCTGCGAGTACGGGTTTGTCTATGGATCAGATTAGGCGAGGGATAGAGTGGCTAAAATTCAAGAACCTCATCTCAATTGAAGAATCATCTACGCAAAGAGTATTTTTGGTGTCCGAGGGAATGGCAGCAGCACAAAGAGGGCTACCTGAAAGAAGGTTGGTAAATTCTCTGAAAGAAGGCAAGGTCACAATTTCAGAAGTGCTTGCAACCGGTGCCATAAAGAATGAAGAAATAAATGCTGCTATTGCAGGAGCAAGACGCAATCACTGGCTTCAACTCATCGAAGGCAAAATGGTGCCCACTCCGCTCACTGCCAGTAAGTCTCCTGAAGAGACCTTCATTGAAAAACTAAGGGGAAGAGGAGGAAGAGAAGGGGTAGAAGTTTCAAAACTAACAGAACACGAAAAGAGTATACTTGAGCAACTGAAAAAGCGCCCTAATTACATAGAGATCAAGGAGGAAAGAGAATCGCGAATTTCACTCACCGATGCAGCAAAACAGATCATCCCTAGGCTAGACCAAGAAAAAAAGTTGGAACGCCGTCTTACGACAGATCTTATTACCTCAGGGAAATGGAAAGAGACTAGTTTTAGCGCACTTGATGTAGAAGCTCCTGCCCCGATAGTTTATCCAGGAAGGCGGCACCCCTTAATTGAAATTATTGAAGAGATCAAAGAGGTCTTTATCGGCTTAGGATTTTCAGAGATAGAAGGTCCAGTAATTCAGTCAGGCTTCTGGAACTTTGATGCATTATTTACTCCCCAAGATCATCCCGCGAGGGAGATGCAAGACACTTTTTACATTTTAGGTGAGGCACAGCCAATACCAGCAAGCAAAGATCAGATTTCAAAAATTTCTAGAGTGCACAAGGAAAGATGGAATCTCAAGTGGGACGTCGAAGAATCCAAGAGGTTAGTCCTTCGTACACACACTACTCCTATAACTCTCCAGCATCTTGCAAAGCTAAAAAAATCATCATCAGATGTAGGCCGTTTCTTCTCAGTAGGTAGGGTTTTCAGAAATGAAAAACTTACATACAAACATCTTATCGAATTTCATCAAGTAGAGGGAGTTTCAGCTTCAGAGGAAGCATCGCTCCGTGAGCTCATGGGCCTTCAAAAAGAATTCTATGCCAAGATAGGCATCAAGCGTATCAAGTTTTGGCCTACTTTTTTTCCATACACAGAACCCTCGCTACAGAGTATGGTCTACAATGAAAAATTGGAAAAATGGGTCGAGCTCTTTGGCATGGGTATTTTCAGGCCGGAAGTTACAAATCCTCTTGGTATCAAAAACCGAGTGCTTGCTTGGGGTGGCGGCCTTGAGAGGATCGCCATGTTGCGCTTTGGTTTGGATGACGTACGTGAACTGTATGGCAACAAACTTGCATGGCTCAGGAGTGTGCCAAAGTGCCGGTTGTAAACATCAAATTTGAACGTCTGAAAAGACTAGTTTCGGGTGTTAAGATGAATACGATCCTTGATATCTTACCATTCATCGGGGTTGATATTGAAGATATAGGTAAAGACCTGATCAGGGTTGAATACAATCCAAATAGGCCAGACCTGTCCTCAGATTATGGAGTGGCGAGAGCGTTGCGTGGTTTGCTTGATATTGAGATTGGATTACCAAAATTTAAATTAGCTGGTAGAAGCGGGGTGGCATTAACTATTGAAGACGCGGCGGCCATCAGGAGGGCAAGACCTTACCTTGTTGCACTTGTGGCGAAAAATGGAAAACTAGATGAGGAGACGCTAAAGCAGTTAATCGCAATGCAAGAAGACCTTCACAATGGTGTTGGTAGAAAGCGCAGGAAGGCATCCATTGGCATCCACAACCTTGATCTCATCCAATTTCCGGTCACATATAAAACGGTAAGCGGCGACTATTCATTCATACCTTTAAATGAATCTTCAAAATTTTCAATATATCAGATACTAAAAGATCTAGAGATTGGTAGGCAGTATGGTCATATTGTGTCCGCATTTGACCGATACCCTATCATAATTGATGGAGCTGGGACAGTGCTTTCATTACCTCCCATAATAAACGGCCAAGCAACCAAGGTTGACTGCAGGTGCCGCAATCTCTTTGTGGAAGTAACTGCAACTGACCAAAAAATTGCTGAAGATGTACTTGCCATTCTCGCAATTACGCTCTATGATGTAGGGTTTGAAATAAGAACTGTGAGCATAGCTGAGTCAGGCAGCAGAAGAAGAAAAATTGAAACGCCGCGGATGAAACCAAAACTAATTTCTACAGATGTCAACTATGTTAATGGTATCCTTGGCATAATGCTTGACACCAAGCAGATGATTACTTGCCTGAAGAGAAGCAGATTGGATGCAAAGGCAGTGGATAGGAATAAAATTATCTGCACTATCCCTCGGTATCGAACAGACATAAGCGACCCAATAGACATCTCAGAGGAGGTGGCAATAGGGTATGGCATTTACAACTTAGAGGCAAAGTTTCCTGCTTCACCAACCGCGGGGAAGAGGGGTTCGCTTTCTGTCTATTTTAATACAATAAGAGAGGCTATGATTGGTTTGGGCATGATTGAGTCGCTCAACTTTATGCTAACAAGCAAAGAAGTGCAATATGACGCCTTTGATATTCCTGCTAAAGATGTACTCTCCGTCGAGAGCTCTAGGAGCGCAGAGCACGAAATCCTACGTAACTCACTTGTTCCGTTGCTCCTTCAATCGCTTTCGTACAACATTCATGAACAATACCCGCAGAGGTTATTTGAGATAGGCAAGACCTTCCTCAAATCAGCTACAACAATAGAAGAAACATGGAGCATCGCCGCAGTGATAGCACACACTGATGCAGATTATACAGAGATAAAATCAACAATGCAGGCATTATTAAGATCATGCTTTGGTAAAGAGGCAATCACAAAAGCGTCAACAAACCATATGTTCATGGAAGGCAGATGTGCTGATGTGATATTGGACGGTAAGTCCATTGGTACACTTGGAGAGATCGTTCCGCTAGCACTTGAAAACTTTAAGCTAAGAACGCCTGTAGCAGCATTTGAGATAAACCTGCTTCCGATCATAAAAGACAAATATAATACCATGTGAAAGCCAAAGGCAGTTGCATTGCTGTCTGGCGGGCTTGACAGCAGACTAGCTGTTAGGATGCTGTTAGAGCACGGTATTCACATCGAAGCGGTTGCTGTTAAGACACCATTTTGCGATTTCGACTGCGGTAAGGGCTGTGGACAACGAGTCAAAGAGGTAGCCGACGAACTTGGAATCAATCTAAAGACCGTATACTTTGGCAAAGAATACCTCCGTATGCTAAAGAACCCTAAATACGGCTATGGCTCATGTATTAACCCTTGTATCGATTGTAGAGCCATGATGTACAACGCCGCCAAGGAGCATATGGAAAAGACAAATGCTGATTTCGTAATAACAGGCGAAGTGCTACTTCAGCGGCCGATGAGCCAAAACAACCGCGCATTACATGTCATTGAAAAAGAGACAGGCATGGAATGCAAGATTTTACGCCCGTTATCTGCAAAGCAGCTCCCGCCGACAGATGCGGAAAAGATGGGATTGATAAACCGCGATAAGATGGGAGATATTAAGGGGAGGTCAAGGAAAGTCCAATTGATGCTGGCAAAACACTTTGGCATATCTGAACCACCAAATGCCGCCGGGGGCTGTCTATTAACAGATCCCAGCTTCTCAAAGCGCGTCAAGGATATTTTGGATCACTGTGACGACATCCCAACCCTTAACGACATTGAGCTTTTGAAGGTTGGCAGACATTTCCGGATTACTCATGAGGCCAAGTTT
>DAIUEZ010000002.1:14322-35272 GCA_036844865.1 Nitrososphaera sp. | reverse complement strand
AGGAATAAGGAAGAAAACGAAGTAATAAAGGCGCTTGTAGCTGATGGTGACATCATTATAGAGGTCAAAGACTATGTTGGGCCGACATGTATACTCCGTTGCAAAAACTACGATGATTCGTCAGTGACAACAACATGTGCTGCAATAGCGGCACGTTACTCTGATGCTCCTAGGCACGACCTCTGCAAGGTCTCTGTAACCGTTAATGGAGACAAAAGTGAAGTTGTAGTCATGCCAGCTGACATCGCAACGATAGAGATGATGCGCATATAAACAAAAATAATGATAATAATATTAATAATAATTATATTATAGTCTATAAAGAGAAGCTAGCCTGCATTACTATCATTGAGCTAAAATCAACTATTCGGTGAATGACAATTGACCAGCATGACTATTGATTACATATGGCAAGCTCAACTGCAATTCGCAGAAGATAGATAACAAATGCAGACACAGAAAACACCGGTTTATTTGAAGGCAGTTACGCTGCGAGATCAGTCTGACATTGCTGTGGTAAAGGAAGATATCAAAAAACATATGATCCTGATTATCAGGGTGACGCCGCTTGCACAAAAGGACTTGGAGGAATTGCGTAAGGCGGTTGAGGACCTATATTCCTATACACAGTCAGCTGGCGGCGACATTGCAAGGCTTGGAGAAGAGCGTATTGTAGTTACTCCTCCAGGCGTCAAGATCTGGCGTAGCGTATACGATCTAAAGTAGCTTTATTGCTTCCTGCACCAATGGGTGCTGCGACTGTATTCTAAATTGCTTATTTATCATAGTTGCGAAGTTTTGCGCCTTCGATCGCTCTCCGTGGTTGACAAGGACTCGCCTAAGCTTGGGACGAAGTCGCATAATATATGCCATAAGCTGGTTGTAGTCACTATGGCTGCCAAGACCATCGATCCTTTCGACTTGGCACTCGAGTTTGATCGTTTCGCCCCCAATTGTAATTTGTCTGCTACCTTCTAATATTGCTCTGCCAGGAGTTTCAAGCGATTGATATGATAGCATGATGAGCATGTTTTTTGGGTCATTTGCTATTTGCCTGAGATATCCAACAGATGGTCCTCCAACGAGCATTGATGAAGGAGCAAGGACTACTACAGGCTCGCTAGGATTAAGGGCCTCCGATTCAACTATTGAGAATTGTGAGCCAAAATAGCCTGTTTCCGATTCAAGCATATATTTGGCTAATTCTTTTGAAAGAAATTCCGGATATGCCTCATAGACGGTTGTTGCTTCTGAGATTATCTTTTCCACAAGCACTTTGGTCTGAAGCCTGCCGGCTTTTGCAAACCTGTCAAGTACAAGAATCAGCTCTTGGGAAATCCCAACTGCTGGTACAGGTAACAGCACATGACCACCTGCCGCAATTGTCCTTTCAACTGCACTGGCAAGATTGGCCTCGGCCTGCTCTCGTGGGCACATTATATCCTCCTTGCCGCCGTATGTGCTTTCAATTATCATCGTTTCAACCCTTGGAAAATTCCAAGAAGCGTTTTCAAGTGTAAGCGTCTTGCCGAACTTCATGTCACCTGTGTATACAAGGTTGTGCTGGCCGCTACCAATGTGCATATGAATTGAAGTTGATCCTATAATGTGTCCCGAGTTTGAAAGCACAACCTTGACATCTGGCGAAATATCAGTTACTATGCCATACATCAGTGTTATCGTGTGTGCTACAGTGCTGTTGATATCTTGCTCAGAATATAACGCGTCATTCCCAGAGCGTGTAATATAATCGCGCTGAAGCATACTCATTAGCAAGAGAGTTGGCTCTGTGCAATAGACCGGACCGCTATACCCATATTTGAAAAGCGCTGGTAGAAAGCCAGTGTGATCAATATGTGCATGGGTGAGAACCACTCCGTCCACATCTTCCATGCCTATTCCTGCAATGTCAAATCGAGGTGTGGCTGCCAGAGCGTCCTTCGCTGACACATTGAGTCCACAATCAAGTATAATCTTACTTTCACGCGTTTCAAGTATCATACATGACCTGCCTATCTCTGCAAATCCCCCTAGCGTGAGAAGGCTCGCTTCGGCCTCCTCAGTCAATTTAGGCCTAAATATCTTATCTCCCACTTCTCTATAGAACTTGATGCGCTGGCTCACCGTGTCACCTAATATCTTATAAAGCGTTTCAATTGGCAGCATGTTTTGTGGAGCCTTTCTGACCCGGACTTTCCAGCCAATCTTTTCTGTAAGATTAAAATCCCCACCTTCGTGCAAAACGGTCCAGGGCTTCTTAGCAAATATTGCTGCTTCGCCTAAGGCAGCGTCAAAGAAAGTGCCTGCCACGCCAGCCTCTCTTGGAATGGTGTCTGCGATAACTTTGATAGACTCATCTTGAGGAAGCCTTAGCGATTCATCTGTTCGGATAACGATGCGCTTCTTAATGCTGTTGACCATGTTTAGAATAAGCTGATTGTTCTGCAGTAGGTAGCTTGGGTTCTTAGAATAAAGAGCAATGCAAGGACCTTCATATTCAATTTTAGTCAGGCTAGCTTCGTGCGGCAGACTCTGCAGTATTACTGCCATGATATTTTGGCTAGCAGATTCACGATGATCAACGGATTTACGCTGCATGAATGTAATTCCTAGATGATGAGCGTCAAACGAATATCTCTACCGAGTGAACGATGGCGTCTCTTACATTGATGCCGGTATTAAGTATTTGGCTTGTTTGTCTCAAAAGAAGAAAGAATCAAAAGGAATTACCAGCCGGTTTAGGTTGCATTGCCATTATGTTCTATAAGATATAACTCACGTACTCATTTGCTACTGACATGCCAGTGTGACGGAGAGCCAAAAGTGATTGGATATTAGTAAGGGGAATCACTGTTGGTGTACAAATTGGGTTTCGAAAATCCAACCTTGTTCAAAGAATCTTCGATACCTTTCGACTGGCACGGCAGATATAGATAGACAAATCAAATCAACAGCTACGAAACGAAGTTCTAAGATTCAAATTGGTGTATCTGAAGATATACATATAGCTGCCAAAAAACTCTGCACTATAAATTCTTCGAAGCATGAGATTAACGCACTGAGGTGCAAGCTTAATTAATTGGTGCACGCAGGGTTTTCAAATTGAATTCTCCACCGACCCATCTGATGGAGTTGCCAAGAAAGATACTAATAGGCCAGGGCGTTGTTTCCCAAGTCGGTCTGCTTATTCGAACACTTGATCAGAGCGCATCCGAAGTTGCAGTTGTTACTGGCAGGACAGTGAAATCAAAGGCAGGCGATGATCTAGTCTCCTCTCTTGAAAAGGTGTCTCTAAAAAGCTCACTGCACATAGTAAGTCACGCATCGATGGACGTCGTTGACGAGCTACAGGACAAGCTTGGCGACAAATTGCCTGACTTTGTAATTGGTTTTGGCGGTGGACGGTCTGTCGATATTGCGAAAATGATAGCTTTCAGGATAAGCAGACCGTTTCTGAGCGTGCCAACATCAGCATCACACGACGGATTATCAAGCCCGTTTGTTTCCATAAGAGGGACTAACAAGCCACATTCCATAAAGGCAACTACACCAATTGGTGTAGTTGCAGACACTCAACTGATGTTGGAAGCACCGTCCCGACTTCTGGCTGGCGGCTGCGGTGACTTGGTTGCAAAAATAACTGCAGTTAAGGACTGGGAGCTGGCCCGCGATGAGAATGGCGAGTATTTTGGAAGCTACGCAGCCAATCTTGCCTACATGAGTGCCAAGATAATACTTGAGGAATCGGAGAAACTAAATTGCAAGAGCCAGTTCAGTATACGCACAATTGTTGAGGGGCTGATAAGTGCCGGCGTCGCAGGCTGCATCGCCGGCAGTAGCAGACCATGCTCGGGGGCTGAGCACCTCTTTAGCCACGCAGTGGAATACGTAGCGGGTTCAGACTTCGGACTGCACGGCGAGCGCGTTGGCATAGGCACGATAATGATGGCAAAGCTACATGGTCTTAACTGGGATAAGATCGTAGAGGCATTGAATAATGTCGGCGCGCCCACTAAGGCAAAGCAGATTAAACTGAGCGAAGTGCAAGTGGTAAAGGCATTGATTGCAGCTCGATCGCTTCGTCCTGAAAGGTATACTATTCTAAGCAAGATAAGGCTAGATAAAAAATCTGCTTTTGAGCTTGCAAAGTCTGTTGGAGTGATTTAGTGGTTGAATTCCTTGGGTGAAGTACGTTTAGATGCGTAAGCAGTGGTATATTCTCAGTCAGTCTGTCTAGAGTTGAGATAATGCCCACAAAAGCCCGGCCAAAAACTCGGTCATAATAGGTCAAGTTAATTTGATATATCTCCATTGAAAAAGCATGTGGAGTTTAGACTTCTGTTGAGAGAGGTGGGGAGGGGATTCGAACCCCTATAAATTCGCTAACCGCTGGTGTGATCTGCAGGCGAACGCATGGCCGCTCTGCCACCCCACCACAGCTGCTAGTTCTTTTCCAGCTCATAATTTAAAGCATTGGCATATGAACGCGCAGCAAGCTTGGCCACTCTAATCGGCTCTGGAAAAGATCCCTGTAGAGTAAAAGCATTTAGTATGGCAACTGCTCTCTTCGAGTTTACTCTCCAAGAGCGGATGAAAAGAGTCTTGCCTGTCTTGAGTATCACTCGCTCGCGCCTTCCGAGCTTTTGATATCGTGCAAGCTTATCATGCCAATCCTCAAAGTGGTGTTTGATGCTATATTCAAGTCCATGTGAATCTTCAAACGTTATTGCAATCACGGGGAGGCCTGTTTCTCCAGCAACCTGCTCGCCATCTATAATGTTGTACATGCTGATAACAAGGCCATCAAGCAGGATACAGTTGATGTCATCTCTCGCAAGTAACTTGTGCATCGAAATTATACTGTTGGTTGCATCGTCGCCTTCTATTGTGGCAGTTCCATATACCATACCGTCCATTATGAGGTCTCGTCGCATAACTACGCCAGCTAGGATCGATTTCTTGGTAAATTTCT
The DNA here is from genome assembly GCA_036844865.1 of Nitrososphaera sp. GTDB lineage: Archaea > Thermoproteota > Nitrososphaeria > Nitrososphaerales > Nitrososphaeraceae > Nitrososphaera. Next base: position 30,300 of record DAIUEZ010000002.1, on the reverse strand, counting down.
TGAAACTCTCAGCTATGGCTAGTACTCTGATCCCCTTTTTTTCTGGATGAATTCTGCGCGCAATAATCAATCTCCTTGCAGGCAGTTTTGATATAAGTTTTTATCATAGCGATACTTTCGCGGCTAAGCTGGTCCTTATCTGACTTTGAGCATAAAAATGGATAGCTAACAGCAATATAATTGACACGAACAGTCTTGCTCATCTAAAAGGTTATAATTTTTCGTAACGTTGAGGAATTCTGTAACAAATCCATTTTCCATCGACAAAGGCGCTCTTGCCTTATTAATAGCTGGTTTGGTTAGAATGCAACACTAGCTAACATGAAAAGGCTTGATGTATAAACGATCATAACACTCTAAGTAAATTCATCTTTTCTTGTACTGCGTACTTTTTCATATTGCTTCTGATTCTTTTCATAAGGTATAAAGCATATATTCTATGACCCTATAAGCAAACTTACATCTATCATTTGATAAATTGAGTTCTAACAAAATCGTACTGTTACCAAAAGTAATATATCTAACTCGGATTTTGCCGGATAGTAATGAAATCCGAAATGCCATGAAGCTTGGAGACAGCCTAGAGAGGAGGATGGTGGGGAAGGATAGGCAGTAGATTATAGTGCCGTCTACCGCTGAGCTTATCTAACAGCCTCACAGATAAGCAACATATATGTATATATATGCACAATTTAGGAAATCGAGTTATACCAATTATGAAGGGCAGATTGAATGGAGAAAATAATCTAAGTTTTTAGCCTCCTTCACTGATGCCTTTACTGCTGGGTTTCAAATGACTCAATCATTCTCTGTACTGTTGGGAAATATTTTCCGTAAATTGGAGGGTCTGCAAAATATTGTATATAATAAACTCTATCCTCAAATATTCTTCCAACTTCTAACATATTCTGTGGTCCGAATTCTGGATCTGTATAACTAATCTCAAAACTATATGCAGGCATGCCTGCAAGGGTAAAATTACCTATACCGGCTGAAAGAAGTTGAAGGTCTTTAAAGTTCGGATCTCGCCTATAAATATCAATACTTAGATCACGATAGCTTATGATATTGGTGGTTTGGGGCTTAGTATCTATCGATATTGTAACATCTACGAAGTATTGGTCTGCTTCCTCTGGCGAGAAAAACTCGGAAACCAAAATAAAGCGATCATCCCCAGCAGATACTGTGCTATTCTGCTCATCCCCAGCAGATACTGTGCTATTCTGCTGTGTCCAGTTAGAAGGATATAGCATCCTAACTCCGTATGTGGCATTTTGATATATCGACCATTCCTCTTGCTGTTGTGGTGGTTGTTGTGCATATGCCATTCCTGCAGCTAAACCACCCAACAAACCCAGTGCTGTCACTAAAGTTATATGAGCAAGCAATATTATATCGTATTCATTACTTTTTACGTCTATCATTTCCCTTACTTGAGTCTGTTGCGTTGTTGGTTTTATTATCTCTTGTCGAACTTAATGCTTAATGTTCGTACTTGAGGAAAAATAAAAAGAAAAGGTTGGAATTGTTGTTGTTTAGGAGCGTAGCTAGTCTCATTGCAGTCTGAGTCGACGCTACTGTCAGGATTACCTTGGCATTTAGCGTCACCCATAAGATGAAATGGTATTGCCATGTCTTTAATTCTTCAAATATAGATAGATGGTGCCTGAACTTGTCCCATATTTCAAGATTAAACGCTGTTACTAATTCCCCGACCGTTTTAGAATATTATTCTTCCTTTGCTTCCTGCAATTCCTGCAATATTTCCTCCATTGCTTGTTGGTACGTCTTCATACCGAAGCGTTGACCTTTTCGCGAGTGCGATTATAGCGCCCATTTAATGCAATTGCTGCACTCTGAAATTACGCTATCAAGCCCTTCTCTACCAAGCTAGCAGTCCTCGGGGATACCCAAGCAAAGAATATCGCCTGATAATCCCGACTGGAAACAGAAGATACGTCTTCTGACAGTAGTAGTAGCCTGTGCTCGATCGAGATGTGGATTGTTGTTCTTCTCTGAAGCAAAAAGGTATGTGGAAGTTGATGCTTTTGCTCAAGCAGGCTACCAGTCAGGCTCAGCGTCAGCAGCGGTATTGTTAGTCAGCCTTGTCTGTCCGCTCCCGTCAGCTGCGTTCATAAGATAGATTTCCGAGTTACCATCTTTATCGCTTGCAAAGGCAATCTTTGTACCATCTGGCGACCAACTAGAGCCGGTATCTTGTACATCATTGTATGTCAATCTAGTCACATTACTACCATCAGCAGCATTCATGACGTATATCTCCTGGTTGAGGAGACCATCTCTGTCGCTATCGAAGGCAATCTTTGTACCATCTGGCGACCAGCTAGGAAATGAATCCCATGCGTTTTCATATGTCAATCTAGTGACATTACTACCATCAGCAGCATTCATGACGTATATGTCCCCGGTTAAATCTCTTTCACTGTAAAAAGTTATTCTTGTACCATCTGGCGACCAGCTAGGGAGTGAATCCCATGCAGGATTATTTGTCAATCTTCTCTGGTTACTACCATCAGCAGCATTCATGACGTATATCTCGTGGTTCTCAAAGTTGTCTTGCGCGGTGCTATCTCTATTTGTATCAAAAGCTATTTGTGTACCATCTGGCGACCATCTAGGGTTTGAATCATTTGCAGGATTATCTGTTAATCTAGTCAGATTGCTACCATCGGCAGCATTCATCACGTATATGTTGCTATTTCCATCTCTATTGCTCTCAAAGGCAATCTTTGTACCATCTGGCGACCAGCTAGGGTCGGAGTCATCTCCAGTACTATTTGTCAATCTTCTCTGGTTACTACCATCAGCAGCATTCATGACGTATATCTCCTGGTTACCATCTCTTGTGCTGTAAAAAGCTATCTGTTCATTTGGTCCAGGAGATGTAGCGAATGCAGATTGGTTTGGTTGTTGTAGCGGTAACATCAAAACGCCTGATGTACAAATGATCATAACTGACGCCGCCACTAAAATAAGGCTACACGCAACCGCGGTTATTGTTCTTGTCGACAGTGCTGGTAATGGTGATGACATCATAGCATGTCCCTCATAGTGCACAATGATAAGCTACATAAGGAGATAGATTGATTATTCTTCAAAAAAACATTAGAACTTACACGATAGATGCTCTCATAGTAAGTTTATGCCTTGTAAAAACGAAGGATAATACTAGCTACAGCCTCTTCTTCTGCATAGACCTAATGGCTCATTTTGATAAATCATTATTGCTCAATGTCTTGCTTGATGCTCGGCAGCGTTGTTGACCTTCTCTCTATAATCGTATTAAAGCGTGAATTATTTTCGAGCAAATGTAGTCCGGCTCCCTGCTAGCGAGCAGATCCACAATTTGCGACTTTAGTCCTCCTGACTGCCCTAAGTACAAAGAGTAAAAATCCTGAGGCAATACCCCATATGAAAGTCGAAACCTCCATGAGTCGATGCTAATCTAAGGCTCTCATAGTGAGTATTTTTCTTCCTATATTCTTGGGAAGTCCTAAAATATGGAATTTTCGACGATTGATATGTAAAAGACGTCTTTGTAGTTCTCAGGTCTTAAAACAGTCAGACAGTTAAATTTGATAATATCAGGCATGCCCCATGCTAGTACCCTAATCACTTCTCGAACCCATCACAGCATTGTGTCCATGTATTATTGCCATCACGATAATGTATAGTACTTGTCTTCATAGACACGGCTAAACTAACATATTTCAAATTCAAATTCTAATGAAGAAATGGCTTCTTGACTATGAGGTGTGATATGCAAACTTTCAAAACAACTTGAAAAAGGCTTCTGTATTTATCAAGAGCGAAGAACAGAAATAAGCTTAGGCTGGGCAATTTAAGACTCAACAGAAAAAGAACTATTCTTATTATCATCATCAGTAGATCGCTCTCCTTGATCCTCTAATGTAAAGGCAAAGCGTGAGCCTTCAAATTCTTCCCGTCCTAGCCGCTCCCACTTTACTATATATTCCTTGGTAACCTGCTTTCCTATTATCTTGATCTTTTTTGGTAGATCTTGCGATAACTTTTCTACTTTTTCAGAGTTCTTTGTCATCAAAAGCGACCTGCGCCTCTTCATCAGATATTTGACTGCCACATTTCTATGCGCCTGCCCTTCGACGGATATCTGTTCTTTTCCTGTGTCTATTGTAAACTGACGTTTAGCCAACGCATTACTCGTAAGATCTTATATAGAAAAGCTTTATGGCTAAATAGAATCTCCTGAAAGAGAGAATCATTACCTCCTATGCTAATTGTTTTTAGCATTTCGTTGGTTAGATTTGTTATCGTCTCTCATGGAGAGCTGTCAACACCGAAGTATGACCTGAGTAGTAAACCAGTTTTCTACACAAACATAAGACCATTCGTTACGCCAATTCTGTGGCAGATTCGTCTTTAGATAATGGTGATAGCAATATCTTTAATTAAGATAAATCAATAAGCATTGTTATTTGCCGTACTTAGGATCTAAGGGAAAGCCAAGATCGGCACGCCGGGCGCGAAAACCACTGCAGGACAATTGGCCCAAGACACCCATGGGCAAGTGGCTAAGATGCACATATAGAAAATGCGGCTTAGAATGGCAGTACTTTGGGGGACGTAAGTGGGCTCAATGTCCAGCATGTCACTCCACAATGAGGGTTGCAACTGCAAGAAGAAACTACATACTAGCTGACAAAGACTGAATTTTCGTCCTGCGCCAGAGAAAGGTCCACGGCATTTCTGTCCTTGTTATGTATAACAAGCAGGCTCTTTTCGATCCCTTACCTTCTAGCTAGAGCTTGCAGATAGAAGTTCAAGGCATGGGATCCGTTAAAAGAATCTGATTCTACCAATACAAGGCTTTCGCTATAGACGCTCAACTTTAAACCTCCTCCTGCTAATTTTTCTATTAAAGTAATATACACAGGAATATTTGAGTGGTAAGCAGATTTTAAACGCTGCCCTCGGTCTTGCTGCGGCGGCTATAAGACCCTGACAGCTGTCAGCGCTTCGGGTGCTAGCATGGCAAATGGCATCATCCTATCAGGCATGCATACCTGTAACTCTTTGTATTTGCACTTGGTGCTCGCCCTGTGGAACAAAAAAGTCGATATAGGTTGTCTTGCCGTCACCTCTTATTGACGATTCATGCAATATGCCATCTAACATCACTCTCACACTATGATCTTGGGACACTTGTGGTATCATCAAGCTTATAGGTCCGCCTGTAGGACTATATGGTCTTATTTCAAAGACTAAGCTGTCCGTTTGATTTTCATACCGGATTGCGCTCACCTGGGCCGCTGCATTTAGATCATAAGGGATAAGCTTACCCCCACCAGTGTCTATTGTTGTTATGGGAGCATCAAGGTCAAGGCCTGCGCAGCTGTAATAGTATACTACTGCTTTGACTGCTGCATCTGTTGTGGCAGTAAATGGTTGTTCCTCTCAACCCATGTACATAGGCATTGCAGTACTGCTTACTCTGTCAAGTTGGGTCGCATTGTAGCTACGAGCCGAGGCAAACACGCTGACATTGTAAATGTCAAAAGGAGCATTATTCTTGACTGTTCCAACAAAAGCCTTCTCTTCTCCTGCAGCCATACTAGTATAGTTAAGTATGATCATATCCGTGAAATGTGTCGCTTGAACTTTCTGGATATCCGCTATAAAAGGGCGTCCTGCTGTTGTTCCAGAGTCGATTACAAACTTGAAAGGCGAGTCATTTAAGGGCCAGATGATGTGGCCGTATGTCGGCTGGTGCTGCTCTACCCTGATGCCATGTTCATCTTGCACCTCTAATCCCACGATAGCCTGAACTGGCAAGGCGCCAGTATTCCTGACTGTGCCTATGACGTTTAATTTACCCTCCAAATCAACATACGATGATTGGGCAATTATTTTTACCGATTCCTCAGCGGAAGAGGAATCTGCCCTTGTACCAAATGGTAGAATCACTACAAGCGCTACTGTAGCCACCAAAACGAATATGTGCATCCTGTACGACATGATAAGTGATTTGTAGAGTGACAAGATTATAATCTATTGGATTACAGTGGCTTGCACTGCACGTGGAATTTTATTTATTCACAAGATTTCGATATGAGATATGACCTGCATGATTTCAGCTATCAGTCATTTGCGCCATGGCAATTAAAATTTTTCTAACCCCCAGTATTTTCTCCGCTTAACGCTAGGCGCTCCTGGTACACATCTATTAATTCATTAATTACATCGTCGTAGTTAATGTTGCGCTTTTCCGCATCCATCATATCATTCATAATTGACACTAACCTTCTATATGTCTGCTCATCGATGTTCAGCATCTTCATTATTTTGGTGCAATCTATAAGCATATTTAATGCTTCAAATCAGCAGGACGGAAAGGCCGTTATCAGTATGCTGTTTTAAGAAGTGTAAAAAAATCAGGCCCGCATCCTTTTTCCGGCGCCGGCATGACCCTTGTAGCAGCAATTGCCTTGCCTAGAAGCAAAAAGGGTGAGTAGTGATCTCCACAGATGAGCTATTCTTGCAGATGTTATTAGGGGTAATTTTGGCTCTGCAAGTAAACATAATATATGCACAGAATTCTGGGTCAATGTTATTAGCATCAACATCGACTATATTCCCATTCTACACCATTTCAAAAGAGAGATTTATTTTTGTTGCAGGACACATATTTATGGTCTATCAGCGAATGAAGCGATACATAGTGCATCTTCAGAACGCTTTGCTGTATACTCCCAAGGATGCTACTGCGCTTCTGCACAAGGCAAGGCAACTTGTTAAGCCCGAAGTCAGCATCCGTGATGCCCGCATTTCCAGAAAATACATTGAGTTTGATACCAGTGTATCCGATGATAAGGATTTGAAAGAAATAATTGCAAAGCTCGAAGCGATTGCGCCATTGAACGGCTATGAGCAAATCATAGAGCGTCACATGGAGAAGGACATAGCCATCAGACGCGCAGTACTGCTATTTAATGATGAAAAATATTGGCAAGCTCATGAGGTGCTCGAATATGTATGGAAAAATGCGACAGGGAATGAAAAGGAAATCCTAAACGGAATAATACTAGTAGCTGCTGCATTTGTACACTACCAAAAGGACGAGCATGATGTCTGCATCTCTATATTAGAGAGAGCCATAAAAAAACTTGATCAGGCCAGTGGAATATACCATGGAATTGACACAAATAGAATTGCAAACATGATTTCCAAAATTATCAACACTAGAAGAGTAGAGAGCTTCACTATATGAGAGCACAGACGATAATAGTTAGGTAGCAGCAGTACGTATGGTCTAGGAGTATAATGACGGAAGTCTCTGGCATATATCACAAAACCAGTTATTGAGAAGGCTCATCGATCATTTGAAAGCCCTGTTGTCAGACACAGAATAGATATTAGGATGCTGTGTTTTACCTGTCTGAAACATTGACAGACATATCAGTGGTAGCAGGACCGGCATCTATTGATCTTGCAAACAACATTGCAAAGAGACTTGGAGCCGAGCTGACTGTGGCGGGTCTGAAAATATTCTCAGATGGCGAGAGTAAGATCAAACTCAGCAAAGTTGTTTGCAAGAATTGCGTTATTGTGCAATCAACTCATCCACCTACCGATACGCACCTGATACAACTACTGATGATCGCAAAAAAATGCACAGACTACGGTTCCCAAAATATCTGTGCAGTCATCCCCTATCTTGGTTATGCTCGCCAGGACAGGGCCTTTCTGGAAGGCGAGGTTGTGAGTATTGGCATGGTGGCCAAATTATTTGAATCAGTAGGAATTGAGCATATCATTACTGTTGATATACATAGTGAGCTTGCCATGTCATATTTCCCAAGCATTCAAAATGTTTCTTCAGTTCCACTCCTTGCAGAATACGCCTCCAAGATGAAACTTCATGATCCGATTGCGGTGTCACCTGATTCAGGCGGAACCAATAGGGCAAAAGAGTTTGCCCGGCATCTGGATATAGATGTAGTTGTTCTAAAAAAGTCCCGCCATAGAGAGACGGGGGAGGTGAGTATAGACGAAAAGGTTCACAGAGACATCTCTAGGAGAGATGCAATAATGATAGATGACATAATAAGCAGCGGTAACAGCCTCACTAAGGCAGCCGAAGTTCTCCACAAGAACGAAGCAAGCAGAATATATGCTATGTGTGCTCATGCATTACTAATTAGAGATGCAGCTCAGAAAATCAAGTCTGCTGGCGTTGAGGACATTATCTCTACAAATTCGGTGCCAGGGCAGTATTCGAAGGTTGACTTAAGTCCGGAATTAGCATTGGCAATCAAGTCTCGCTATTAGCATAAATCTGGCCGACGGTATCACAAATTCCGCCATATGGTGGATATGCAGCTCGTTTTTTTGGGTACCTCGTCGGCTGTCCCTACCGCTGACCGGGGGCTATCATCGATTGCACTCATGAGGGGTGCTGAGCTGTTACTCTTTGATGCAGGGGAGGGGATGCAACGCAACTTCATCAAAGCTGGCCTCGGAATAAATAAGAAAATGAAGATCTTTATTACACATATGCATGCCGACCACTGCGTGGGGCTTCTTGGACTCCTTCAGACAATGAGCCTGCAAGGAAGGGAAAGGAGCATCGAGATTTATGGCGAGCCACGACTTGAAGAGTTTCTTAGAGAAAATATCCGCATTATCAATTTCAGGCTTACATTTGATATCATTGTACGCAAAATAGAGAAGACCGGGCTGGTAGTCAGGGAAAAGGACTATCAAGTATCCTGCTGTGAGACCCTACACTCGGTTCCTTCTTTTGCATATTGTCTGGAGGAATTTGATAGACCAGGCACCTTTAATATCTTAGAGGCAAAGAGGCTAGGGATACCCGAAGGTGAACTATACAGCAAGCTTCAGCATGGACAAAACATTATCTACGGCGGCAAGATGATCAAATCAACTCATGTTCTAGGACCTCCCCGCAGAGGCAGAAAAATAGGCGTCTCAGGAGATACAAGACCTACAGACAAGCTTGTTAGATTCTTCAAAGACTGCGATGTCTTAGTCTTTGAATCTACTTATGGCCAGGATAAGCAAGAAAAGGCTATTGAGAATGGGCACTCTACCGCAACTGAAGCTGCTACGATAGCAAAAAAGGCGCAGGTTGATAAGCTATTGCTTACACACTTCAGTGCGCGATATAATGAGACGTCTCTACTTGTGAAAGAGGCAAGTGCCATTCATAACAATGTTGAAGCAGCAGAAGATCTTAAAGTTGTCAAGATTTCCTATAGACCAAAACTTTGAGTGAATAATTATAGAAATGAAGTACGCACACAAATAGCAGTGCTCGTGAAAGAGTAGAGTATGACGGTTGAATATTTTTAGATTCTGAAGCAAAAATTCAAATAAATCAGAATTATAAATCTGCTTGTTATGTCTTTAGCATTTATGATATCTAATTTTTCTTTCTGTTCCGTAATGGACGGTGATTTTGCTTACAATCCTTTTTTACTAATGTACTATCGATCTTGCAGGTAAGTAGGTCCTGGAGTGCCAAGAAACACCGTATCAGCAATACAGAAAACACAAATAGCAACATAGGACCAGCTTGAAAGCCTGTCGTTGCTGATTAGATTGTTGTCTCGGCATTGGTGGGTGAGGAGTTGTCGCTTATTTCAAGCTCTCTAATATGGCTGTACACATATCTGAGAACGGACAAGCATAGACTATCGACAGTGAATAAAAATAACTAGGTATGACATGCATGCGTGCCAACCTATTCCTATGTTAGGCCAAATGTGCACTATTTAATTCTAGGTCTTCCTGTATGGTGATGTGCCTGTCAGGAACAGACGTCAGATCCTACAGTCGAAAGCTAATCGCATTTATCATTTGCTTATAATGTAAAAGTCATATACACTAATCTTCTCTGTCGCCTGTTTTCTATTGACGGTATATTCTATGATAGCACATACAGCTGGGAATGTTTCAACAAGTCCTATCACAGGGCACAAAATTAAAGCTTGTAAATGTAGCAGCACCTTTTGTGCCCATTTCATCCTTGAGTAACGCAAGTTCAGAAAAAGTCCCAACTGATATGATCCTAGCCACACTAACGAGGCAAAAAGCAAGATGGCACTTATACCACGTTGAATGGGCGGGGTTGTTGAAGATGATTTCGCGATAGAAGCAAGAACAGAACTAAGCGGAAGTTGGACAGAAAGTGACATGATGTCAGAACTCACGGCGCCAAGTTCATACGTCGAGATGGAAAGAAACGGAACGATATACGCTTGTATCATCAATGCCGTCGACGCTAAGCCGGAAGCAAACCCAAGGAAAAGTGTCACCGATTTGAACATGACTTTGTATCTGTGCCATGGAGGAAATTTTTCAAGATTTTGCATTGTACCAAGAAACCACCTGCGCCTCTGGAAAAAATGATCTTTTAGGTTGAGCGGGGGCTGCTCAAGCAATATGCCACCATGCCACCCCAATGATCCTTGACCATATTTTTCATAGACCTTGTATCCAAACATTTGGTCCTCAGCAAGTGTGGATCCGAACCTCCATCCGATCTCATCTTCAATGTCTGATCTCACAAGCAGGTTGCTGCCATGCATGTGCAGTGGGGGCGGATTTGTCATCTGAGAAACACAGTCGTAGCATCCAAATGGCCTTACTGACTCAGCTATTGCAGTCAGACGGTTTGCTGACTCGAATTTGAGTGGATAAAATATTGGTCCCTCTGACACGACTCCTTTACTCTCCTTAATGAATTTGAGCAGAGCGAGTATTGTCTGTTGCGTCACATAACTTTCCTCATCCATATGAAATATCCAGCGTTCGCTGGTATTCTTGCCCATTCTGCGTCGATAATCTACTGCATACTGCAGTGCTCTACCTTTCTTTATTGCGTTGGTTTGATAATTTTTCTCTACTACCACTAATTCACATTTTTCGCTTTTGAGCGTCCGTCTGTCATGCGGATCATCTGTTACTACAGAGATCTGGTAATTGTGAAAGTTTATCTTCTCTGCTGAATTTACTATTGATTGGATTCCCCGCTTGACCACCGAGGTCTTTGTAGCAGAACGCGTAGTTATCTGGAAAATTATTGAGTATTGATCGAAGAAGCCGTAAGGATATCTTTCTATAAACACCTTCCTATTCTTCAAAGTCCTATAGACTGAGACAATAGCAACTGGAACATAAGAGAGCCAGAAAAACATGGCTATAGCTATAAACGCGTTATCAATCACGAAAGGCACTATCAGGTTAGGCCTTAATAACAAATGCATTCTAGAATGGATTTACAGTAAGCTTTTACTCCAGATAAGGGGATGATAATGGGATTAGAAAGTCTAGGTATGTACAATTAGTATTGGCATTTTCGTGAACTTAATTGGTTAAGGGCTAAGACTTTAAGATTTCTAGAAAAACTAGAAATAATAAAAGAGCCTAATACGTAGTGTCGATGGAACCAGCTGAACAACAAATACATTCTCAAGATAATCTCACATATTGTCAGCATTGTGAAAGCGAAACTGTAATATTTGATATGATCTCTAGCGAATTTGTATGTAGCTCATGTGGGTGTGTTGCAGATGACAGGATTTTTCATGTAGATAACGGAGCTGGTACCATTAATTCTTCAGAATATGGTGACAGGACAAGGACAGGGATGCCCGAATCGCTTGCCGTACACAACAAGGGCCTGTCGACGCTTATTGGACTGGATGATACTGATGCAAGAGGAAAGACACTCGAGCCGGCCCAAAAGATGAAGATGCAAAGGCTTCGTACTTGGAATAACAGGTCCCAGCTCAATGACTCTATTTCAAGAAATCTAGAGAAGGCGCTGAAATTTCTCAATAACTTTGGAGACAAGTTGTATCTAAGCCAAGCTGTTATGGAAAGTGCAGCCTACATATACCGTAAGGCTGCCCTCAAAAAACTGGCGAAGGGCAGGTCTACACTAGGACTGGTTGGCGCAGCACTTTATGCAGCCTGTAGAGAAACAGCCACTCCAAAGACTGTCGCAGATGTTGCAGCCGTATGCAATATTTCAAGCAAGGATGTCATGGCGCATTATAAGCTTATCTTAAGGGAACTATCTTTACAAATGCCTGTTCTGCATGGTCCAGACTATGTCACGCTGATAGCGAACAGGCTTGACCTGAGCGAAAAGACCAAACGTGAAGCGCTTCGCATCTATATGAGAGTGCAGCAGAATCGTATTTCACTGGGCAAGAACCCAAGGGCACTTGCAGGCGCAGTCATTTACCTTGCATCTCAGAATTGCAATGAGTTTCTTCGGCAGGTGGAAATATGCCAAGTGGCAGATATTTCGACCGTCTCACTCCGGAAGAGATGCAAAGAGATAAAAGCTACTCTAGGAATCTGACATAAATAGAGAGGTCTTTTGCATCCTTGATGGTGTCAAGTTTGGCTGAATTTAGCATAAGGTAAGCCGCGGCAGAATTAGGGTACACATCTGCACAAGAAAATAGCGTCATGAGCATATTGTCATGATCGAGTCTGAACCCCTGGCAGGGCTCATGCCCCCTGATTACAGCTTTAGTACCTGTCGCTTTCAACCATCTGCGGGTCACATTGGGTCCGAAGTATCTCCCAAGGCCACGCCTTGACCTGTCGTAGCCTTTGTTTTCGTCAATTTGCCAAGGGTCATTCCATAATATCTCCTCAAGCACACTATTTCTCACTTGGCTTTCATGAGCAAAGGCTATGGATTCTCTGAAGTTTCCAGCCGCTGCCTCCTTGGTGGGGAGTCCGCCATGTACTAAAAGTAACTTCTGCCTCACCACTGTTGCAAGTGTCAGCACTCTAAACATTGACAGCGTCTCTTTATAAATCGCTCTCCAGTGCTTGCCAAAGCGGTCTTCTAGCGCATAGGGAAAGTCATGTGGCGAAAAAGGGAACTCTGCAGGGGCCTCATGGTTCCCCCTCATCACTACAACTGAGTCAGGATATGTGCTTTTCAGATAGCACACTGAATATAATACACTGAGGGAATCACTTCCCCTATCAATATAATCTCCAAGAAATACAAGCTTGTTCAATTCCTTTGATAGGAATCGGTTATAGTTTATTTCAGAAAGAATCCGAAAAAGCGACTTTGAATCACCATGCAGATCACTTACTATCACCAAGTTTTCTAAATCACAAACTTCCAGCAGCCCGCCGTTTATCCGCCCTCCTGCTAAGTTTTTCTTTCGCCTTTCTAGGTGCAGTGTATATTCGGCTTGCCTAATTCTATCTAGAAATTCGGAAGCATCAGCATTTTTCGCAAACTCGGCAAGCTGCAATGTATATGCTTTTCCAGGATGACAGTTAAATATATTACAACGTGCATAGCTTTACGAGGGTTCAGAACCGTAAGTGTATAAACGATAAAATCCGTTCTTTCTAAATAGATATGAGAAGCTGCTTGTGGTTCCGCGACGATGCGGTTATTAATGTAGAGAACGCACAGGCAATGACTTAAGCGTTCGATCAAGGATGACAATATCTAATTAATTACTTTTCTTTTCGCTAATGTCAGGTCCACCTAGGAATCTTCTAGGTTCTTGTTGGGTTAGAAAGTATGTTTAACATTAAATCCAATAGGATTTAGTTTCTGTAGTAAGTTGCCATTAAATGCTGCGGGCTGGAGTAACAGAGGTTGGCTGGAGATAATAGAATTCATATTGCTAATGTGTGAGAATGGGGCGAGGAAGACCCATGTAATGTATCGCTGCAATCTAAACTCGAAGCAGATAAATCAGTATCTTGAATTTCTGCTCGAAAGTGGAATGCTAGAGACAATACAAGAGCGGCCAAATTCAAAGCGGTACATATACAAGACAACTGATCTAGGTAAAAAATTCATCGCTCACTATAAGCAGCTAGCCGCACTCTTTACCAAGGCTCCTCCTCCTTCGCTAGCATAATGAAGCTGACGATATATGTTACAATAGATTCGGAACAATAAAATAAAATAATTAATTATTATATACTTCTATTAGAAATAGTGATATGCATTATATGAAATGTGTGTGTAGTGACTCCGCTTAAATGAAGAATCGCAGTCGCTATGAAGTCATCGCCGCAATCTTAAAGTCTGTAAACAAGGAAGAGACTCGCACAAAGATTATGTATAAAGCAATGCTGAGCAACGACCAGTGCAAGCTATACCTGGATTCTCTGATCAAAAGCGGCCTTGTCCACGAAGTGAACAATGGAGACAAAACCCTATATAGGATAACACCTAAGGGAAGCAGGTTCTTATCCTATTATGACCAGATGAAGGAACTCCTCCCTGTGGGCATTGAAGAGAATTTGGCAGATGAGTACTATCACCTGAGCACATGATCTCACACTACTGCCTTTAGGTTCATCTGGGAATGTGTATCAAGTAGCACAGAATACAAATTGGATGATGGAGCAAGCGACTGCAAAAAAAGAGTATCTTTTATTATCATGAACCGCAGGTGAATGTCTGAAAGTTCTGAAACAACTTCAAGTATATCCTCTTGTGAGTGGGTGAGGACAACTATCGAAAGGTCTGCACGGGACATTATACTAGATAGCATATTCTTCGTTCTATTTCTGAATTTTCCTGCTCCATGTATATTCCGTATTGCCTCTGCATACATTATATTAAGGAGAAGCTTATCATGATGCCTTTGTTTCATCTTGGCGAGAGCTGCAAGGAGCTGACATGAGTTCTCTTTTTTTTTACTGGGCGATATTATGTTATTGGATATTTTGTATGGTTTGCCTGCCCACAATATTTTGAAAAGACTCTTCTTGCCGGCAGGTAGAAATGCCTCGAAGAAGTTTAATATCGACGACGGCTCCATCCATTTAACAGGGTATAATAACACCGGATTTCCACCCGAAATAAAGCTTGATACAATCCTCTGGAGGAATATCATTGCAATTGTCATGTTTACATGCGAGCCTAGTTCAAGAAGCACCAAATCCTTCTTTTGGAAGCCGCTGCCCAGCGAACCATCCAATGTAGAGTATCCGGTTTTGATGATATCACCTCCTGAAAGCGCTGAGACTTCGGCTGCCACACCTCCTTTGTGTGGCTTGAATTTGACTGGCTGATAAGGAACAAAACTATGGAATATACCATTTTCGAGTGTATAGAGGTAAGAGGCGCGTCTTATAGGCGTGCCTCGTAGCTTTTGAAGAAAGATTTGTCTAATTTTTACATTCTTGTAAAATCTCTGCTTAAGCTCAACTATGCCGTCCACGAGAAATTCAAGCGTAATGTCAGTAGGTTGTTCACTTATGAATATGAGCTTCGCACCAGCCCTTTCCCTCCACGTCTGAAGCACTCTTTCATTATTAAGGCGAGCCTCTCTGTCCATGAAAGACGCAATTGCATCCCAGCTGTCGATTATGATTATAGGGGATTTGATATCCATCAGCTGGTTTGTAATGCGCTCAAAGAGTGACTCTGGCTCGTCTAACCTTGCATCCTCAAAACTTGACATCGCTTCGTACCCTCGATCTAGGCTTGTCCCTCGAGGTTTAGACTTTACAACAAGGCCCTTCAGCCACGGGTAGTATTGAAATAGCTGCTTTGGGGATGTTCTGGTTGAAATGTAAAAGAAATTGTTCTTGATTCCAAGCACATTTAAGATAGTAAGTGCAAGCGTAGTTTTGCCAGTTCCAGCAAATCCCTTTACTAAAAGCGAGTATGTATCGCGCCGTATAAAGTGCAAAAGCTCGTCTGGTATCTGTGATGGGCTATCACCACTAGCATCCTTAAAGCTTACATAGCTCTCTGCCACGTATTATTCACCACAATCGTGTTCTTTCAAAGCCCCTTTGATACGAATTAATTGTTAATGATATATAGCTATCCTATTAAGGATTAGGCATTTCTTTTACTGCACCCAACAACAATAGGGATATAGTTTCATCTATGAAATTATTAGGCTCAAAATCGAAAAGTGATGACGGTTGGAT
>DAIUEZ010000002.1:0-14222 GCA_036844865.1 Nitrososphaera sp. | reverse complement strand
AAACGAGTAACATATTTATTGTAATCGGCTAAAAGTCCTCTAAGTAAAGCTATGGTGATTAACGAGGAATTGCTCGCAGCCAGAAAAAAGGTTGCACAAAGAAGACCGAAGTTCATTAGGCAGGAGAGCTGGAGGTATGATAGGCTTGCCGAAAATTGGAGAAAACCCAAGGGAAAAGATAACAAGATGAGAAAGCAAAAGTCAGGAATGCCAGCCATTGTCAAGGTCGGGTACAGGGGCCCAAAGGCAGCAAGAGGTCTCCACCCATCTGGATATAACGATAGCCTTGTTCATAACACTGCTGAGTTGGCCAAGCTCGATCCGAAAAAGGACGCAGCAAGGATTGGCCACACCGTCGGAAAGAAGAAGAGGATCGAGATAATTAACAAGGCTGCGGAACTTGGCATCAAGGTGCTCAACCCCGGTAACCTAAAATCTAAAATGCGAAAAGAAAAGGAGAGGAAAAAAGAGTAATATGGTAGTCAACATTGCAAAAAAGCGCGAGCTGGCAGCAAGGGTTCTCAATGTGGGAGTCAACCGAGTGCGCTTTGAGCCCGATAGACTTGAAGACATCACCGACTCAATCACTAGAGAGAATATACGTTCGCTTGTCAAGAGCGGGGCAATTTGGACAGTTCAGCCAAAGGGGAGCTCAAGAGGTAGAGCAATTAAGAAACGTTCTGTCTGGAAGGTTCACGGCAAAGGCCCTGGCTCAAAGAAAGGTAAAAAAACCGCAAGGGTTGGCAAGAAAAGGCTCTATGTGGTGAAGACAAGATCTATGCGTTATCATCTGAAAGTAATCAAAGAAAGAAAGGATATTTCCAACGATATGTATTGGTATCTCTACAAGAGGGTCAACGGAGGTCAGGTGAGATCACTTGCACACCTACGCGAGCTTGTAAAGGAGGGAAAATCCTCATAGCGCAATTTCTGAAGCGAAATTCTGCATTTGGCAAACTGTGCGGCACTATCGCCTATAAAGGAGACGCCTTCTTTCTTTAGCAGTTCTTTTTTTATTACTTTGCCAAAAGCATAGCCACCTATATTGCCATCAGATTTTATCACTCTATGACAGGGAGTAACGATGGGATTTGGATTCTTATTTAAAATCCTTCCGACCGTACGAGATGCATGGGGATGTCCAAGAGCTCTAGCAATATCACCGTAAGTTGTGACTTTGCCTTCTGGGATTTGAGCCACTATGTCGTAGACCTGGTTTGCTCTTAGCGGCAGCACTTTCATAGGATATAGGAGGGCAGGGATGTATTTAAGATACATCATTTAGAGCCTGTAAAGCTCTAGAGAAGTCTCATCCGCGATTTTGAGTATCCGATCCTTATCCCTTCCCAAGCCCTTGCTGTCTAGTACAATATATGTCACCTTCTCTATGCTCTTCTCAATCATCTGGTTTAACATCGCAATATCTACTGCTTCAATGTTGTGTTTTGAAGCCACTGCAGCAAGGCCAAATTTTGACTCGAGTAAAAGATTGTTAAACTTTTTTGGATAGTGAGTACCACCAAGTCCTATGCCTACTTTTTCGCAGCGCTCAAACCCATTTTGGAGTATATCGAGGAGGGTATCGCATATGACTGCGGCCGCGTTTTCGTCTGCCCATTGCTTTTCAGAGGATCCCAACTCTATAAATAATACTGGCTTATTGAGTGATGTAGGTCCGTGATGTGTTGCTTCTATTATAACCTCATATTCTGGAACTTTATGCTTAGCAGCAGTTATAGCCTTTAGATATCCTTTCTGCAGACTTGGATATGAGATTGCTATCTGTCGAGGATTTCCACCATATGAGTTGTCTGCAGAAAAATTGCCGGTGAAGTGGCAGGTCAGCGTTGGTATCGAGCTGTGCGACTTATGCTTTGAAAGGAAAATGAACACATCGGCGCGCGAATATAGATTATCAATGTGTTCCAGAGTCAGCAAATTGCCAAAGAAAATATAAAGCTCGATATTCTGATGGCGTAATGACCGGTACGACTCGCCGGTTTCTCCTCTCTTATTCTCAATTGCAAATTCAGCGTTTCTTATCAAATAGCGGCTCATTGTAGTGCCTGCCAAGTCATGACCAGAGGTTACAAGGACGCAGTGATCGTTCAACCTACAGCTCCTAAAGACGATACCAATTTTAGCCTTATTCCCTCATGACGGCAGAGTGTGATCAAAAAACTCAAAAAACACATGATAGGTCTTAAAATTGTAGAGGCGCTACTAGCATTCTAATCAAAGGACAAGAATGTGTTGTTTAGGTTGATGACACAGCAAAAACCTGTCTTCGAAGAATTAAGATGCGTGATCAAGTCTGTGAGCCAAACAGCTAAGGAAGAAGTATTTCTGGTACGAGAATATCGATATTCAGATAGAAAACTGCTAACGAATAGGCAATCAAAGAACAGCAATAAGTGTTAGGAGGGTCAGTAAGTATATAATATCTATAAAAAGAGAGTCGCGTGTCTGTGTAGGAATTACAATTTCATTGTATTTTACCTGAGTAAATTTATAAAATGCATCAGAGCTTTGCATAGCAAACGAAATGGACAATAGAATGGAAGAGGCCCATGAAGATGAAAAAGGCAAAGAGGAAATTGAATTTCAAGATGATATTAATGAAAATCCTAATTCTGTAGAACCAGAAGTAACATACAAAGAGTTTACTGATTCAAGTTCCGGAGAATCCCAAATTGACAAGGCAACATCGGAAACTGAAGAGGAACACCTCCCCTCAACTGTCGGAGTACATGTTGTAAGTTCACCTTCTGCTTCCTCGGCGGTAACATCAAAACCAAGCGATAACGTACAGTCCCCATCTGATTCCAAGTTTTTTGCCATCCGCACTACAGGAGGTCAAGAACGGGTTGTTGCAAATCTACTGCAGACAAGGGCACACGCCAAGAAATTGTTAATTCGGTCCATCATTGTGCTTGACAGCTTTAAGGGTTACATCATTGTGGAAGCGCCGGATTCCAATGTTGCATATGAAGCACTTGCCGGAATAAGGCATGTTCGTGGCCAGATTAGGGGCGATCTGCCTTTTAAAGAAATAGAAGGATATTTAGTGAAGAAGCCTATAGTATCAGAGCTTAGTACAAATGACACTGTTGAAGTTATTGCGGGGCCATTCAAGTCTATGAAGGCCAAGATAACACGGGTTGACTATGAAAAGCAAGAAGCAACAGTTGTTCTACTTGATTCACCATATCAGATACCGGTAACTGTTGACGCTAACTACCTCAAAAGGTTAGCACACTAGGCATATGCTGCATAGAACTCAAAGATTAAATAAAGAAATGTAGCCAAATTCATTGTTTAACTTTCTGGTGTTATATAATTGATCGTTGACCTAAACGTGAAGGGCAAACATGCAGTAGTCATAGGGGGCGGAACTGAGGGAATCAGAAAAGTCCGCGGACTATTGGGCCAAGATTGTAAAATAACAGTAATAAGTAACAGGGCTAACCGCTTTCTGATTGAGCAGGCTGCTTTAGGCAGGATCAAGCTCGTTAGGACAAAGCTGCGCGACGCCAACATGCTTAACAATTACAGTGATGCGTTTTTAGTGCTAGCGGCCACCAATGATAGAGAGCTCAATCGTAAGATTGTAGAAAAAGGTCGATTGATAAAGGCATTTGTTTACGCAGCAGATGATCCGGCCGTAAGCGACTTTTCCTATGCTTCCATTATCAATATTGAGGGGATAGTGCAGGTGGCAATTTCAACCGCTGGCAAGAGCCCTCTAATGGCGCGGAAAATTAGGATAAAGGCAGAGAGAGTACTGCGCAGGATAATCAAGAAGGCTGATATTGAAAATGCCAAGCTTCAAGAATTTGCACGGCAGGCAGCACGGCCGCACATTAAGACAGTAGGCGAGCGTAAAGAATTCCTCTATTCCGTGATAAAAAACAGAGAAATCCAGAACCTTATTAAGGAAGACAAGATTGAAGATGCTAAAAGTGCAACGTTAGAGCTATTACAAAAATGGGAGAAAAAAGACAGAACATGACAATAGCTATCAAAACCACATCAGAAACACGAGTTGGTCTAGCTCCGATCGTCAACGCAAGGGTTACGTATCGCAATGCTCCCATGCATCTCCTGGAAAAGTTTACGTTCAAAGATATTGATAAAGCACATAAGGTCTTTATTGAGAGCGCAGGACTGGACGAATGTATCATATTGCAGACATGTAACAGGGTTGAGATTTTTGGTGCAGCAAAGGACCTAGATGAGCACAAGCTCCTTGAGGGGTGGGTTTCTGCCGCGGGGATATCACAAAAGGACTTAAACAGCATCGAAATCAATAGAGGCAAGGATGCAATCATGCATCTAATGAGGCTTGCCTCAGGCCTTGAGTCGCTGGTTGTAGGCGAAGACCAGATTTTGGGCCAAGTGAGGAGAGCCTTTGAGTTTTCACGTGCTCATCGCTTTGCAGGCACTAACCTATCGGTCGTATTTGATAGAGCTTTAAAGGCCGGAAGCAGGATTAGGGCTGCCACTGGCATAAACAAGGGCAATGTTTCGATTGCCTCCGTAGCTGTGAACCTTGTTGAAGAATACTTTGATGACCTAAAGAACAAAACCGTGCTATTGATAGGCACTGGAGAAGCTGCAAGCCTTGTAGCAAAAGTACTCAAAAGGCGTGAGGTAAATTTTATGATAGCGAGCAGAGCTCCTGAAAGGGCACATGCATTTGCAGACACTGTAGCTGGGATCCCGATCGCTTTTGATACCGCTCTAGAAATGTTACGAATAGTTGACGTGATATTCACTGCAACTATGGCTCCCTACCACCTAATCACTTACGAAAGGATAGAAAATGCGATGACCAAAAGAAAGGGAAGGACTAGTATGATGATCTTTGATCTATCCAATCCAAGGACAGTGGACGAAAGAGTCGCAACTATCCGTGGAGTCAAGCTGATAAACATGGATCAGATTGCTGAGCTTGTTGGAAAGAATATGCGCTCGCGTATGAAGCAGGTCAATTCTGCGGAGAAGCTGATAAATGATGAAATGAAGTCATTTGATGCAGTCATTAACAGAATGAAGGCCGAGCCCATTGTGATGGCTGTATTCAGGAACGTCGATACGATAAGGGAGCGAGAATTGAAAAAGGCGTTCGCTATGATCGGAGAAAAGAAGATGTCTCCGGAGGAGATAAAGGTCATAGAGCAGCTTTCCTATGCGGTTGTTGAAGGTGTCCTATCAGTCCCTATGAATAATCTGAGAAAAGAGATAGAGGAAGGGGGCAATGAGGAGCTGATGAAAATAGTGGCCAAGTTGTTCAACTATGAAGGAAACCAAGATCAACAGCGGCATTAACTCTTTTCCAAATGTAAGACTTCGCCGTCTAAGGACAACATCTGCAGTAAGGGATCTGCTCCAAGAGACACGCCTTTCTTCTAAAGATCTGATAGCTCCAATCTTTGTTCAGGAAGGATTAAAGAAGACACAAGAGGTTCCCTCAATGCCGGATATCTCGCGCATGCCACTGTCCAAACTTGTTGCTGAGGTCGATCGCATATTGGAGCTTGGTATCAGCGCAATTATTCTATTCGGCTTACCTTTGCAGAAGGACGCAAATGCAAAATCCGCATTTAATGGCGACGGCATAGTGCAGAGGTCAATTGAGGTCTTGCGTAAGCACTTTGGTAGTAAAGTGGCGATAATTACTGATGTTTGCCTGTGCCAGTACACTTCTCACGGGCATTGCGGTCTTGTAGTAAACAAAAAGATAGATAATGACAAAACCATTGGAGCTTTGGCAAAGGTGGCTGTCAGCCACGCTAGGGCTGGTGCAGATATTGTGGCACCTTCTGCTATGATGGACGGGCAAGTTCAAGCCCTGCGTACTGCACTAGACAACGCCGGATTTTCAGACGTAGCAATAATGGGATACTCGGCGAAGCAGGCATCCCCTCTTTACGCTCCTTTTCGCGATGCAGCTTATTCAACACCTGAATTTGGCGACAGGCGGACATATCAGATGCCTTTCTCAAATGCAAGGGAAGCTATGCGTGAAATTCAGACAGATATTGCAGAGGGTGTCGACATTGTCATGATTAAACCAGCCATACCCTACCTCGATCTTGTATACACCACCAGGCAGAGCACTTATCTTCCTATATGTGCTTATAGCGTATCTGGAGAATATGCTCTGATTAAGGCGGCTGCTATGAACGGCTGGATCGATGAAAACTCAGTCATGACCGAGTTCATAACATCTATAAAACGGGCTGGCGCCAACATGATAATTACGTACTATGCAAAGAAGATGGCAGAGCTACTCAATAGCTAAAAATATAAATCCACATTTTTAAATTGGCATGAGACATGAAAGATATCGATGTTTGCGACTGATTCAGGCTCTGAAAGGGCTACTAGCATAGAGGACTACCAGAATACATGTTGCGAGTTCATCACGGACATTAGTCGTGACTATATGGACTGGATTGAGCGATATCAGTTAGGTGGTGAGGAAACCGCAAGAAGGAAGGCAACAATAAATAATATCGTCAGGACTACCAACGACTGGATTGTGAAATATGGTACTACCATCAAAAAAGTTGACATTGTGATGAATGATGGGGTTAACAAGATGGCAGAGAATACTGCAGGGTATCCTTTTCAGTTTGATGTCCTCGTAAATACGATGAGGCGCTTCACAAACCACCCAGTAGGCGAAGTCCGAATGAAAATCAAGGCAACCCCGAGGCCTGGCAGGCTTGCACGGATCGGTCACTACCAAAAAAATCAATTGTTACTCATAAATTCCAGTTCGCCAGTTAGATTCACTATAAGCGAAGAGAGCAAGAAAGGCGCTGACGTACTAGATGATTACATCATAATCGATGCTAACAACTGCCACAGCCATGATCTCATTTCTCTTACGTCCGTGGTGGAAGAGGTCGAGGGCGATTATGTCACCGAGAGTAGGGGTTACACTACAATAATACTGCTCCTGTAGACACGTACGCTTTAAATTACCTCTTAGTGTCGATAGTTTTCGCGCGACGGTCGTCCAGTTTGGTCTAGGACATCAGATTGCCAATCTGGTAACCCGGGTTCAAATCCCGGCCGTCGCATTTTTCATAATCTCCCTTATGTCAATGTTCTGTAGTCGATTTATTTCCTTGTCAAACCACTCCTCTACCTGCTCGGGATTAGTTCTCACCTTGGCCTTCATATCCTCTAACTCTGCTTTCCTTGCCTTGGCCTTCTCTTCTACTTTGGGAACGTAGGCAGATGTTGCAGTTTCGATCATTTTCTCCATGAATTTATCTAGCATCTATCTATATCAACCCAAAGAGTACCCTTAGCAGGATTATCAGCACTATTATGCCGAGCACGACCATGACAATAGTCCAAATTGTAGAAGCCATATCACCGGTTGTGTTTAACATTTCATATAAGGACAATACAATAATCCTCTAGACGGCGATTCTGCGCGGAAAGACTTTCGGAATATCATTGAGCACTTCCGCATGCACAAAAGCCAAACTCGTCTATCCGCTTGTTGCAGTTCGGGCACCGATCGCCATATTCTATTTCCCATGCATGCTTGCCATAAAGCTGGTAATGGGTATCTATCTCAAGAGGAACTCCTCGATCGTCCTGTCGCCTTTTATGGCGTGGCTGCGGCATCATTTTCATTTGCTCATACAGATTATTAACTCTACTTTTTTAAGTTCGCTTTGATTATCTCAAGTGCGTGCTCTGCAGCATTCTTTTTCGGCAATTGTATGATAAAGAGATTTTGTGAATTGAGGCGATCTAGCGAGTCTGGCGCTAGTGAAAGCATACCGCTTTCTGCTAGCGCTTCGAAGAACTCGACCATATCGTTAACGTACAGCAAAAAATTCTCTTCAAAGTCAGTCTCCAGGAGTTTTACTTGAATGTCGACAAATACATTTTGACCATCGTAAAATATATCAAGTACAGTATCTGTCCGAACTTTTTTCCCGTAAACCTTCTGCAGTATTTGTTCATATTTTTTAGTACTAATCAGAATGCAAGGTACCTTAACACCAGAAAAATCCACAAGTGAGGCTCCTTCACTGTGGATGTGAGCCTTGAACTCTTCTAGCGTGCTAAACGTTCTCTTAGGCATCTACTGATTTTCCCTTATAGTCTCCGGAAAATAATCTTTCAGATCTATGTCTTGTTGCATCTTTTTGTAGACATATCCATGGTTCTCGCAGAGATAGAATGGCATCTGCTGAGGGTGTACGCTATTATACCGCCTTTTTTGCTTAACAAGCTCAAGTTGGACTACAAAGTCGGCCCTGTCGCCGCATATATTGCACTTAAACTGCATATCACCGTTCATTTGTGCCCTCTCTTCGCGATCAGTGTTAGATCGTTCATAAAAGAGTTTGTAACAATGAAGTATGTTATTCCTAACTCGTTTTATCACAGAATAAGTTAATGATATATTATGTTATAACGCTACAAAAGCCAACGTCAAGAGGAGCTGTGGTGCCATTATCAGATTAAACAAGAACGATACCAATAAGATTTCCTTGAGGAATATTTAGAAGAAAATATGTAAGTCTATCTCAATATGCAAGCATTCCTTCTTATCTTTGTTTTTCAGGTTGCTTGAAGGAACCTTGTTTTGCATTTATGATCAGAGAAGCAAGCTATAGATTTGAAAGGCGGTATGAAAAACAACTATAAAAACCACGCTTACGATGTTACTGTAATGCCTTCCATTAATGCAAGATATTGAAGAGCAGCAGCAATAATCAAAAAGTGACTTTCCAAGTCATTGTGGTTATATATTAACAAATATAATTGTGATAGAGGATATCAATATGTGATTATGCCGCGTGTGTATAACATAGATTGTCCTGAATGCCTCCCTCACATTATGTTATGACACATAGGCCACTAGTCACAAGCTAAGAGTAGGCGGAAAAGAGGGGCTAGCATAGGCTCATTGATTTTGCAAGTAGAATTGCTCGCTGTGAGTCATCGTGATGTATCTGATTGTTATTGTACTTGCTGCTAAAGTAAATGAGGTCTATCATCTTGCATCTGTCTATATTGACTAGCAAGCTTCTTTTAGTACCACTTGTCGTATTGGCATTGGTTAATATTATTAGTCTATCAACAAAGCTTGTCGACTTTAGTGTATTTGATATCTGCTCAAAGCTTTTAGTATGGTCTTTGTTAATGATGACCGCCACAGCGACCTTGGTCCCGTATAAATCATTGTAAGTTACGTCGATTCCATTGCCCTCACCGTTGGCTGCTTGTGGTCTTGCCACTACCCCCACTTGGTGCGCATAGTTGACAAGATCCTTGACTGCACTTCTGATACCAGATTCCATCGTGTGAATATCATTGCAGTTGCGCCTAATTTTGATAAAGTCGGAAATCGGTACATACATCAGGCTACCCCTTATGCGAAGCCCGGGGTACACATTTTTAATAGTCTCATCTATAGATTGTTCGTCTATGTCATCGAGGCTGCGTTTAGCTGCGTTCTCAGTAGCGTGATACATTATGTTCAGCATAGAGCGAACGTTGCGAAAATCTGGGAACTCATCATAGATAACTCTTATCTTTGCAGCCAAGTCACGTTCATGTTCTTCAGAAACGCTCTTGCTTATGTCATGATGCCTAAGGTATTCAAGCACGATATCTATTATCTCATCAAGCGTGTTAGAACCAGCAATATCTATTTTGTAATTAGCTTTTTCCAGTCTGTCAAAAACTGAAGCAGAATTTCTGCGTATCTCATCGTACGATGCTGGCGTGGATATGAGCATGAGCACTGTTGCCGGGAGATGAGCGTTAATCAGCGCCTTGACAAGTTCGACTGACGCTTTATCAGAGTCAAACTCGTCTATCTGGAACAGCGTTATCTTATGCAAGAACTTCAGGTTCAGTCTGGCGAGAGCTGTAAAGCTTTCTATAATGTCTTCAAGGCTGGAAACATTCTGTACATCCTCCCTAAAATTGCCTTCAATTAAAAGTTTTAATATCGTGATTTCTATCGATGAGAATTCATTTGAAAGAGTCTCATCAATTGCAGCATAGTTCGGCACAATTTCATATCGCAAGAGCTCAGTCGCCTTGTCTGTCAACCTCTTGCCCTTTATGAAGTCAATGAAGCTGTAGTTAAAAATCCTTTTTGCGCTTGGAGCATTCTGCTCAGCTCTCTGCAGTAAGTAATCAATAACTGTCTTTCTCAATATTGCAACATACTCATCTGTAAACCCTGCAAGCATTGCGCCATAGAGACTATGCATGCTGCGTGGTGATATCTGTGACAGGTCAATGTACGAGACGATTGCACTGTCTGAGACTTCCTTGATCCCCCTGGTGTGTAGAGCGAGATGCGTTTTGCCAGACCCTACATCTTGTATCATAGTAACAAGTCTAAAGTCGTTATCTGTGGCGGTCCCAAGACCTACTTTGGAACGAAGGTCCAAAATGCAGGATAGCACGGCAGCCTTGGCCTCTTTGTGCCTCTTGCCGCCCAGAATCAAGGCGTCACTAAGCGTAGGAGTAGGGCCGCTAGGATAGGGATTGCGATCTAGTTTATAGGGATACAACAACTGTCAGATACACCTCACAAACCCATGCAATAACCCTCTTACCATAACTCCTTCCCTACCACCGGTGGAAAGCTCATACTTATCTTGATGCATATTAGTCAACTCACCTACAAGCCGATAGAACTCGTCTGAAGAAATATTGCAGTGGTTACAGATCTTGTTGCGTATGTTAGCTAATTCGATCCATCCTATTGAGGATCCTGTGTTGGCCAAAGCAACATCAAATTCTTCTTTGAATTCATGAACGCTCATCTTTCCCTCTTGTATCCCAGTTATAGGAACATCATGTGTTAGCATTAGCTGTGCAAGCCATGACCGAGGGTCATTTTTCATTTCTAACAGAAGACTTGCCAGGTTTGAAACGTTATTTGCGAGTATTTCAACAGCGCGAACCAGATCTTTACTCGAGCTGCTGACCGAGTCGTTAACCGATTTGATCATCTCATAAGTTAGCCTGAACTTAGGGTCTGAATTCAGTAGGCTCTGAATATAGTGACTTTTGTGGAAGCAAAAGTATACATTGGCTCGCTTGTCAACGAAAATATCACCCTTGCTTATAAGATTCTCTAAGGTATTATCAATGTCCCCAAATTCTCTTCGTAGATCCGTCTTCTTTATTCCGGCCGATCCAAAAGAGAAAATTCTGTTGACAAGTTTTTCTTCCACCGACATGAGGTAGCATCTCTAAATTTATTTAAAAAACCCAATGTAGCAATTGAAAGCGAACTTTGTAAAAAAACTTACACTGCCATAATGGCCGAAAAGCTTAATAAAATCCCTTATAATTACCTCACGGGATGATGATAATTCTATCTGCTTTGTGATGAAAGCACTAGGGTATCTGACCTTAAACAGTATTGTATCTGATTGTTGATGTGGTTTTCGTTTTTCTGCTCTTTCTCAGGAGTGCAAATATGGCTATTATTGCGGTTACCCACAAGCCTGCCAGTATAATGTTGCTGAGCGTAATGTACGTATATGGGATTAACTCTAGAAGGTTTGTCCGGATACTTCCAGCCGACATATGCATATCTCTTATTGCTATACTGTAGCTGTCGCTGAGGGGATCCATTCCTGAGGCAATATTCGCTCGAACGATCATACTATCAAGATTGTCTTGGATCATGGCGAAGTCAGTCTTAGGTGTTGGAAAGAGCCAGACTGGGTTCCCGTCTGAGGGTATCAATTTTTGCGTCAGCTTTATGTACAGTGCCAGCTGCTCTGGCGTCTGTGCAGTTTCTGCACGTGCAACGAACCCAATGGCCTTGTCGAGCAGGTACATTGTGTTCTGGTACCCAAAATACGCGACGCTTGCACCCATCGTCAGAAACGCAAGCATCCCTGCAAGCGCCAGTTTCTGGCCCAAGGTTTTTGAGGCCGTCCTGCCGGTGCCGCTCTTGGCAGCAGTAGATGTAGAAGAACTCATAGTTGTAGATCCAACATCGGCGGGACGTCCATCAGTGATTATTGTATGTGCATAGTCTCGGCGTGTGAATTGCTTTTTCTTGCTGAAAGATGAGTGGACAATGCTGAGGTATGCGACATAAATGAACCCAATTGTTGGAATTGCTATCATAGGAGCGTATAGTGAATTTCCTGTAAATATTGAAATGAAGACAGCCATGCATCCATAAACCGCAAAGAACATTTCCAAAAGTATAGTCTTCGTGAAGGGGAGCACGTATTCTTTGTTTTTCCAGTTGTCGCTCTTGTTGACGATTCCAAACTTGGGGGTACGTAGGAACTCGTTCTTCCTCCCAAAAATTGCATCAAACACTGCGACAGTATTGTTGACCGATAATCCTGTTGAATAGAACATTAAGAAGAAAAACTGCTGGGCCTTTTCTCGCCATTTTTCGCCGCTCCATGTCTTGTTAATAATAATTAGGTACCCACCTGGCCCCATAATAACATACATGAATATTGAGATCAGCGGAGCCCAAGATACAGTATAGAGTTCAAAGTCCATAGCAAGGAGCATTGGAAATATTAGAAACTGAATAAGGAACAAAGGGTTTATGATGTGCCTTGTAAGTTGTATGAATGCTTGGGTCTTAGTTTCAATCGGAATGTTGCGACCGAGCATTACATCAGTCAGTAGTTTCAGAGCCACCTGGATTGAGCCCTTCGCCCATCTGAATTGCTGTCGTTTTGCTGCATTCATTTGCACTGGAAGCTCGGCATCGACTACTACATCTTCCAGAAGGAGACACCTCCAACCTCTCATCTGAACCCTATAGCTGAGATCAAGATCTTCGACAAGGGTGCTAGTGTGCCAGCCCCCTGCCTCGTTGATGCATGATGTTCTCCAAATACCGGCTGTGCCATTGAAGTTCATATAAAGATGAGTAAGGCTCTTGGCCTTTTGCTCAATTAAAAAGTGCAGATCAAGTGAAACCGCCTGTGCCTCCGTAAGGGTAGAGTAATTTTCATTAACGTGGCCCCACTTGCACTGCACAAGACCTAGCTTGGGATCCGCATAGAAGTGTCCAATAGCGCTCTTTAGGAACCATCTTGGCGGGATAAAGTCAGCGTCAAATATCGCAACGAACTCTCCCTTGGCATATTTTATCCCTTCTTTAAGAGCACCGGCCTTGTAACCACTTCGATCTTTTCGCCGCAAGTGGACAATATCAAACCCTTTGAACCGGTACTCATCTACAATTGATCTTATCAAGTCGACTGTATCATCATCTGAATCGTCCAGAATCTGAATCTCGAACCTGTCTTTTGGATAATCCATCCGGCAGACAGCATCTATCAGACGCTTTGCTACATATTTTTCATTGTATAGCGGCAGCTGTATCGTGACTATTGGAAGATTGGTTGGCAGCTCTACTTTTTGCCGCTTTTTTCTTTCATGAGGAATGTTGTTGCGAGAATAGTATGCGAGGTAGTAAAAGTTGAGCGTGTATAGCATCATAATCCAACCAATGGCTAAGAATATGATGTAAATAAATGCCCCTAGGCCGTACATTGTATCAGCTCTTTGAAGAGATATCTCTCTGTATATTTATAGATACTTGCACCAGAAAGTTAGTTAGCCTTTTTTGAATATCTTGATTGCCTGAGGCGGACAAACATTTTCACATGCAATACAGAATATACAGTCCTTTTCTCTTATCATGAAAGCCTTTTTGTCAGATGCAGGATGGCCAGGTGTTTCAAGCCATTCGAATACATTGACAGGACAAGCTTCAATACATGCTCCGTCTGCAACGCAGATGTCAAAGTCATTGGTTACGTCTTCACCCCATATACCCAATTGTCCTGGTGGGTCAATTGGCCCCCATACTTTGATTCCTTGATAGGTGCCAGCTACCTGTCTTTTCTCTTTGAACTTAGCATCAATTGGGCCTTCTACTTTGTCATAGCTTGTTCCTGTGCCACTGAGCGATATGGTGGTTGAGCCGCCGGCGCCGCCACCGCTAGCAGCAGCACCAGCAGCACCTACGGCTGCTGATGAAACGGCAGCTGCTGGCGTAGTAGTGGCAGCAGTAGCTGCTTGGGGAGCAATAGGTTTGGAACCAGATGGCTTTTCTCGGGTGGAGGCGAGGGCAGTTGGACTGCGTGATTTTGGGTTCTTTGCAAGTGGTGTAATTTCTTCCAGCTTCTTGATCGCCGCTTCAAGTGATAATTTTTCTG
>DAIUEZ010000001.1:63120-78361 GCA_036844865.1 Nitrososphaera sp. | reverse complement strand
CATTTAGCTACACCTTTGACAAAGCAGGCGAGTACACGTACCATTGCGAGCCCCACCCGGGAATGGTAGGAACGGTTGTTGTGACAGGGTGAAGCATATCGCCCTAATTCAACAGTTCACGACCTTTTTTTACAGCCATTGCTTTTCACCCGATTTTTCACCAGTGTTGGAGGCGCTTTACTTACTATAACGAGCCCAAAATATTACATTTAATACTGCTGACAGAAGATGAAAAATATTATGATCGTAATATTGTATAACACTAAATCTTTTAACACTAAATTACGCCTGCTTCGCGCAACTTTTGCGGCAGATAGGTCTCTGAGAGGTACTTGAAGCCGTGCTTGAAGAATGCATCAAGCTCGCACTTTTCCTTATTCTTCAGAAATATGTCAAGCTCTTTTTGCCACTTCTTATCTTGGAACCAAGGTTTTTTCTTCATATCGTTTGCCCTGTTGAGATCTTCTTCTGACGCGGCAAGCCTTGCAACCTCGGGTATGTTGTATTCGTAAATGTCTGAGAACAACATGCCAAGTATCTTGGCGTCAGGTGTGACAAGTCTGTAACTATCATAGCTGAGCGATTCACTGCCGATCTTGTACCGGAGCGCGATGCCAAGGCCCCATGGGTCGGCATCTGCAAAAACCACCACCGGCTTTTTCCACTCCTCGTTAAGTGCTTTAACCATCATTCTGGTTGCCCGATCTGGCTCGCCTGAGCCAGTCATCAGAATTGCATTGTGCTTCTGTATAAAGCCAGATTTGCGAATATTGTTTAGCACAGTATCTTTTTCCACTACCATCACAAAGTCGGCCTTGACGTCTACTATTTCAACGTCGCGTATATTGGTCGGTATCAGCTGCGATGTAGCTCTACTGCCGAGGTTGCAATTGATGATATCGCCTCCAACTCTGAGCGTAATCGGGCCTGATATCATGCCCTTTGGCTTTGAGGTTACGGAGAACTCTTCTCTTGGAACGCCTGTCAAGAGTTCGATTGCCTTGATTGCGTCATCTGAGTCATCTTGGCTATTCCAGAACTTTTGCTTGTTCTTCTCATCGCCCACAGTACTCAACGTGGCATAGTACATTCCACGTATGGTACTTTCCATTTCCTCATTTAGCAGCTTGCGCACGGCATTAGCCATCACCAGATATTGGGCAAACGTCGGTATTTTCTTAGTGCTGTCCGGGCTTATGCTGGCGGTCTTATGACCAATTGTCAACATCCTCTCTTTGCCAGACCAAACTGTGTTGTCATAACCCACCTTGGGGACATTTAGAACAGGCATGGTCTTTTGTACCATAAGGTCAGTGCTGACATCTTTCATTATCAGTTTAATCTTTTTGATGACTTCTAGGTGACGCTTGTCGGCTGGCATTTACTTGCTCTTCCTCCCCTTTGGCTTAGCATCTTCAGCTACCTTATCAAGTGTCATCTGCGCTTGATCTTGCTTCTTGTCTTTTCGCAGAGTTTCCGGTATTTTTTCCTCCTTGATTCTGGATTTTGTCAGCTTGCGCTTTTTCGCCGCAGCAGTGATTGCAATTTGCTCCTTATTATCCAGCTTGACTACTTCGCCATTGACCTCTAATGCTTCTTCCGCTTCTTCTTCAAGGCGCTTACCAGTTATTCTATCCTCTTTTTTCTCCACAACTCCACCAGTGATTTCGCCCTTGACGTGTTTTTCTGCGAGCTCAGTAAATGACTGCTCCAGTTTGGTGGCATCAACTCGGATCGATTCGGAAATTGCGCTTACGACTAAAGGAATGTAATGCTTGTAAAGATTAAGCCGGCCCTGCGCCTCTTTCATGCGTAGCTCCTTTCTTATCTGCGCGCTCACCTTCCGATAGAGTTCAGACAGGCAAAACTTCATGTGTTTTTTCAGCTCGCCTTCTGAGGCTATGCTTTCCTTGCCAGCAGTCTTGTACGGGATCTTGGTAGAGCAAATGTGGAAAAAAATATGAATTGGCAAAAGTTCTACTGCTCGGTCCGATTTGATCTCGCCATTTGCAAATTGCGCTTTTGCCTGTTTCTTGGTGATCCCCATTTTATTTATCTCAACTTCAGAGACTACTTCTCTTGCTACATCTGATCCTTCATCGTATAGGAGAGGAATCTTGTTTGCAAATCTATAGAGTTTAAACGATGGAATGTCACCCCCATATGCAATTCCGCACTCGACGATGGTGGGCCTGTTGTTGATGACACACGTGCGGGATGAATAGGCGACGAGTGCTGGCTTTAATATCTTAACCGTAATCTGGGGCCGTTGGATTTCTGGAATAGATGGTTCTTTGGGGACGGTCTCCTTAGTCGAGATAATTGTATATTCAGAGGTCATCCCAGTCGTCAAGATCTGTTCACCAATTGGGCTCAGGTGATCCGTGTTTGCCTGCTGAAAGTTGATGTACTTACACACCTTGACAATTTCAATGAGCTCGTTTTCAGTATACTTGTCAGCCGGCTTGTTCTCTACTCCTGCTTTAGCAATAATCTCTTTTGCCTTTTCACTTGACATCTTTTGAAATGAAGTCGATAGGATTCCCTGAAGTGTGGTCTTTTGATTCATAAAATTCATTATTGCCTTCTTGAGCGTCTGTAGATCCATATCTGCTGGGTGAGGCAGAACTTCTTTTGCAGGCTGCGGCATGACTTTAGTTCTTCTTTCAAACTTGACCCTGCCCTCATCAGTTTCATATTCAATAATCGCATAAGGGTTGACAATGCTTGTCTGACTGATGTATTCGTTAATCTTGTTCTTCATGTTATTTCTTGTAATTGGAGAAAGTCTTGCATGAAGCACCGCCTCAACCTTAAAGCCGGAGTCTTCCTCTATCTTGCTTTCTTCACCTTTGATTAGTTTTTTTGCAAGGACTATTGGCTTATTTGTGCTGATGTCTGTCCTAAGCGCGAAATAATATTCCACACCTTCTTCAATTGATTTTGACCAAACCTTGAGCGGATGAATAGTATCTTTGGTGGAAAACGCAGCTATCATTTTGAGGCCCACACCGAACAGGCCACGCTGCTGCTTTTCCACGTACTTGCCCGATGTCAGAAACGAGCATACTGCAATGGGTACCTTATCTGACGGTATCCCGATACCATTGTCCTTGCATGTAATCATCCAGAGGTCATTTGATGCATCAAGTAGCTTAAGTGACAACGATATCTTGGGCAGGATATGGCCTGTCTCGCACGAGTCAAGCGAGTTTTCGATAAGTTCCCTCACAGCCATGTATAAAATACGCTCGGTGGTAAAGCCTGCCAGAGCCGAATTGTCAACAAAGAACTCTGACTCGGCTTTTTTATCATATTTCACTTTTCCTTTCAGCACTGCAGGCTTTGATTGTGCAGCTGCAACCTCTACAGTAGCCTTTTGGTTCAAAGTCATTCAGACTATTCGCTAACTCAATTTAACTTTTTATGAAAAATTTATTGAGTCAATGGATAGTAAAGGTTAATCTAGTCTATTCAGGCCTCTAAGAATTTTCTTCTCTGTAAATATTGTCCTAAAACTAACTTATAGCAGCGATTGGATCTATTCAAATTTCAAATTTAGAAAAAAGCAGCTATAATTATGTAACCTAGATGTTGTTGTTCTCATTGTCATGCGTGAACTGGTATGGGTTGTTCCTCTGGTTCTGGTTTACGACTGCGATGGTGTTTCTAATGAGATGGTACATACTGTCATGGCAGGGGCAGGCACACATCTTAGTTATAGTGAATGAATTGACCGTCTCTTTAATAGTTCCACTGCATAACCCATGATCATTTTTTGTGCAATCGTCTGACTTGGCCACAGGTACTCTTCCCAGCTTACAGTATTTATAGGAATGGAAATAGTTAAATCGATTTTCTTCCCTTTTCTTGCATGAAGATTTATTCTGAAAGCAGGCCGTGGGGCAGATTTGAGAAGTTCCACGAAAACAAGTCCTGCACTGTCAAATTGATTTATGTCAATGCAAATTCCCGGCTCAGTCTGCAGTACCACAAGAAGCGGTCAGAATTCTGGAAGGTAATCAAAGGCACCGCTATGGTCGAGATTGATGAAAAGAGAATTGTCCTAGGGGAGGGGGAGACGATTACAATCCCAAGACAAGCAAAACATAGAGTGCGTGCGCTTGACAGCCAGTGCATAATACTTGAAATCTCATATGGTAGGTTTGACGAAAATGACATCGTCAGATTAGAGGATGACTACCAAAGAGTCACCATGCCAAAGACCCGAGTAGCAGCTGCCTAGGTGGATATGTACACAACTAGTGGCATGAGCTTCGGCAGTAGAGTTCAAAATAATCAAGCGAAAGAAAGCAAGTGCTATTCGCATGCCTTTAGCAAAAAGAATATGAGGATAATTCTAAAGGCGCTGTGCTGATGATGGCTAAGATCAGCGAAGATTATTACAGCTTGGAGAAATACGAAATCTCTGACAACTATTACTTCGATATTTGGTGGGCAGACCTTTTTTGACAATTAGCCACCAACAGCTAGCACGGACTATGGATAAGAAGGCTTGAAATTGAAGGGGGCAGGCACACCATAAATGAGGCTTGTAGATTCCTTCAAGATGAGTTTGGATCCACATCTATTCAGGCTTTACCGCAGATACCTTTATTCAAGATACAAAGCAACCGACGAGTTTGCACAGGCAGAAGTAGTGCATGAGAAGGCAAAAGAAAGTCTGCTCAAGATGACAGACAGGTTTAGAGAAAATATGACTTATTTTGATCCCGGTGACCAGCTAGCAGTTGAAATTGAAAATTATGAATTGAAAAGCCCAATTGGGATCGCAGCAGGATTTGATAAGAACTGCGAGGTGCTTAGCCCAACATCATATGTTTTTGGCTTTCTGAACCCGGGTAGCGTATTGATAAATCCTAATACTGGCAATCCCCAGCGGCCAAAGAGCGAGGGCACTGTCAGGGTTGTAGTCGACGATGAAAGGAAAGCAATAATTAACGCACAAGGGTATCCTCATAAAGGCCTGGATTATACAATTTCAAATTTAAGAAAATTCATGGGAGGATCAAGAGGCAATGCAAAAATCCTGCTTAACTTTTCCGGCATTACTGATATCTATACTGAAGACGCAGTGCTTGATTCATGCAAAGAAATCCTAGTCAGATCTGCACCCCATATCGACTTTGGTTTTGAAGAAAATAGGACTTCGCCAAATACTGATTTCAATAAGGTGCTACAGTCACCTGAGTTTACAAAAAAGATAATTGACCTGATGAACACACATGCACCAGGCAAGGTTAAGGCGTCCAAGATATCTCCATACAGCAAACTGCCGCCGTCAGATGAAGAAAAGAAAGCCAAGTTCAAATCGATCAAGGTATTTTATGAAAATGGCGGGCATTTGGTCACACTAGGCAACACTAGGTCCATAGATACCAAATCTACTAGGCTTTGCCAAAATTTTACAAGAGAAGTTGCCGGTGAAAGCGGCAAACCGCTTTTTCCTTATATGCTCAAGTTGGTAGAGGATGTACATAGAGCGTTTCCAGATATAGCAATAATTGCGTGCGGCGGCATTTTTTCAGGAGAAGACGCTTGGAAAGCATATGAAAAGGGCGCGACTCTGCTCTCGCTCTATACTGCTCTTACATTCTATGGTTTTGGTGTTGTAAGGGGCATACACGATGTTTTGAAAAGAAAGTTAGGGAGCGAAACCTTACAGGAATTTATAGAAAAGCGAGACGGCCACATGAGGTAAATACTAACACAAACCATTGCAAAGTATTGGAAACCTTTTAATGCATCTGTAATCACTTTCCTCTAAAAGGAATAGGGATTGAAACATTGGGAAAGTATCCTAAAGTGGTTCTTGCCGCCGATCGCACATTGATGTCCCCTTACAGAGGAATATCGCTTGCATCATTCTTTGGCTGCGCCCCGGCAATGGACTTTAACAGAGATCACAATTCATTTTGGTACTATGTCATGCGCAATCAGGTAACTCCAAGAGTCCTTTTTGATTTTATTTGTAACCCTATTGACCATACAAATGGTGTTGCCAATTATGCACCTTATGGCCTGAGAAAGGTTGAAGCTGCACTTTTGAGGGACGGCTACAAGCAGGAGGACGTCGTGGTTTCCCACCCAGATCACATCGAGAAATTCATTGGGCCCGAAACTGAAGTTGTTGGGACATATGAGATGGATCCACTTGGCATGGGTCCAGTCACCATGACATTC
Organism: Nitrososphaera sp.; assembly: GCA_036844865.1. Lineage (GTDB taxonomy): Archaea > Thermoproteota > Nitrososphaeria > Nitrososphaerales > Nitrososphaeraceae > Nitrososphaera. The sequence goes on along the minus strand of DAIUEZ010000001.1, from coordinate 72,157 downwards.
ACTTATGGCCGCAAACAGATGTCATATGATGAATTTTACAACCGCGAGCTTCATATGAGGATCAATGCCGCCAAGGCAAGGACAGGAAGCAAGGCCAAGGTGATTGCTGGCGCTTCTGGCACTTGGCAATATAACTACGACCCAGCCAAGATAGAGGAGTATGGCCTTTACGGCATTGTCGAAGGGGATCTTGGAGGTATCGGCCCAGAAATGGACGGAGCTGGAGGCAAATTCTTTGATGCGCTTATTGCAGGTGAATGTGAGGCTGCCAATCCGTTCAAGAAGAGCCAGTTCAAAGTTGAGATTAAAGAATTTGTTAGAAATGGTAGAAAGTACCATGGCAGGTTCATACACTATTGGTATGAGCCCTCAGTCAGTGAGATTCCAACTATTGTCAACCCTAGTATGCATGGCATGATCGAGGTTATGCGCGGCTGTGGACGCGGATGCAAGTTTTGCGATGTAACACTGAGACCACTCAGGTACTACCCGGTTGAAAAAGTGCAAAAGGAAATAGAAGTAAACATGAAGTATGGTGGATTAAAGAATGCATGGGTCCATAGCGACGACATTTTTGTCTACGGTCTCAACCCTAGGACAACAAAGAACATGCAGCCTAATCGGGAAGCTCTAGAAGAGTTGTTCAAAGGTATCATGGCAACAGGCATAGAACATACAAACCCGACCCATGGGACGCTTGCCGGTGCAATTGCAGATGAGAGACTTATCCCCAATGTATCTAAGATAATTAGAGCCGGCCCTGATAACCACATTGGCATCCAATGTGGTTTCGAGACGGGCAGCATAAGGCTCATTGGCAAGTACGCAGACCGCAAGCTTGCTCCATACAAGCCAGAAGAGTGGCACTGGGTAGTCAAGACGGCCATTAAGACACTTAATGAGAACTACTGGGTCCCGGCATTCACGCTCATTATGGGTCTTAACAACGATGAAACACAGGAGGACAGCTGGGAGACCATCAGACTAATACACGAGCTAGAAACCGAGCAGCCAGACAGCAAGTTTACTACGACACCGCTTACCTTTGTGCCTATTGGACTTCTTGAGAAATCAGACTTTTTTGACATTGGCAATACTATGGACCCTGGGAAGCTGGGCGTCATGTACAAGACTTGGCAGCACAACTTCAAATATGGCATCCAAAAGTTCATGGGCAAAGTAGGGCGCAACAATCCGATAAAGGACTGGTTCTTCACGCAGTTGGCTTCAACTCTTGGAGGCGTGCCACTTTCTGCGATGGAGAGATTCGCAAGGAGAAAGGGTTCCGAGCATGAGCATGCCATTGAAAAAATAAAAACAAAATACTGGTAAAAAGCCTCATAAGGTCTTGGCGCTCTGGGCGCCAAGAGTATATGCAGTATGCAAGAGTTTTGTCTAGAATACAAATGCATTGTTTGTAATGATTTTGTTCTTATGAGCCTGATGACACCTCTTTGGCAATATGCCCAAGATTGCTCAGTAGTCGGTCCACAATAAGTAAAGAGAAAGCAAATTTTTTGAAACATTCAAATCTAACGAATTACTTTCGCATTGTTTAATTTTCAAATCTATTTTTGGGGATACAAAAATGATGGATTAGCTTTGTTAACGCCTTTTTCTTTTTGTGCCTATTTTCTTCTTGCAGTATCTGTTTCTTTCTCTTCAGTAGTCCCTGTAGACCTGCCCGTTGTAGTTGCTCCTGTTCCTGTTGTTGTACTCCCATAGCTGCCCTCTTGCATCCTGCCAACCGTCTCCCTTGTGTTCTGCCCGAAGATCCTTGCAGTATTTGAAGTTATCCTTGCGATTTCCCTAGAATTGTGCTTTGCATAATTTGTAGTTGCCCTAGTTGCTTCAATTCCTGCAAACATCATATTGGTGGCCATGCGGGTGCCTGCTGCTACTGAGTCGGTCATTGCACTTATGCCTCTTGCATAGATGTCTGCCATGTCCCTAGGGGAAACTCCCATCCACGACCAAGGCTGCATCATACCTATCATCCAGTAGTAATAGTTGTTGCCTCTGCCACCGCTGATTGTTCTGTCTGCGAACGGAGTCCATGCGGATTGCATGGAATTAATTACCTCTTTCTGGGAATCCAAAAAGTTATCTGCAATCTCTCGCGTCGCCTCGGCTGTTTCGTTCTGGAAATCTACAATAGTCTGAGAATACCTTGGAGTCTCCCTCCTTACTTCCTCTATTGCTTTGCGAATGTTATCTTTTGTTTCATCAATTGACCTGCTAATCGCATCCTGCTGTTGTCTTTGCAGGAATTCCGTCTTTTCACGTTCCTCTCGTTTAGACATGCCAAGGGGATATCGATTAAAACATATAAACCGATAGTTGCTGACTTTTGTGCCAGGAATGCGCCTCTATATCAAGACATGGAAAAATCGCTCTAAAAGCTTAAGATTACGAATCGCTCCTTTCAAAGGATACGTGAGTCTATGTGAGCTTGGAGACTCACGTTGATCGCATCCTTGCCAGCTGGTCACTTAAGATCAGCTGGCGAGTTTGTTTAGCGGTTCGAACATATCGTTATTATATGTTTCAGGCGTATTTCTTCATATATTCAGGTAGATTTCTTTGGTAGAATTAGATCTGAGAGATAGTGTATATACATATCCAAAGCTACATCTGCTTTAGAACATGACAGAAAATGCATGAAGATGATGATAATAATAATAAACATAAACGCATAGTTTTCTTTTTCGATTTTCAGATAGATACAAAAACCACTATAGCCTAAAAGTCTTGCTTAGCAAGTTAAGTTATACGTTTTATAATGAAACTCTTTATTTATTATGAACTCTAACTTATATTATGACATCAGAGATTTTTAGAGAAAAGCAAAAGATCAATAGAAAACATCATCATCTATATGATGATGAGACAATTGAAAATATGAAGCAGTATTTCAAGGTTGAACATGACTCTGATGCGTTGTTGAAGTATATAAGAGGAAACAGGATCAGTCATGATGTTCTAGCTTAACCTAAGGCTAGTTTTTTCTTATGCATCGCAGGAACCATCGTAGTTCAGAGTACGTTTGAAATTTGAAATAATGCATCAAACCTTCAATAGTTGCATCATCATAATCCAAATGATGATATTTCTGTCTATTGTCCATCTGCCAGGAAGGCAAGGGTTCATCGGTTGAGTTTGTAGCCAACTTAGTGCTGCTCTAACACTAATTGCAGTGACGAGGATTTAACTAGCACTGGTAATTGTACTATACGACTCTCTTTAGCCTTTTCTCTCTATGGTTGATACATTTCTGTTAATGGACACTATTAAATGGCCAATGGGGAAGTGGAGTAGTATAAACACTACATGCAAATATGCAGATCTTAGAAAGATGCAATAAGGTTTAAGCCAAAAGATCTAGAAATTATAACGATATAATCCTATAAAATTATTAACGTAGATTATTTACAAAGAAAAGGCCTGTAACAATGTGAAATATGATTACATCACCTCTCTTTAATTGTCATGCTGTCCACTACAAAGTGAATGTCGTACAGACGAGGACGTTTTGGAGGCAGCCGCTTCGGCGGTCCAAAGCCAGTTGAAAGCGGTAAGGAATACGATGTTCAAGTTACCGAGATTAGTAGAAAAGGCGATGGGGTTGCCAGAGTTCAAGGATTTATTGTTTTCGTGAAAGGTGGAAGGGTCGGTCAGAAAACTAGAGTGAGGGTAACGCACGTAGGAGACAGGTTTGCAACAGCTGAAACCATTGATGGCGGAGAGCAACAACAGGTAGAGCAGCAGCAGCAGCAATCAACTGAGCAATCAAAGGATATTATTAGTCCTCCAGTCAGCGAAGAAGAAAAGCCGGAACTACAGGACTACGCAAGCTCAGAAGCAGAAGAGATCAAACCTGAAGAACAACCTCGAACAGGCTAATACAGGTCAAGCCCCAGCTCGAAAAATCTTCAATCAGCCATAGATGAATTAACATTGCAGACTGGATACTAGAGCAGAGCAGAGGAGTAGAAAAAGTTGTTTATTGTCGATATCAAATTACTACAACGCAGTTATACAGCGCCCCCTTATAACCACATAAATATATTACATAAGCTTTCCATTATGGAACTGATTGGGCGAGCAGTCGACGCCACAAAAGTTCACCAACGTCAATGGCTATACCATAAGGTATCTCGACTATGGGCCGCCCGAAGGTAAGACTCTGATTCTTTTGCATGGCATTGGCGCTTCTGCTGAAAGATGGTCTCGTGTAATTCCAGCTCTGTCTAAATATTTTCACGTAATAGTTCCAGATATTATTGGGTTTGGCTACAGCGATAAACCTGCGGTAGAATATACAATGGATTTCTTCATTGACTTTTTCAGATCGTTTCTTGACAATCTGGGCATATCCAAAGCAAGCATCATAGGTTCATCATTTGGCGGTCATATTGCCACTGAGTTTGCCATCAGGTTCAACCGCATGGTTGAAAAGCTAGTTTTGGTATCGCCTGCAGGCATGATGAAGACATCGACTCCGACCCTTGACAGATACATCATGGCTGCACTATATCCGGTGTATGAGCATGTCTACGAGGCATTCAGGGAAATGGCCTACGAGTCTAATGCCGTCAACGAAGAGATAGTAATGGACTTTGTAAACAGAATGAGGCTTACCAACGCAAAGTATGCATTCATGTCCACTGTGCTTGGCATAAGATATGCGCCCAAATTAAACGGCAGGCTTTCCAATATAATTGCTCCAACTCTTCTTGTATGGGGAGAAAACGATAGGATGATACCACTACAGTACGCCAGAGAATATGATGAAATTCCAAAAAGGCAGATTGTAGTGATAAGAAACTGCGGTCATACACCATACGTCGAAAAGCCTATAATGTTTAATAAGATCGTCCTGAAGTTTCTTATAGGCAGAGAACAATAATCAGGTTTCCTTTTGCATGGATCCTTTGCGTCGCCGCTCTATAGGTACCACTATCACCTGCACAAGATCTCCATCTTCTATGTTGAGTGCCTGCCTTTCAGCCTCAGGAATAGAAATCCTACCCCCGCTCTGTACCGTAGTCTTGAACATTGCATTATGAAATGTCAGACTTTGTAGAACTGCAAAGTAGTTCTGCATGGCATCTTGCTGAATGTTAGAAAACTGCCGGATAAAGTCCTTCTGTGCCTCACTTCCCTTTGTAATCGCTTTTTTGAAAGCTTCCATAGGATCTGTGGAATCGCTAGAACTCATGCGCATTACAAACACAAGCATCATTTATTTAACGTTACCTAGCGGGTTTGTCCACTAAAACAAAATTACACATGGTAAGAACAATTAGAAAAATCGAGAGAAAAGTGCAGAAAAATTGCAAGATAGAACAACTTATATCGTAGGCCATTTGTGGCCAATATCACAGGATCACGTACTCCTAAAAAAGTTCAATAAGAACAGTGGGCCAATATCTCAGAATTGCAGACGCTTTTTTCTAGCTTTGATCCTATCATCAGTATAAATAGTGGTCAAGTCTTTCTTTGGGAAAAACATAAGAATTCATGGTATGGCATACATGGCGACCAAGTTATTAAGTTCACACAGTCTGACAAGTGTATTGAATTTTCTTCCTTCCCGGAAGACAAATCCTGTGATCAAAAAATATTCAGACTTGACGATGATATTAAGAAGATATTTAAAGAAATATCGCACGATCCACTCATATGCAGGCTTACCAAGGCGTACCCTGGCCTACGCCTGATAAGACAGGAGCCTCACCAGTGCCTATTCTCATTTGTTTGTGCAAGCAATACCAACATACCTATGATTCGAAGGATGCTCTATAATATGACGAGAAAGTTTGGCAAGCACACAAAGGTTGATGGAATGGACTTCTTTACATTTCCTTCCGCTACAGCTATCAACAAGGCAAGTGTAGATGAGCTGAGAGACTGCGGCCTTGGATACAGGACAAAGGCAATAAAGGCTGCAGCTGATGCCATCTCAAGTGGACGACTTGAGTTTGATTTACTAAGGAAATCAGGCTATTACGAATCAAAAAAAGAATTGCTGCAAGTCTATGGAATCGGGAATAAAATAGCTGACTGCGTGCTTTTGTTTTCACTTGAAAAGCTTGACGCATTTCCAATCGATGTGTGGATCGCAAGAGCACTTGCTAGTCATTATAGTTGGCTTCATAAAAGCAAATTCCATGATAAGATTACCCCCCATCAGTATCAGCAGCTGTCAGATGACGCAAGAAGGTACTTTGGCAAGTATGCAGGATATGCTCAGCAGTATCTATACTATCACACTAGACAGGTCGCAGGTAAAAAATGGTGATAAATACTTAATAACTATCGTTACAAATGCTGAATAGTAATGTTGGCTAATCGCCCTTATCATGGCAAGACCGTTAAGAGCGCTTGACTGGGCGGTTATCGCAGCCCTTGTGATAGTGGCTGCTATAGTAATATACTTGCTTTGGCCCCTCATAATAGCAATAGCAATAATTGCCGCTGGATACTTTATCTATAGGTGGTACACAGGCAGAAGGCTTATCAGGACGCGTTAGCAAATCTATTTTTCTCTAATATTCATTAATGTTTCTTTTCTTATCATCCTTCTCGCCAACGAGATCAAATAAGTCTCAAGATACTGACCACACTTATTTCTCAATAGGATCGGGTTACAGCTATGTTTTGTTGTTGCATTGTACATTGATATTGTATTTTCAAATATTGTCACATTAGCGGTTATTGTAGTAATATTGTTTGTAGTGATGTTGCTAGTTTATGCTTACTTGCAAATTGCTGAGCTACTGAGTTAGATCTATAATGCTTCTTCGGATGATCAGCTTGGCTTCCGGTGAAACGTCATACTGCTCTAAAATTATCTCCGGATCTTTGATCAGCTCGTTTCTGAATTCTGGCTCGCTGGCTGCCTTGAGGAGAACCTCGCTTATAATCTCAGCTTCCTTTTGCTGTTGGGACTCCAAGGGTATCTGCACGAAACTGAATGCTCGTATATAACCTTAATGCAGGATTCCTCTATATAACTAGATAAAATGAAGAGTTTAGCAACTGGAACTTCACTTTATAGAAACATTATAGATGATCAGTTACATATATGCAGGCCCTTGCTTTTGGGACAGGTCATTTGCTAAGGCATTGATCTATACATGAGCACAGATGACGGGTTTTAGTTTATTGTGCTTGAAAAAAGAGTCAGGCACTTGGTATCATAGGGCAGAGGAGTATTACTCCTGATGAGATGGATAAAAGTTTGATTTAATACATATTACAGGTCTCAAAGTGGTAAAGGCAGCAAGCTGAATCGCAGAGGCGTAGGACATAGCATTTTAGGCCCCATCTAATACACAGGCTTGCATCTGTTCTGACATCAAAAGCTTGTGGTCACCGGCAAATTCAATGCGTTTTCGCAACTGTAGGAGGAGCAATCAAAAAAAGAAAAAAGAAAAGTAATGACGCTGCCACCCTATCCAGTTACATATGCCCTTTCGCCATGCTGTACAAGGTCCAGACCGATTTCCTCTTCCTTTGGAGTAACCCTTATGCCGCCTGGCCACACCAGATCCATTACCTTGATAATGAGTGCAGTAACGCCCATGCACCATGCAAGTGCAGCAAATGCGCCTACCGCGTTTTCATATAGCTGTGCAGGGTTGCCAAATGCAAGTCCGTTGTCTCCCCATGGTGTGAACCGCACTTCTGCAAAGGTGCCTGTCAGCAGAGCGCCTGCAAGGCCACCGATGCCGTGTACTCCCCATGTGTCAAGTGCATCATCCCATTTCCTCCTATTTTTGAATGCCACCGCCGCGTAGCAGCAAACTGAGGCTAGGATACCTATGATTATTGCGGACATTGGTGACACAAAGCCAGATGCTGGGGTGATAGCTACAAGTCCAGCTACTGCGCCAGAAGCTGCACCGACTGTTGAAGGCCTTCCAGTGTGTGCCCAGGATATCAGAGCCCAGGTCACTGCCGCCATGCCTGTAGCAATTTGCGTTGCAACAAATGCACTTGTAGCGTTTGTGGCCGCCGCAGCTGCGGAACCTGCGTTGAAACCAAACCAACCGACCCACAGTAGCGCTGCACCTAATACAACAAGTGATATGTTGTGTGGCTCCATTGGAAGCTTGCCATATCCCAGCCTGCGTCCAAGCATGAGAGCGATTACAAGCCCGGACCAACCAGAGGTGACATGGATGACTGTTCCACCTGCAAAGTCAAGTGATCCTAGACAGCCTGTCCATCCAAAGCCACAATATCCAGGATTCTTTCCATAATTATCAGGTCCAGTGATCTCCCATGTCCAATGTGCCGCAAAGTCATAAACGAATGTTGCCCAGAGCACTATGAATATTATGAATGCACTGAATTTCATCCTCTCTGCCAGTGCTGCTACGATTAGTGCAGGTGTAATGATAGCGAACATCATCTGGAATATCATGTATGTCTGGTGAGGTATGGTTGTACCATCTATACCACCGTATGCAATTGAGGGTACATCATGAAGCACGTTCTGCAGTCCGGCCCAATCCAAGGTTCCTATGAACCCGTATCCTCCTGCGTCAGGTCCAAAGGCAAGACTGTATCCCCACAACGCCCACTGCACTGCAATAACTCCAGTAGTAATGAATACCATGTGAAGTGTGTTGACAGCATTCTTTTGCCTTGACAGACCACCATAGAATATAGCCAGCCCTGCAGGAGTCATCATAAGCACTAGTGCAGAGGATGTCAACATCCATGCGTTGTCTCCGTGGTCTATTGGACAGGGAACAAGACTTACTTCTCCAGTTTCGTTATCTGTTTGTGTCACATAGGTTCCGTCGTCATTTGTCTCGAAGCAGGAATACACTACCGCAGGGTCGTCCTCTGTATAGGCAAACGCAGTGCCTGAGAAATTAATGATGGTTGTCGCCACCACTGCTGCTATTATGGCAGTCAGAGTCAGAAAACCTATCTTTCTATCAAGAATACTCTTCGTTTTACCGTCTGTCATATAGAAGTGAAGGCTGGAAAGTTTGAATAAAAGCATTTATCTTAATTT
>DAIUEZ010000001.1:0-63110 GCA_036844865.1 Nitrososphaera sp. | reverse complement strand
TAATGATGGTTGTCGCCACTACTGCTATTATGGCAGCTAGACCCAGAAAACTTATTTTTCTATCAAGAATAGTCTTAGTTTTACCATCCATCATAGAAATGATGGCTGGAAAGTTTGAATAAAAGCATTTATCTTAATTTTTATTAACCTAACTATATTTTGGTTCATTATAAAAGTGAAAATAATAACGTAAAAGGAGAATTTTATGATAAGGTGCTTTATTGTTATCATATCTACAATCTGGACTTCTATGATCTACATAAATAGGTGCCAGCCACTTGAGAAGACAATTGGCCGCCGATATCGATTCCTTGATTCAAGATTGGAAAAGTAGTGTCGTCACTCACATCACATCATCTGATGATACGGACAGGCTGGCTGAGTATGCTCTGCATCTAGCAAGGATACTTGCTTACCCTAGCCTTGACGTCTCTGCGTTCTTGTCCTTGATAGATGCAATGGGGCAAGACGTATACAGGATACTTAAAAAGGGCGGCAATGTACCCCCGCGACCAACGCAGATAATAGAAAAGATAAATGACCATCTCTTTAACGTGCAAAAATTCAAACCAAATACCGATGACTATTACAATCCACTCAATAGCTACCTCAACGTAGTAGTCGAGCGGAAGATAGGAATCCCTATTACACTTTGCATACTTTACATGAGAGTTGCACGCTCGGTGAACTTCAAGATGTACCCAGTGAACTTTCCTGGCCACTTTTTGATTAAGCATATTCTCGAAGACAACAGTGGTGAGATCATCGTCGATCCGTTCAATGGCGGCAGGATAATGGACGACTATTCACTCAAAGTGTTGATTGATCAAGCATATCCACAGCAGAATATTCCTCTTACCCATGCACTTGTAGAGAAAGCAACAGCAGCCCAAGTTGTGATAAGGATGCTAAACAATCTGAAAGGAAGCTACTACGAAATACAGGACATGGATAGGTACAATATTGCAAATGAAATGGTACTTGCTATCGACCGGTATAACCCTGATGCAATAAGGGACAAAGGGATCGTACTTCTTAAAAAGGGCAATCCTTCAGAGGCATTAGAAGTTCTGAATTCTTATCTAGAGATCAATCCAGAGGCTGAGGACGCTGACGACGTACTTGACATAATACGCCAGATCAGATCAGGAAGGAAATAGGCTTGCCGAAGATTGCAAGTACTTCTTATAATGCACGAGAGAGCACTATAACCTTCTCATTCTTTCTTCTGCTCTCTGTCTTGGATTCCTTAAGCAGAGTACAACCTCAAAAAGTATAAGTCAAGTCATCCGGTTGACTAGGAGTGGTCTATCAAGTAGTGCAACGCGATTGTTGTCGTCATTTAAACCAAAAATGACTTATCTATTTTGGTCCGAACAGGATTAAGAGCTACCTTAGCTTTTAATCCTGTGCATAGTTTAAGATAACGCTGCTTTCTTTTTTATTTCACCAGCTGCAGTATATTGTACCATGTTAGCAACAATTAGACCACTGCTAGGAGGTGGAAGAAGAAAGCAAGAGAAATATCAGGGTGGCTAGCATATTCATCTGCTGCTCTCTCTATACCCTTCTCTGTTTTCCTTAGGATATGTCATGTTACTTGTCAATAGACAGGCTGGATGTTAAGATATGATTATTCTTAACAGCCTGCTTCAGGTGTTGTTCTTCTTCTTCTATCATAGTGTATAAGTAATAGGCGATGCAGGATGCTAGCATACGCTCGCCCAGGCTCTATAAAAAGTACATGTACATTGGAGCAATAACACTTGCTGCAAGTGGAGCGGCAGCTATTTACCTTAATTTTCAGGGCTTCAAATGCCTGTCAGACCTTGCGCAAGTTGACAGGTCTCTTCTAACTCCAGAGCGCTTAGAAGAAATGGAGAGAAACTGCTCAATTATTACTAATTCATATGTCTATTCTGTCTATGGCATCATTATAGGAATTATACTCATAGTAATGGGGTTATTAAAAAAGAGGAAGAGTGCGCGTGCTTTTTAAAAGATATATGTTCTTGGAGAAGAAGAAGTTAATGATGACATCTTATGACAGCACAAAAGCACGATGACTCACTTGAGAAGATTGCTGCTGAAGTGAGAGGTTGTCCCCTCTGCAAGCTGTCACGGTCAAGGAAGAATGCTGTGCCAGGCGAAGGTCAGCTTTCTGCCAAGATAATGTTCATAGGAGAGGCACCGGGTCGTAGCGAAGACGAAAAGGGGAGACCATTTGTAGGAGCCGCGGGTCGAATCCTTGACAACATGCTGAAAAAAGCAGGCATCGAAAGGTCGCAGGTGTTCATCACAAATATAGTCAAGTGCCGGCCTCCAAACAACAGGGTACCGAAAGAAGATGAGCTGACCGCGTGCAGACCATATCTTGACAGGCAGATTGCACTCATCAAGCCCAAAGTGATCTGTATACTTGGCAGGACTGCATACTCTTCTCTGTTAGGTGGCAGTTCGATAACTGCAAATAGGGGCAAGATAGTGAAGAAGGGAGACCAAAAGTACTTTTTGACTTTCCACCCAGCAGCTGTTATTTACAATAAAGATCTTCGTTCTGCGCTGCAAGCGGATCTAAAAAAACTAGCCGTAGAAATCAATAAGGATGAAGAGAATAAAGTGTCATTGGAGGATTATTTGTGAGCTGCCAGAACAGCTCATTTTACCAGCGGCCTATTGAAGTCGTTGCAAGAGATCTTGTTGGTAAAAAGCTTGTCCGCACGATAAAAAATAAGAAGAAGAAGAAGAAGCAATTTCGGCTTGCAGGCATAATTGTGGAGACAGAGGCATACGGCTACAGAGATGATCTAGCAAGCCATGCGTATGTCGGCCCAACAGGTAGAAACAAAGTCATGTTTGGCAATGTTGGAAGGGCCTACGTATATTTCACCTACGGCAACCACTTTTGCTTAAATGTCTCTGCAAGAAGAAACAAGGTAGGGGCAGGTGCAGTACTTATTCGTGGAATTGAGCCGGTAGAAGGCATCGAATTAATGAGGCAGTTCCGGCCAGTCGACAATATTTTTTCACTTACCTCTGGTCCTGGCAAGCTTACACAGGCTCTCAATATCACATCGTTACTCAATGGAACTGACATGACTAATTCCGACTCAGAGATTTATATCGAGTTTGGCAAGAGACCCAAGCGTGTTATCAGTACACCAAGAATAGGCATCACTCGGGCATTGGACAAGGAGTGGCGCTTTGTCGACCCATCGAGTCCCTTTATATCACGCAAATTTCAGATCAAACCGTCATCATTATGACCGGTAACTACAAGATAGAGCTCTATCAGTAGTTTTATTGTCAAAGGAATTCTACTAGATATGAACAAATGAATATGTACCGTCACGTTGCAAAGGACGACAGTAAGCTCAGAGTCAAACTGCAAGTACTTTAATGTGGCAGTAATATTATTACTACAATCTACCGATAAAAGCTAAAAGTAGTATTGACCCCAGGGAGCTCTCAAATGGGCTAATGTCCCGCGGCCTCCTCTATAGAAACTTCATATTCTTTTTCAACTGCATTCATTAATTTTTTACCCGTTATTTTACCTCTTGATTTTGTGATAGCCACAATTGAAGCGCCACCTGCACCGACTCCTTCCTTTACAAACCCCTTTGCAAATGCCTGCAGACCTGGCTTGCTTGATTCACCTAGGTGAAGATCGCAAGATAAAATTGGAACTTTCTCCGAAACCATTCTTACAAGGCCAGATAGATCTGAAGACGGATCTTTTGTTACATATGTTGTAGTGCCAATATAAAGACCCTCGAGCGGCCTGCTGAGATGCTTCAACACTGCAACGACTGCAGACATCTGGGTGCCTCCTGCAAGCATAATCTTACCATTTGCAGATAGCACGCCACTAGCAATTCCTGCTACAGAAGGCATCATTGGATCTCCAAAAGTGGATATAGCTTCAAAGGGTGAGATGATCCTTCCAAGCCCATTAGTAATAGCTCTGACTATTGCAGAATCCACTACCTTGTTTTTCAGGTTGTGCGGATTTTCAGGCATACTGCTGCTTACCTTGAACCTTGCATCAATGCCAAGCGCTCTCAGCACTGCAAGTGCAGTAGTAGTGCCTCCAGGAATGCTCTCACCTACTACTATAAGATCTGACATAATGGCCAGTTGTTTTCCAAGCAGCTCGCCGTACTCAAATGCACGCTTGACGTTTGAGATGTCCATAGCATTTTCATTTATAATGTTTCTACCAGGTTCAACTCCAAATGATACGTAAGGTATTGAGGGTTTGACCTTTGCTCCTGCATCAACCACCAGAAGGGGGATCCTTGCCAATTGTAACGCAGTTCGTGTAATCAGTGCCGGCGTAGGCTTGCCATCAGGTGTAGCAGGTACAACATCAATGCAGCTGCAGCGTCCATGATACAGAAATTCTGCGTCTGCTGGTGAGGTATATTTCACTAGTTCGGCGTGTGCACCTGCTACTGTAAGCCCCGAAATCTCGCTTGTGGCAGTGTAGGAGATCACACACACAAAAACAGGGTTTTTCGTAGCAAAACTTTTGATTGCAAGTCTGTCAGATGCGGTAATATCGAGCATCTATTCACTACCGGTCATAAGCTGCAAGAATTCTTGTTTTGACCTAGGCTGTAGCACATAGTTAGTTTTCTTTTCATGTCCTATAGTAGACATAGAAGTTGGACCATAGTTGTGACCGGGATACACGACTAGGTTTTCGTCCAGTTTTGCCAGCCTATTAAATAGGCTATCATACATCTCTTTTGCGTCACTTCCCGGAAGATCCACTCTGCCACAGTTACCCACAAAGAGTGTGTCGCCAGTTAGAATGAATTGATCATCAAGTAGGAGGCAGATGCTGTCCTTGGAGTGGCCAGGTGTGTACAAAACCCGTAGCCTGATATGTCCTATTTCGATTGTATCCCCATCAGATACTGCAATGTCTTTTTCTAACTGCGAGTTTTTGTGCTGTACTACCTTGGCACCAGTTAGCTCTGCTACCTGTTCGTTTCCAATCACATGATCAAAATGAGTATGAGTATTGATGATATACTTGGCTCGCCAGTTGTTCTTTTTTAGCGTCTGGAATATTTTATCCAAATCCCAAGAAGGATCAATGACTGCGGCTTCGCCATTTTCCTCATCAGCTACTATGTAGGTAAAATTGGCCATCTGGCCTACTGCGATCTGTAATACTGCTGGGTTCATACGATCCCCTTTTCAGCGTCCGGTGGTATTCCTATCCATTCCACATATACAGGACCTGTGTATTTCTTTTTATTATTATTCTTCTTTTTTACAAATCCAACCTTTAATCGATGAAAGGTAATAGTGGCATTTGCCATGATGCATTTTTTATGGATCTGCCCAGTATTTGGGTCAAATCCTGAAGGAACATCGACTGCCAAAACATAAGCCTTAGATTTGTTTATCGCATCTATTGCAGATGCATGAGGTTCTTTAATCTCGTTCTTAATGCCTGTGCCAAATATACCATCCAGGATAATGTTAGCATTGGCGATCCGGCTCTTTATCTCGCGGGTTAACTCTTTGCCAAATATCAATTCAATTGAATCCATTTTTTCGATTATGCTCCAGTTAAGTCTTGCCTCTTCGCTTCTCAGATCGGAAGGGCTACCAAGTAAAATGACCACTACTTTGGCTCCATACCCAGCAAGGTGACGCGATGCGACAAACCCATCACCACCGTTGTTGCCCGTGCCGCATATCGCAATTATTCTCTTGTTCTTCAAGGTCTTGAACTTTCGGACAACAAAATCCGCTACCCCGTGGCCAGCATTCTCCATCATGAGAAAACGTCGCATTCCAAAAATAGAATGGCCGTTTTGTTCGATCGCATACATCTGTTCTGAAGTAATTGGCTTCAACAACAATACATTGACCGTCTATTCAGACAAACATAAAACTATTTAACAAAATTTGAGCATGTTGATGAGCACGCTCTACGGTTCTTATAAGATCTCTTGAACCAAAGACCTAACTATATTTTTCTAGTTTAATTCTTTCCTTATAATTTATGTAAGACAGTTTTTCAAAAAAATATTGGTCAATATCTGTTGTTTAGCTGCGAGCAAGATAGGGAGAGATATTAAACATTCTACATTATTTTGGTCTTAATTGCACCAGTATTTTTGCAGCCTCAAATAATATTGAAACAATCAACAATATCTGTCCCACCCATATCTTTTACGATATTGAAACCAAACAGCCAAACTTAACATAAGATCTGGAACATTAGGTTAAATCCTCTCTATTCGCGTTCTTCTCGAGCAGTCTCTTGAGGTCACTGCTCATGTCTGCTACCTCGCCGAGCGTCAGCTGTCCTGGATCTTCATTGCGCATCCATGTGATGTATCCATCAGCGTCAATAACTATTGCCCCAGACCTTTCCAAGTACTTGGATATAACGTTTATCTGGACTGGCGTTAGGAATGGAAGCATTTTCCTAATGTCTCTTAGCTTTGGATAGCCCTCAAAATTCCTGATCGCTTGCAAAAAAGCGCTAATGTCATCCTCTGAAACTTCATTTGCAGGCCTTATCTTTCTAGGTGATTTTCGACGTTTGATAGAAAATGTATGTTGTCTTGCCCTAAAACTTTTTCTTCCTATAGGGTGGGAAAGGCAAGGGTACACTTTTCGAGCCCTAATATTGGAACATACAGTGACTGTGCATCAGTTCCTATGCTATCTATAAATGTGAATTCTCCAGAAAGCCTTTTTAGCTGAATGAACTTTTTGGTAGGCTTTTCATTCTCAGCAACATAGTGAATCGTCACTCCTCCAACTGCACCTGTCTGAATAAAAAGGACATGCTTGCCATTGTAGTGAATATAATAGAGCATGGGAACGACTCCAAGCATCGACTGAGCAGAGTAGATTATCACTTTGAGCATGTCTTCTAGGTTCTGGTATTTTAGATACACAATCTCATTTTGAGACATAGTATTAACATAAATCTCACATCATATCTTCTTTTTGATTATCGCAAGTTCGCTTCGTGCTCAGTGTAGCGTGATGTATTTTTTGAGGTGCATGACATATATAGCGCCTGAATATCAAGAGGGCGGCTATACAGGCAAACTCTACCTCGGAGAATCGGTTTGCATCAAAGTCATTCTAGAATGTATGGGCTCAATCCTTAAAGTGGGTTGCTGGATTGGTCAGGATTCTCATACGTCCTTATATATATAAAAAGATATAGAGAAAAAATCTACGATATTCTTCCAAGGTTGCAACGTTGATTCAGACTGATGAGAAAAGCACTCTAGATGCCTTGGAAAACAATACAGGCCTGAGCAGCTGCAGAGATGTCTGCAAGTACGACACATTCTAGTTACATACATCTTGGCAAAGCTTCCAGGGCATCAAGGTCCTTCAATATGTTATGCATGAATCAAGAGCTGGGTGCTACACCTTTTCGATCTAGCCTTGAAGATCACATCCTCTCTAACATAATCTGGAGGTTATAGATGGTGCCATGCCTTGCCTATCTCAAGCGGCAGACGTTGCGTTCATAGTAGGATTTTCATACAGTAGAATTCAAAAGATAACCCTTATGCTTCTAAATTAGGAAGTTAGTGATTTTTGTTTTGTACTTCTGCTGGTACACTTTTTGCAATCAGTTGCAAAGATAATATAGTAATTTTTAGTTCCCCATAGCCACCTTGACTCTTCGCACAAGGGTCTTTACATCAACCGGCTTTCTGAGGAAGTCATTTATTTTGATTCCAGGTATTGAAAATTCAAGGTCACTTATTTCAAATGCCGACATGAAGACTACTTTTGCATCAGGCTTGATAACTTTAATCTTTGCAGCAAGCTCAAAGCCGCTCATTCGAGGCATCCTGATATCTGTTATTACCAAGCCATAATCTGCGGAGTTTACCTTAAAATGTTCAAGAGCCAGCAAGGGATCAGTAAAACCAAAGACGGTATAGCCCTGCCTACTCAATGCCTGTTTAAAGATCAACACTATATCTAGCTCGTCATCAACCACCAGTATAGAATGAGCTGAAGATAACAACAGGCTATAGCCACCTCGCTTTGATGCGATGCACCTCACTATTAGCGAAATGGTGCGACGATGACAACATAAACCATATTTGAGAACAGGATACGGACTTATATTGTCTGCGAAAAAATATTCTATAGAAGACGGTCTAGGTCTGGGCAGGCTATAAAAGAGTGAACATGATGCAGCTTGTCAAAGAGATACAAAACATGACACGCTGGCAAATTAAATAACTATGTGTAGAAAGCAATTCATCATCAACTGATGGAATTGCCACCCACAATCACTATTCTGTGAAAAGAATCCCTATGGAGGGTTTGAAGAAGCTGAGAAATGTTATGATGATGCAGGAAGAAGGCTAGAAAGGATGACGTTCTTATTCTCTTGAGATGCATGAACCATCTGCTGTCATGACAAACCTAAATATTTGGTCAACTTCCGAGTTTTCAAAAATTTCTGAGTCGTGAGTTATTATTATTAGCTGGGCTAATGGTCCGACACCTTCTCTGAATGCCTCCGATAGTATTCTGACAAGCCCTCTCCGCCTATCTTCGTCAAGATGGGCAGTCGGCTCATCTAAAATAATGAAATCAAGCTTGTTTGACCCCATCATGTAGGCAATACCAAGACGAAGTGCAAGGGCTACGGCCACCTTTTCGCCTCCCGAAAGTGAGTCCATATCAATTTCACCCTGTCTGCTATAACACATTATCGCTACTTCTCGGGCCCCTTCTGTAAGTTCGATCCTCGAAATGCCAATGTTAAAGAGTGAGGCGTATTCTGACGCTTTCTGCGATATAACTCCGAGAGCCCACGAGCGAAGACTGATGCCCACCATCCCGTCTCTATTGAATATCATCGAGCGTATTCTTTCCAATATTTTGGAGAATTCAGATGCCTGTCTTAACTGCTCCACTGCATGCTTGGCAGAATCTACCGCTGCCTGCGCGTCAGTTATTATACGTCTGTACTCACCAATTTTGACACTTGCAGTCTGCAATTCCTGTATCAGTCTTGTCCTCTCTAGCTTGGCATCTGTGTATTGTTGGAGGCTCAAGCCACTTATCTGTCCCCGTAATGCAGCAATTTCTTCAGCAAGTGTCTTTGAGACGCCATCTATTACCAACTTGAAAGGATCATCCCCTATGCGGGCTATTTGCAGAGGAAGTTTGGACAGATATTTTTTCTTGCCATTGAGGTCATCTTCAATCTTGACCAAGTCCTTTTCAGAGCTTATGGAATTGTTTGACAGGAACTTTTCTGCTGTCATTATCTTTTTGTCCTGTTCTACTAGCTGTTGCTCTTCTTTCTTGAGCTCAACCTTAGCTACTTGCAACTTGTATTTTTCTTCCGATCTGCGCCTGATCTCCAGCTGAATATGGTCTACGTTAAACATTTCATTAACCTTTGTAACGGGAGAGTTGCAAACGGGGCATTTGCCGTCCGCTATATGCAGTTTGCTGGCACACTCTAGAAAGCCAAGTAGCTTGCCCATCATGCCCTCATTTTCCTCCAGCTTTGAGTGGATCTCCTCTGATTCAGCTCTTATCATCTTGAGCCGCATATGCACTTCTTCTTTGGTTTTCAGGACATCGAGTAAGCTCTTTGCTTCCATAACTACTCTTTCCATCCGTTCTACTTCTGTGCTAAGATGGCTGCGCTGTTCAACGATATGTCGCATGAGCAGCTTTTCGCAATTCTGAAGTTCCTGTGTTTTTTGGATGACTGGCTCCAATCTCTCGATTTCCTTCTCAAGCTGACCTATTTTTTCCTCAAGCAGCCTTCTTTCATCTTCAAACTCTTTCAAAAGCAATGACCCCTTGTTTAGCTCCCTCTCCTTTTCCTCTAGCAGTCTTTCCACTTTTGGAATTTCCTGGTCAGTATAGCCTAGTTCATCACGCAGCCTTTCGCGGAAGCCTACGATGACATTGCGCATAGTCTCATAAGCTGAGTCGAGTCTGTCAATGCCAATCAGGCCATTTAGTAACTCCTTAAAGTCTTTTGGTTGCGCTTCTATTATCCTTACGAGCTCGCCCTGCTGTACTACCCCAGCAACACGCAGCTTTTCATAGTTGAGCCCAAGCACACGTGCTATCTCCACACTCATTGACTCGCCAAACTGTCTGCGCTCACCGCCGACAATTGGCTTATTTACTATCTTGTCACCATCTGATACAAGCACAAGCTGAGAAAATGTCTGAAGACCGGAGCCATTGAGCGCTCTTGTTGCCTGGAATTCTTTAGAGTTGAGACCAAAATGTATCTCTGCCATAGCATGGTTGGCACCTCTTCTTATGAGATTCTTGTTTGACTTTCTTGTATGCTTGCCAAAGAGCGAAAACGTCACTGCATCAATGATTGAGGACTTGCCAGAGCCATTATGGCCTAGAAATATCGTTATACCCTTGCAAAATTCTATCTTGGTATCCTTGTGTGCAATGAAATTCTTCAGCTGAATATCCTTTATCATTTAATATTATGACCTCCAAATTTGTTTGACTTGTACGCCTGCCACAGTATTTCCAGAACGGACTTGTCATCCTTCTCTGCTGCCAGTGGTAATACTTCGCCTATCGTAAACTTGGCAAGCTCATCTGACCCGAGCGCTACTGTCGACAGACGATAAAGCTCACTATCAATGTCTGCAGGCTTGGAATCGTACACAGTAGTAGCAATATGCTCGTCTAGCGGCTGCCAAATGTAGTGAAGGCAAGAGTCATTTAGCTTTTTCAACTGTTCAGCTATAACCTTAGAATCAATGTTGCTTCCAGCTATCTCAATCCTTGTAATGGGTTTTTTGTCATAGGCTGTTGCCTTTTTGATTATTTGCTCGACTTCATTTGCGAGGTCTTTGTAGTCTATTCTGGCAGAGAATTGCTGACGTCTGCTCTCAAGTCGTATCCATTGTGTTGATGGCTCCTCGCCAGACATATCGGTTATGATGAAGCCCTTATCCGCCTCCTTGATCCCTTCGCTTGGAGTCAAGTCAATTGAGCCAGGATAAGCAAGTGGGCCTCCGAGAAAATCAAACCTCTTTTCGAGATGGTCATGATAGTGACCTAGTGCGTAGTAGTCAAACTCTGCAGGAAGATCGGCAGAATTGAGCTCACCTGCAAACTTGTTAAACTCAGCTAATCCCTGATGCAGCACAAGCACCTTATTGCCATCGTATTGCTTTGCAAGTTTCTCTGCATGACGCATCTTTTCGACTAATGAATCAATACTACTGCGCCGCTCCTTATCTGCTCCAAACAATACACAATTTTCAATTTTGAAAGGTTCATCACATCGGAGCTTCCTTGCAAGCCCAAGGTTGCTATAAATGTGAACAAATGGCACATCGCGAAGCCGGCTGATATCATGTTCTCCCAGCACAAAGACTACGGAGATCTGCTTTTCCTTCAGTTTTGTCAGTATGTTACCAAGTGTGATTATCGCCTTGCCGCACGGACGAGGATTGTGAAATAGATCGCCGGCTAAAATGACAAGCCTTACTCTCTCCTTTATTGAGACATCTATTGCCTCATGAAAAGCTTGGTAGACATCTTCCTCTCTTTCCTCTAGGCCGAATTGTGAATATCCAAGGTGGAGGTCAGAGATGTGTGATATCAACATTTTTGTATTCTATAGGATCCTCAACTGCTAATCCTGTATATAGCCTGATGGAATGTATGACTCTGATGATTCTTTGGCAACCTGTTGCTTAAATGCTGCCAGCTGGCTCCATTGTTCTACAGCCTTCTGGTCGCCGCCTATCTTTCGCTCTTTGACTTCATCCACCTTAACAAATGTCGGTAGGTTCACCCACTGACCTGCGAATATGGCCTCGCCTGGATTTAATGATGTCAGCTGATCAATAAGATCACGGCTAAGTGCTTCGCTTGCTGCAGAAACATGCATCTGGTCGTCCTGCTGGATCATACGCATTACTGCAAGCGAGCCCATCTGACTCAAGATATTGGCGTCAAGTCCTCTTGGGCGCTGTGACACTATGACTAGCCCAAGCCCAAATTTCCTACCTTCACGCGCAACCTTTGAAGCGAAATATTTTGTATCTGTGTCTTCATCCTTTGGTATAAACACATGCGCCTCCTCTATTGCCACAAGTATCGGTGCTGGAAACCGCGGCTGAGACTTAGCTGCACCCTTCTTTTGCCGCGTTGCCTTCTTCCTATCGTCTAGCAGCTCTTCAAGGTAGAATGACACAGCAATATTAGCCTGTCGCTCAGTAAGTTCTACCAGATTGATAATGTTTATCTTGTAATTCTTGAGAAGCGCCAAAGGATCTGTCATACCAGGATCCAAAATGTTATGAAATTTGCGCCTTGCATCATCTATCTTGTCAACGACTTTGGCTGCTGCTTCGCGATACAACTTGTCGGCACCAACTTCTGATGCAGCGTTGATGAGCGCATCCCAAAAGTCCTCTCCTTTGCGCTGCTTGACCTCTTCGGTGAACGCCAACCTAAGCACATGCATTTGGTTTGAAGCATTTTCCTGAATCTCAATGACCTCTGCGAGCTTGTCTGCTGACAAAAGCCGCGGGTTTATCCTTCCGTCCAGTAAGTTGATGTTGTTAGAGCCCATGTCAAGCGTAGAGTAGTCATCGTGATAGTCAAAAATCACCATTGTGCCGCTTATTCTGGCGATTTCTTTAGCCAAAAGCGAGACTAGATTGCTCTTGCCCATGCCAGTCATGGCAAGCACTGCAAGATGACGCGATACGACTTTGTTGATATCTACCCGAGCGCTGACTGCAGTATTCCGGAGAAGCGTACCTATCATTACCCACTGCTGTCCAGAGGGTGCAAAAATGGCATCGAGGTCTTTAACCGATGCTTCATATACTTCGGTGCCAGGCTCTGGGGGCAGTGCAGGCAGTATTGCCTTGCACTTTTTCAATTCATCCACATAGCCAAGAATGCGTACGTGCCCCTTGTAACTTTTATCTCGACGATTCTCGGTGGCAACCTGTTTGCTCTCAAATGCCTCTTCATAGTTTCGAATACTGCTGCCTAGTGCATCACTGCTAATAGACGACTTTTCAACAAGCCCAAGCACCTTGTCTCCATCATAGTCGAGAATAACGTATTCGCCGATGCTAACAGGCCTTCTTGATTCAAATGTCACCTGATCCGGCTTGGTGACACCGACCAGGATGCCTAGTTCTTCTTCTTCTTCACTCATTTAGAGCATCCCTTGCCCCTTGCTCATTTTGCAAACCATATATGCTTGCGAGTCTGTCTATATCTTCATTGGTTATCTTGCAGGTATTATGCGCCAGCTTCAGACAGTGCGGATAGCCGGCTACACTATGGTACCGTAGCTTATTCAAGGTCGATCTTACTTCTTGCTCACTTGCGTTGCTCATGATTTCAATCCGAATAATAGGAGTATGGTCGCGCAGTCTTGCATAGACTTCATACAAGGGCGCATGGCAAAACTGGGTTTCAATAGGAACACTGAAACCAGCCTCCTTGCAGGTGTGTCCATAATAGTAAATGTCTCCGGCCTTTGACCCCATATGGCCGAATTGCAGCCTGCTCTCAGAGGTCTTTGATATAAATATGCAGCTTCTGCACTTCTTTACAGTTTCAGACACTGCTTCAGGCCTGCTCTTCGTCAAACGCGAAACAAGTGAACCATCTACGCAGATACTATCAGCCTTGCCGGCCACCTTTTGAGCAACTGATGCCTCCATTATCATCGCTCTTGATTCTAAGAGCTCGCTTCTTGCAGAGCCAGCTATGTCTTCTTCCCACTCTATAGCTGAGATCTTGTTAGTGCTAGTGACTGCCACTGCGTCTATGACATAAAGTTGAAGACCCTGAAAAGCGCGCTTGTTCCAGCTGCTATCAATGCCGACAGATTCGCATATTTCCGGCACAGACTCATATGAAATCCAGCGCGATGATGCTTCTGCCAGAATCTTGTGAAAATTTGAATCTTTTATCTTTGATATCTTGACATCTTTATTTTTCAGAGCACCGAGAAAAACTTCCTTGAGCAATTACCTATCGTGATTGGCAGTACTTTAAAAAATCGATCATGCTTTCATTCTATCGGCAATTGCGATAGCATCCCATAATGACTTTGCCTTGTCGCTCGTTTGCAGTAAACCTGCTCTTATTACCTTACTTGCGATATTGGCTGCCATGGGCAGTGCACCTGTGGCTCCAGGCGAATTATAATTGAGCACATGAAGCGAAGAATCACGCTCGAGTACGAGCGTGTCTGGTACGAATCTGCCGGTCTTGTCAATGACTGATGATCTTATACCTGCGGTCCCACGTTGAGTAAAAGCAGATGGCCGGAGCTGTGGCAAAAATTCACGAACTCTGTTTATCATCATTGTTTTAGATAAAGAGCTCTTCAGCTCGGTGCTTACAAGTGACAGAAACTGTCTGTCAAAAAAGATCTTCCGTGCACCTGTATGGGAGGACTCCATTATTTTTGGTAGCATATCTACCAAGTTTCTACGCCAGCCGTAGGCATATGGACCGAACACAGGTATGGCGTTTGGCCCCACCTCACGCCTGTCATCTGCTCGTACGATCCAGTGTGGATCGAGAAATGGATATTCTGGGTGCTTAGGAACTGAATAGATCGATAGCTTTGTCAGGTCATGGTACTCTGGTGGCGCCTGCCAGTACTCCCCTCTAAAATGCATGTCAGTGTAACCGTGTGCAACACCCATCATCTGGGCAATATCCATCGAGTTACCGCCGGCCACATTGACAAGATACTCTGCTTTGATCTCTTTGCCTTGGTTCGTAGTTATCGAATACACTCCTTGACCGTATGATGATGATATTCGCTCGACCTTGTGTCCCAAAAGGAGCTTGCTACCAAATGATTGAATATCTTCTAAAAGTCCAGTCGTAAATGCACCATAGTTAACCGATGCATCTTTGGAGCAATAGATTGCAGAGACACATAGCACGTTTGGCTCAATTCTTGCCACTTCATTTTTGTCAAGCAATTGCAGTTCATTTTTTGTAAGGCCATTTGCGATCCCCCACTCCATGTACTTATAGAGCCGGTCTATTCCCTTGTCATCAAGTGCAACCTCAAGGACACCATCACGCCTAAACGGCATTCTCTTATGACTGGAATACTTTTGCCACATCTCGTAGCCAAGCGCTGCAGCCTTGGCAAAGGTCTTCTTTTTTGTAGGGTCATAGAGAAATGGAGCATGCACCTTTCCAGTATTCCTGCTACTGCTATGCTGCGCAATATTGTTTTCCTGCTCCAGCAGTGCTACTGATTCAGGACTCTTGGCGTGTGCTGACAGAAAGTACGCAATTGACATTCCAAGCACACCACCACCAATTATTGCGACCTTGCTCTCCACATGTAACATGAATCCATCTGTTAGATAAAACGTTTAATATCGATCTATTGACAGACACTCTGTATCTTGGTTCAGCAACAGGAGGAATTTGTATCAGATCGTAGAAAAGGATTTGACAGCTTGCCAGAGTTACCTAAAGATAGCAGGCCGAAGCTGTTGCTGTCCGCCGTTTATTCTGGCGAAGAGAAAAAAGTCTATCTGAAGTTTTACGATCCACAAGACAAAATTATTTACCAATGGCGCGATAGGACTGACCACAAACCCTACTGTTATACAAAGATGGAGTTTGCGGAGCAGGCCAAACAGGTTGCACAAAAAGAGACCAAATTCATACTTAAACAAATCAAGAAACAAGATATCATTCTTGACAAGGAAATTGAAGTCCTTAAAGTGATTGCACCTGATCCTCTCTCAATAGGCGGCACCGACTACAGCTTTCGTGAAAAAGTGACGTCATGGGAAGCCGATATCAAATACCATGAGAACTATCTCTATGACAGAGCGCTCATACCAGGTTCATATTACGTTAGAAATGACGAGCAGATAACTCCATTTGAGTACCCTATTTCTGAGAAAGTGCAATCTGCACTCAGGAGTCTATTGTGGGACAAGATAAAAGAGGCAGGAGAGGCAGGCAAGGAATATAGACAATACATTACAAACTGGGCCAAACTACTCAATCAGCCAATACCAGAGCTGAAGCGAGTAGCTATCGACATTGAAGTCGAGACTGAAGAGGGAAGAATGCCAAATGCACGTGATCATGACAAGCGTATAACAGCTGTGGGGCTTGTTGGAAGTGACGGTTTGAAGAAAGTGCTCGTGCTTACAAACAACGTGCCAAGCGATGGCACATCGCTAATTCCAGAAGCAGAGTCCTGCGCAAGTGAAAAAGAGTTAATAGAAAAGGCGTTCACGATAATCAATGCTTATCCGATCATAATCACGTTCAATGGTGACGACTTTGATCTGCCCTATCTCTATGCTCGCTCTCAAGATTCCCGCATTGATCCTAGCGGCGTTGCTATTCCAAAGGACAAGGTGCCTATAATAGTCAAAAAAGAGTCATTTATCAAACATGGAATGCAAGCAGAGCCAGTCGGCATCAGGCATGGCATCCACATAGACCTCTACAGGACATTTGATAACAGGTCGATCCAGATCTATGCTTTCAGCCGTGCCTATACTGACCATACCCTCAATGCGATCAGCGAAGCACTACTGGATGACTCAAAAATAGAGTTTGAGGGAGACATAAGCGATTTGCCCATTCAGAGATTAGCGGAATATTGCCTCAAGGACGCCGACCTCACATATAGACTGACTAGCTTTAATGACAATCTGTTAATGAAACTACTGGTAGTCATTGCAAGGATTGGACGGCTGTCAGTAGATGATATCTCACGCTTTGGCGTCAACCAATGGATTAGGGGCATCTTGTACTACGAACATCGTCAGCGAAATGAGCTGATACCGAGCAGGAGTGAGCTGGAAAAAAAGGGGACTGCGTCGACTACAGCCATTATTAAAGAAAAAAAATATCGAGGTGGCGAGGTTGTTGAGCCTGTACCAGGCATACATTTTAACGTCATTGTCCTAGACTTTGCAAGCCTCTATCCTAGCATTATCAAAGTGCATAATTTATCATACGAAACTATCAATTGCGCTCATGAAGACTGTAGGGAAAATGAAGTGGAAGGTACAACTCACTGGGTCTGCAGGCACAGGAAAGGTTTGACTTCGTTTCTCATAGGATCGCTTCGTGACTTGAGAGTCAACTATTACAAATACCTAGCAAAGGACAAGACACTTCCCCCTGAGGAGCGTAAGCTGTACAATGTGGTAAGCCAGGCTATCAAGGTCATTCTCAATGCCAGCTATGGCGTCATGGGCGCAGCAATATTCCCACTATACTGCCTACCGGTGGCAGATGCTACTGCTGCCCTAGGCAGGACAACCATCAACAGAACCATTAACAAATGCAAAGAGATTGGGATTCGGGTTGTTTATGGTGACACTGACAGCATTTTCCTCAGCAATCCGGATCAAAAGCATATAGAGCAACTGGTGCAGTGGGCTAGAGAGACGCTGGGCGTAGATCTTGAAATAGATAAGCAATACCGCTATGTTGTATTCAGCGACCTCAAAAAGAACTACCTAGGAGTCCTGTCTGACGGGACGGTTGATGTAAAAGGTCTTACAGGCAAAAAATCACATACTCCCCCGTTTATCAGAAAGGCATTCTATGATATCCTAGAAATACTTGGAAAGATTAGCTCAGAGAAAGATTTTGAATCCGCTAGAGAAAAAATTAAGAACGTTATTCAAGAAAATGCCAGGAACTTGGAAGCACACAAGATTCCCCTTGAAGAACTGAGCTTCAATGTCACCATCAACAAATCATTAAATACATATGGCAAAAAGACTGGCTCCAAAATGGTGGTTGACGGCAACAGTAGTAGTGATATCTACAAAGGCCTTCCACAACATATCAAGGCTGCCAAGATGCTTGTGGATGCAAACAAACGCGAGGTTCGAGCCGGTGACATCATTTCTTATGTGAAAATAAAGACAGGCGACGGCGTCAGGCCAGTCGAGCTTTCAAAGCCCGAAGAAATTGACACTGAAAAATATCTTGAAACAATGGAGTCGACATTTGAGCAAGTCCTGTCTGCATTGAACTTTGACTTCAGGTCGGTCCTAGGCAAGCCGCGACAACAGAGTCTTGACGAGCTATTTTGGAGTAAGCCTGCATCATAATTTATTATCAGCCAGTTTTGAAGATTGTGTGAGAGTTGGACATACTTTCGTTCTTTACGGTGCCGGAAAGGACAAAGGCAGGTTATAGCTTTGCGGACATACCGATCAGAATTTCATTCATGGAGTCAAATGTAGCTGTTTATGGTGTACCTCTTGACATCACTACCAGCTTTGGCAAAGGAACATCTAGGGGACCGGAGGCGATAAGGCGGACTTCTGCCCTCCAGAGCGAGACATTCATGCTGGATGAAAAGGCCAATATTCATGACCTTGTCGATATATTTGATCTTGGCGACCTAAAGCTGCCAAAGACAAAGAATATCATCAAGATGCTTGACTATCTTGATTCAACTATCCCAAAGGTAGTTACTTCACTACGCAATGGCAGCAAAATCCCAGTGATGCTTGGCGGCGAGCATACGCTATCATACTATCAATTGAAGGCGCTTGCCAAAGAAGAAGAAGACCCAATAGTGATACATTTTGATGCTCACCGTGACATGAAGCCCAGCTATGAAAGCTTGAAGATCTGCCATACCACTCCCTTCTACCATTTGCTCAAATATATCCCAGGCGAAAATTTGATCCAAATAGGTATCCGACAGACAGACAAAGAAGAAAACGAAACCGCTAGCAAAAATGGTGTCACAACCTTTGATGCGTGGGAGGTGCACAAGGATATTGATAGTGTCGCAAGGTATTTGCAAAAGGCGACTGCAGGTAAAAAGATCTACATTTCATTTGACATTGATGCCTACGACCTGCCTTATGTACCTTGCACTGGCACGCCAGAACCATTTGGTCTGGATCCATTTCAGGTACTGAAATTGATCAAGGCGATAGATCTATCAGCCTGCCTGATTGGAATGGATATGGTCGAAGTTGCTTTGAAAAATGGCGACTACCGAGAAGGCACACTGGCTACTCAAACACTGTATAGAATATTATCTCGAAAATATGCTAGACAATAATCTGTGGCCTAGCTGATAGATGCGGTGGAAGGTTCAAGGGAAGGTAGGGCTTGTCCCTTGTTTGCGCCTGGACTTCATTTATCAGATCATGCAGAGTAGTCTCGCGTTGTTTGCCCTCATTTCTGTCGCGTACAATCAGCTTGTCAGAGCTGATTTCTTTGTCGCCAATGACTATAGTGTAACGTATCCACTCGGTCTCAGATTCACGTATCTTTTTGCCCACTGTTTCATCACGATCGTCTATGTCGGCTCTTATCTGGTTTTCAGTTAGCTCTGCCAGTATCTTTTCACAGTATACGATATGCTCTTGACTGACTGGTATTACACGAACCTGTGTGTGTGACAGCCAAAGCGGTAGTGAGGCGATACCGCCTTCTTTGGATATCTTGGCTGATTTTTCCAATAGCGCATAGATTACACGCTCGATTGCGCCTGAAGGTGAATTGTGCAGAATTATCGGGTTCTTTTTGGTGCCGTCTTCTTCAACGAACTCTATGCCATAGCGTGCGCCATTCTCAACATCTATTTGGTCTGTTGAAAGAGCTGATGCCTTGCCAAGACCGTCGATGAAATTGAACTCCCACTTGAGTGTGAAGTAAAAGAAGCGCTCCTTCCATGTTTCAACTAACACGGGTCTGCCGAACCTACTGATAAGATCGTTCAGGAAATCTTTGTTCTCATTGTAAAAGTCCTCTGTGAATCTTATGGCCATTTCCACATCTTTGATTGTTAGGCCAAGATCGTTGAGCACGCTAATTGACAGTTCAAAGCGCTTGATAAACTCCTCCTTTGCCTGATCCAAGTCTCTGCAAAGTGCGTGACAGTCAGGCATAGTGAATGCCCGCAATCGTCTCAAGCCTACTAGCTCACCGCTTTTTTCGCGTCTAAATGAGTATCTTGTCAATTCATATAATTTCAGTGGGAGATGCTTGTATGATATATTGAAGTCCTTGGCCATCAGGAACTGGCCAAAGCATGCAGCAAAACGCAGAAACAGCTGTTTGTTGTCTGAAGTGATGCTGTATTGCCTTGCGGGAAACCTGTTGAAGTAGCTCTGAAGCGAAGGGTGCTTGGTGTCATACATTATGGGTGTTTCGACCTCAATTCCACCATATTCCATTACCCGCCTTGTGACATATTGCTCGATAAGCGACTTCATAAGCCTGCCTTTTGGATAATAGCGAATATTACCAGCATCTGATGCAGGTTCATAGTCGGCTATCGCCAATTTCTTCATCAGCCGGACGTGTGCGGGATGTTCATTGACTACCCTGTTCTTTGCTGTTTCATAGTTTACTAGCATCTGAAGATTCTGGTCCTGCTGCTGTTTTTTGAAGTTGTATTTGCTTACAGGAGTCATCTGCCCGCCAGGCTGCGCGATGTACCAGAATGACTGTAATTTTTCCTCATCTTTGAGTGCAGATGATTCCTTTTCTCTATGCAATGAGTCAGCGTGTTTATGCTCTTCCTGCTTTGAAATCTCCTTAGAGTTCTCAGCCAGCGGATGGCCTTTTACCTTGATGTTAAACGACTTTGTCCACCCAAAAGGCGCGCGGTATACCTGATTTATCGACCCCTTGGCGAAGATCTCAACAGATTTGATGATATCAATTGCAAGGGCCGGTGGCGCAAGATCAGAGCTCAGATGAGCGTAAGGGTAAATTAGCAGGCGGCTGCTCTTTACCATCTCAAGATATTTCTTTATCTCATCGACTGCCATCTTGGCAACGCTTTCGTCGTCTCGGTTCTCAACTGCTACAAAAGCTACCACCAGATCTTCGAGCCTGATCTTAGATTTGGACACGATCTCTTCGGCATCACTGATCTCCTTTTCAACTGGCTCATATTCAATAAAATCTGAATGGAGCTGCAGCAGTCGCATATCCTAATCCTAATCCTAATCTTTTATATCTAATTTAACCCCATCTGGCCCTTTCGTTTTCCCTGTCTTCCTTGGTAAGTTTTTTCCATTCCTTATAATGATCCCTGCAGAGGTAGACCCTTTTGCTGCCACCCAATCCCAGATCGGGGGCCATGCTGGCCTTGATTCCGCTCATCGAGCGCTCAGCCTGGTTCCCACAGCTATCTACACTGCAGTTGACGCCCTTGTCTACTCGGCCCATATGATTGCATAAAATTATTTTTCTAGCTATAAAAGGATGACTGGGTTAGCTTAATACCTGAGGGAGCATGTAAATATTTCGGCAGTTGCCATACAACGATCCTCTATGTATGAAATGTCTCCACCCTCAGGAACTTCACACGCAGGTAGTGGCAACTTTGCCGCAGAATGCGGGACAGATAAAACGATGCACTGTGGCCATTTGCTCTTGCATGGTGACTGTTAGGCAAAAGGTGGACAAGTAAAGAGCCCAAGATATCTATAGCTGATAAAATTTATAACAAGCGTTCAGTGAATTAGCTTCAATCAAGCATATGTCCGAAGAAGACAATAATAACTTTGACGACGATTTTGATGAAGAGTTTGACGAAGAGGAGGAAGATGAGTTTGGCGATGAAGAGGAAGGCGCCAAGATGTATCTGACTCAATAACTTCGCAGAGGATTCCCTGTTTTCACTTATCTTTATTCTGGCTAATTATTTCTCTACAGCAATTTGATTGCACAAGAGTAAAGTTAATCGCAGCATATATACTAAAAGGCGGTTTCCAACTTTTGTAGCCTGAGTCGGTGGTTACAAAAAGTAACATGGTTACAATTGAAAAACCTAGAATTACCTCAAATAACCTCTTCTTCAACCATAGCCTTGAAGAGTTTTTCTATCTTTATTTGTAGTCTGAAAGTATATCGCGGTAGCGTGAGTCCTTATACGCTATGTACTTTACATATTCGCCATAAGTCATATCAAATGAACAGTTAGAGCACTTGACAAATGAAAAATCGTCTGCGAGCTCTGCAGCTCCTTTGCAGTCAGGACAGTGAACCTTCATGTACCGTTTTGAAGCCAGAAAGTATAATAATGTTGCCAAATTTTGGTCTGACTTGTAATAATAGCTTATAAGCCAAACAAGTCTCAGGCAACCTCTGGGGAGCACCTAGGATGAATATTGAACAGCAAAATTTGACAATGGATGCAGGCCAAAGTGTGTTATGATACTTTTGCTGCTATCTTCTATCTAGCAGGATTAGATGCCATTTTGCAGGAATAGAGAGGGAGTTTAGAGAAGTATTGAGTTCTTCTCGATCTAACAACTTATAATATCCAGAGCATCACCATTTGCAGATGAGTAAGACTTGCTTGAGGTGTGGTAAGACCTTTGAGGAGATTATCGAAGACCCAGCCGCTGAGAAGTACCCTGCATGCTCAGCATGCTGGAAGGAGTGGACGACTTATGCTGTCATGGTCATGAATGAGATGAGACTGGATATGTCACTGCCAGAACACAGAAAGGCCCTCCGCAAATATGAGAGGGCATTCTTTGGGCTTGAAAAGGGCATTGGCGAAATAGAAAAAAAGCCGGACAACCCTGAGGCACAACACGATCACCATCACTAATCATTTAAGCCCTACAGTTTTTAGCGAGTGCTCAGGAATCATCTTTAATATTTCGCTCCTGTTCGGCAGTCCGAGGAGCACTTCATGCAGCGAATCTGTTAGGCGCTCTCGCTGTATATGATTAAGGGACATAAAAGCAGCAGTCAGCGACTTAAAGTCAATCTTTGCAATATAGCAAGGATTTGCTAAAATCTGCATGCAGTAGGTCTGGAACATCACTCCACGCTTTTCCGCATCAAATTCTGATAGTAATTCAAGCCAGGTCTTAAAAAGGATTGACAATTTACTCGGATCTATGGTGGGCACTGCTGCTAATGCCATGTTTATCATTTCACTCTTTTCGTCAGCACTTATTTCATAGAACTCTTTGAGGCGGTTTTGCAGCATTTGTTTTCGCAAAAAATCCGGCAGGTCTGCAAGTATATGGATGATGTTGCCAGCCGCATTATTCATGTGATTAGATTGCGTATTGCAGGGATTTTTATCTTATTTTAAGGATGAATTAAATAGCCACGCTAGTAGGAGAGAATCTTATGCCATGCCTTGTTACAGTTGGAGGATTCTATGGAGATGAAGGAAAAGGCAAGATTATAGCCTACTTGGCGAAAAAGGACAACCCTTCAGTGGCTGTGCGTGGAGGCGTTGGTCCAAATGCAGGTCATACTTTTACTTTTGAAGGCAAGGAGTACAAGGTGCGCATGTTACCAAGTGCTGTGCTGAACCCAACAACCAGGCTTTTGGTCGGCGCAGGAGTACTTGTAAACCCGCAGGTTTTGATAGATGAAATAGCAAAGTTTCATTCAGACGACAGGACATTTGTGGACAGTCAGTGCGGCATTATTGAGCAAATACATATTGAACGTGACATAGGAGAAGACTACCTTAAGAGCAAGGTGGGCACTACGGGCACTGGAACCGGCCCAGCTAATGCTGACAGAGCACTCCGGAGGCTCAAGCTTGCAAGAGACATTCCAGAATTGTCGCTTTACATGGAAGATGTCAGCAATTCAGTTAACTATGCTCTACACAACAATGAGAATGTGATAGTGGAAGGGACACAAGGCACTTATTTATCGCTGTTTCATGGTGGGTACCCCTATGTCACATCAAGCGACGTGACCGCTTCTGGCATCTGTTCACATATTGGCATCGGACCTAAAAGAGTCGACGAAATACTAGTGGTCTTCAAGGCATATGTTACACGTGTTGGCGGCGGGCCGCTTGAGAATGAGCTAAGTGAAGAGGAGGCAAGAAAGCGCGGCTGGATCGAGCACGGGAGCGTGACAGGCAGGCAGAGGAGGGCTGCGCCCTTTGATATGGAGCTTGCCAAGAAAGCGATCAGGCTCAATAGTGCAACACAAGTTGCAGTCACAAAGTTGGACGTCATTTTTCCACAGAGTGTGGGCTTACGTGAGTACACAAAGTTGCCCGAGAATGCAAAAAAATTCATTGAAAATATTGAAGGCGAGATCGGCTTGAAAGTGACCCTGATTGGTACGGGAAGAGAGGTCTATGATGTTATAGACCGCAGGCCATCATAGCTTACTTGCTACCAGCGCCTTTATGATATTTCTGCATGAACGCAGGTCATAGAGCAATTTTTTCTTGTCGCCAGACGATAGATCAAGCCTCATAATCATGGACTTTGCAGCCTCGAGGTCTGCGGACTTG
Source organism: Nitrososphaera sp. (assembly GCA_036844865.1). Taxonomy (GTDB): domain Archaea; phylum Thermoproteota; class Nitrososphaeria; order Nitrososphaerales; family Nitrososphaeraceae; genus Nitrososphaera. Next base: position 38,815 of record DAIUEZ010000001.1, on the reverse strand, counting down.
GCAGGTTTGGGCGGAGGATTCCCCTCAAGGCCATGACGTAATTTCAGATCTAATATTGCGTATTCAAGGGCCACGTAGGCACGCCATAGCGACATCCTGTCGGGGTTGCTATTTTCAAGAACAATTGATCTGGCCTGCTCTACAAGCCTGTCCAATTTCTCCAATGATAATTATTCCTCTACTCCAACGGATGACTTTAATACCGTAAGTATTAACAATATCGCGATTTGCAGTTAAAGGCTCCATGCTATATCGCGCTTGCAAGCCTCAGGGATTTTGGCAGGTTAGTATGCGCGCTGGAGCGGACTCCTTTGCCTGCATTTTCACTTCAGTTTAACAGGCACGAAGTACTTGCTGTTCAGACTGACATCATCAACGGAAGACCTGTGATCTTTTATGCGCAGGAAGACTCAAAGGAGGGTCAATACCTGGCCTACAGAGTAAGCAACGGCATTGAAGAAGTGTTGCTTGCCAGCTCGGTTGACAATCCCACATATGTATACTCGCCTATTCTCAAAGTGGAAAAGTTCCCTCGCTCGCTTGCAAGATCTGCGAGGATTGACAAACGATCGGGCTATACAGTCATAAAGCTTAAAGATCTACCAAGCCTTGCCAAGGCGGCAGCCTATAAGACAATATACGATGAGCCTCCCTTGCCGCTCTTTCTATTTAAAGAACGTAAAGGCAAGATCGTACTAGGCACTGCAATGAGTGCAAATGACAATGAGACCATTTCATACTTTTACTACGTGACAGTGGAAGAAGAACCAAAAGAGCCATTTTTGCGCTACAGCGGTCAAAGGGCCGATCAGCCAACATTCTTGACAAGGCTGGATGAACACGGATACGTTTATCTCAAGGTGATAAGACTGGCAGAGGATCACCCGCTGGTAAAGACCTATGACTAGGCCATTTTTGCAAAGAATTGCCACAGCGGCTATAGAAAAAAAAAGCCCAATAGTTCTTGCCCTTGACCCTAGATCACGAGGCAATCAAAGGCTGCCAGAATTTGCAGTAAAAACCATCTGTGCAGTCGAGCACCACATTTGCGCTGTCAAGATGAACTTCCATATTATCCTACCTCTCTCTGCGTCTGAGATTTTGCACATAAACAAACTGGCCCACTCTTTTGGGCTACAATCGATAGCAGACATCAAGCTGAACGACATTGAAGCCACCAATGCTGTTGCCATTGACCACCTAATAAAGATGGGCTTTGATGCTGCCATAGCAAATCCCTTTATTGGCAGAGACACGCTTGCTTCGCTAGTACAAAAGGCGCACAAGGCAGATGCCGGCATCATTGCGCTTGTATACATGAGCCACCCAGAAGCAAAGGAGGGCTTTGGGCTCAAAATACGTGGACGCGGGTTATACAAAATGTTTTTTGAAAGGGCCGAGAGTGCAGGTGTCGACGGTATAGTCGTGGGCGCAACCCAACATAAGATTTTAAAAAAGGTCGCGGGGCGACTGCCAGTGTATTCGCCTGGAGTCGGGACGCAGGGCGGCGATTCAGAGCAGGCAATCAAAGACGGCGCAGATTATTTAATAATCGGCAGGTCAATAGTTGAGGCCAAGCAGCCTGCCAAGGTCGTAGGAGAAATCCAAAACAGAATTTTATCGATAGGCAAGTGAGTGTTGCTGAAGATATTTTTTTGCAGCTGATAGTAGGTTTTTGGCGTTTAGATAGGTTAGTTGCTGCATTGCGTCATCGAATTTTCTCCATGCAAAGCCAATGTGCTCATGTGAAAGGATCACTGTATGTGTGTGTGTCCGTGCAAGATACAACACAACCTCCTTTCGCACGAGCTTCTTACCATGTCTGTATTTGTATTCAATTTTCATGCGGAAGCCATCTAAAAATTCAACATCAGTAATGCAGGTTTCTTCCTGAATTTCACGAGTAGCGGTCTGCATCTCGTTTTCGCCAGCCTCAATGTTACCCTTTGGAAAGTCCCAGTGGCCAGCGGAGTAATGCAATAACAGATATTCCGGCTCAGAATTGTCTTCCATATAAAACACTACTGCACCGGCCGACCGCTCATCTATCAATAGTCTGTGATTGATCTGGTTATTTGTAAGTTTTTTGCAGTGTCATTCTTTGTCATAGTCATTCTCTTTTGCTGTTGGCTCCTTCTCTTGATCCTGCAGTAGAGCATGCACTGGATAGTTATGTATGTCTAACCATTCTTCTTTAGACATCCAGTAACCGCAAAACCATTTTTGCTGTTTTGGATCATAGTCTCCGTGCTGAGGAGGCATGGTAATTTTTTGTTGCAGTCACCTTTACATTAGTGTTTCAGAACCTCGCCGCCTTTTCTATTCCTAAAATAATAGTAAAGGACAGTTGCAGCTACAAGCGATACTGCAAGGCCTATCAGCAGAGATGAGATGAGCGTAAATGGGTTTGTGCCTTCTGTAAGCACAGATGTAAACTGTAGTAGTGGGATATAGAGCAGCGCAAGCACGGTAAGGCGCAGTATATCAGACATAATCCTACTGCTTCCTTTGAACCAATCGCTCAACAGTATACCGCCAAGAATTGTAGCGATCCCTATCCATAGCAGAGTTATCGTGCTGTCGGCAAATCTTCCCACTATGGTCCTATTTGAAACTATGTCAAATGCACTCATTCCAGGGGTAAGCGTATCGGATGGTATGTTGGATATACCGTTTGCAATGGCTGCAAGTATAATAAGCACGCCGCCAATGATTGAGAATATCTTAATAAAGGATGTTGGAGTCAGCCTGCCAAACGAACTAAATGCCTTGTCGATGTCAAATGCCCTGACTATGAATGCACCGCCAAGAATTGCAAGCACTATTGCAGTTATCCACTTTGCCGCATCGAATATGACGGCGAGTGCCCCTGCCGCTAGTAGGATACCAGGAACGCCTAAAAAGAACTTTGAATACTGAGAATCATAAACTAGCATTCTAAGATATCGGCCCAGCACTGCGTACGAATATTCAACACTTCTGCTATGCCGGATAATTACACGCCGCACAGATATCACAGGTACCCTTGATTGAATGACAGGTAGGATTGTCTCGTCGTCCTCGCCATCAGAGACAATAACTGCGCCATCTGCGCGATATTTCTCAAGTATACCTTTCACTTCAAGGCTTATCTTCTCATCAGCCTCTACGCCCCTATTGAACTTGCCAGCCACTACAGCAACCTCAGCATCGTAGCCCTTGCTCACAAGTTCCTCATATGTCTTGACTGCGCCAAAAATGGCGTTAGAGTCTGCATCCTCTGGATCCTCAAGTGCAAGCCTAGTGCCAGCATTGATGCACGCATCACGGCCAACTATTGGTGTCTCAATGCCGCCCTTTGAGCCAATGTCGTTATCCCTGTCTATGCAGAGCACCAAGATCTTGCTATAAGCAGCTTCTTCTTTGCTTGTGCTTTTTACGCTGGTGTGGTTCATAGAATACGGCATCGGTACCTATATTGAATTCTTCATAGATTAATTAATTTAATCCGCTTTCTAATAAGCGGAATTATTGGTTTTATTAAAAAGCGAGGTTAACGGCTCATTGTCATATAGAAATCTTATTTATATAATGAGAGAGCCTTCTTCCTGTTTGAAGAGACAAAAGTTACTTGAGCGACGGCCTTCCAGCCTATGCTGGTTTGAACATAAGTGCCTAATAGGTGAAGGCGATAAACCATAATGTAAGGATAATTTTTGTAACTGCTTGGCATTGGTCAAGAACTTATCTACATATGCCAGTTTTAAAGGAAAAAAGGTGTTATAAGAAAGGCCATTAGCAGAGGTAAATTCATTAAAATCGTCGAAAAATCTACAGCTACAACTCAATCTGAGCAATGGTGTACATATGCCTTAAAACCTGGCTGTGTTCTATAACTGTCTGTTATCCCGCTGGTTTTTGACTCAGCTTGCAACAATAGATGAAATTATTGCAGTAAGATGTTCCACACTGCTTTAGGTGTAGAGCAAAATCTCATCACGTATCAGGTGATCTTAGGCCGCATGCCAAATTGGCATTTTATGCTTTAGGCCATCAATTAGAATGAATATTTTGGAGTTCATTGTTTAAAGTTTAAGCAGACGAGGTATAATTCACTACTCTCTTGTCGACTTGCAGAGGGTTTGTTTAAAAGCACTTTACCAAAGCTCTTCCGTAATTCCGATTTGAACTCTTCTAGCATGTCGCCCTCAAACACCTTGAATACACTGCTTCCGCCTATTCTTAGCACATGCTGTGCAAACTGTAACGCAATCGTGGAAAGGGAGATCTGCCTTGCATGATCTATATCCCATACGCCGCTTACATTTGGAGCTAAATCAGAGAGTACAACATCGGCCTTGCAGCTTAAGATTTCAGCTATTTTGCTTAGCATGTTTGGATCCTCTATGCTGCCTTGCAGAATTATTGCACCAGCAACTGGACTAACTGGCTTGAGGTCTATCCCGATGACCTTCCCCGATGACTTCACTTCCTTCACGGCTACCTGCAGCCACCCTCCTGGTGCACACCCAAGATCAACTACCTTATCACCCTTTTTGACAATATTATAAGAGCGGTTCATTTGCAGCAGCTTGTAAGCTGACCTTGCGCGATATCCCTGATCCTTTGCCAGTCGCCGGTATTGGTCACGTCGAGCGTCAGCAAGTCTCATTTTTTATAAAGTTTTGGAGGCTTCAGGCTTGCATTGTCAAAAGATTTGATGAGCCATTCCTCAATTAAATTACAGCTTGTCGGGCTGTAAGAACCTTCTACAGAGCACATATGCTCAAAAGGACATGTCAAACAGGGGGCCTGTTCGATGCTTGTAGTGTCAACCGGCAGCTTTACTGCAAAAAGTCTGTACGTCCACCGGCCGTTTTCTAACATTTTTTCGCGCCGAATCAATGAACGTTTTTCAAGCCGGATCGCAACTCGAGAGCCATCGCGGCTTGTCAAGTCAAGTTCCTTCCAAAGCTCTGACTGCAGTATACCATCTTTGCCATTGCTAATTATAGTACGAAAAACTTTGCCAGTGATATCCTCAATTTGAGCTTCGCTTAATTTCAATCAACACAACCCCGGAGTAATACCATAATAATTGTGTTGAACTGATAAATAATCCTTTTTGAGATCAAATTCCTTGAAGGTAAGCAAAAAGCAATGGCTGAAAAATCGCTATAGGCTCTGCACTCATTGGCTCATATTATAATAAGCTTATTCTAATTTATTCTTTGTATTGAATATTCTATCAAAATATTCTGTAGACTCAGGCGCCATTTCTTCAGCTTCACCCTCCTTGATTTGTGCAAGCCTCTTTGCAAGCTTTTTCTTGGTTTCAAGCTGCATCTGGCGCGCAATCTGGATTCTTTGCGCCTGAGGCGATCCTGCGCCATGCATTGACTCTGTTAGGTAGCCTACTGCATTTCGCCCAAGAGTCATATTTTCAATTAGCCTTAACACTCTCATCCTGTTCTCTGTTGAGACGCCTTTCCGACCCTTTAGGTATTTTTCAAGCAGAGGTCCAGTCTCAGGATTGCGAAACTCCTTCTCAGACGGCATTGTCACTACAAGTCCGCCTGCAATGTCTTGTGCGAGCCTTCCTATTTCATATGGAAACCTAGTGACGTTGTGCTTACAGACATTTGCTAGCATATCGTCATTTTGCCAGTTACCCGCTGATGTTTTGTGCGCTCGATACGAGGATGCAATGCCTGCCGCAAATATTGTCTCATTGAGGTGCGTCATTTCAACCAGCTTGTCTTTGATGTGTGATGCGTTTGCCACACCATTATAGTCTGCAATGGCTGCAGAGGCTCCAATTAGGATATCGCCAAGACCAGTCTTGCACACATAGCTTCGACGATGATAGCAAGTAAAGCGTTCAACCAACATTGAGGCAAACTCATATTCGCCATCCATGAATATCAGATGGTTTGGAATGAAAACATCCTTGAAGATTATCATGGCTTCTTGGCCGGAATACATGGCATTCCCTGCGTCAATATTGCCTCCTTCCATACTTCTTGTATCACAAGACTGTCTCCCATAGATGTAGGTAATGCCTGGAGCATCGACAGGGATTGCGCCAATTATTGCATAATCTTTATCTTCAGACTTCAATCTCATTGTAGGCATGGCGATTATCCAGTGGGAGTTGATGCAACCAGTCTGGTGAGCTTTTGCGCCGCTGATGTATATGCCTTTACTGTCGCGCTTTGTAACATGCACAAACATGTCAGGGTCTTCCTGTTGCGAAGGCGACAGGCCACGGTCACCCTTCACGTCTGTCATGGCACCACCGATCATCAAATTTTCCCGTTGCAACATCTTGACGAATTCGACTAGACGCTTATGATATTCAGTGCCATGCTTTTGGTCGATTTCATACGTAGTTGAATATAATGAGTTAAGCGCATCCATGCCTACGCAACGCTGGAAGCAGGTGCCAGTGAGCTGTCCAAGCTTCCTTTGCATCCTGTTCTGGTCAACTAGATCCTGCGCGCTTTCTACAATGTGCAAGAACCTGTTGACTTGCAAGCCCGTCAATGAAGAATGGGGGGCAGCAAGTTGTGGGTCTTCCGCCGCAAGGTCATAGGTCTCTGCCACTGCATTTATTGATGGCCGGATCATTGGGTGATCAACTGGCTCTTTTACGAGCTCTCCAAAAAGGTATATCTTTAGATTTCTACCTCTGAGGCTTTCAATATATTCTGCCCCGTTCTTAATCGGCATATAAGACATATAGCACTTGGATGTTTATTATACTTTCTCAAGTGCAATATGGCAAAGAAATAGCATCATTTGTTGTAATTTTTACACAGATCTGAGGCAAGCTAGTTTGTGCCTGAAACCTTACCCATCAATCAGCTAATCTCGTGGCAGCTCGTTCGCACTTTTTGGCAGGAGCAAGAAATCCTTGTCAGCATCATCTTTACATATTCTTCCTTAGAATAATACCTTCTTGGACCGGCCTACAGCTAGAATTGCCCGATTGAGCAAGTACCTGAAAGCTTTTCTCACTCTTCAAATGACTTGACCTAGGCCTTAGTTTTCTGTGTTTCAATTTAATGAAATTACTATAAGATTAGTATTCATCTCTAGATCTTTCAACCAGTGCCTTCAACATCCCGCTAATTTTGTTTCCGCTGCTGATACTTTTATGGCAAAGATGGCATCTTCAATTTTAACGCCTCTTATCCATATCTACTATTTCTCCTCAAAGTGTCGCTCAATCAACATTGAATATGCGTAATACAATACATAAGATTATTGGATATAGGTCTGGTTGGTCCTGTCAAAGTTCCTCACAACTTGAAAATCCCTACCAAACTGTGACTGCATCAATGACCTTAACTCAGGGTATATAGCGGACGGGCCATTCTTCGCCATCTTAGTTGCGGCATGATCATTACCCAACATCCACTTGCACAACTCAAAAGTCATCTGGCGCACGGTGTTCTCCTCTACAATTCCAAGGCTGTGGAGGTATTCATGGGCCAACACCATGAATATGTAAGAGTTGTACTCTTCAGTTGATTTGACTATCTTTTTCAACGTAGTCAAGAGATAAGTATTGACCACTATTGCATTTGAGCCTAGCATATGGTAGGCGCCAAGGCTGCTTGGCATCATTTGCAATATCAGGCTTAGTCCTGCTCTATGTAGCTTGAACTTTTGCAGGACTACTGCCTTCACTAATTCAAAGGTCTCATCAAAGTCCTTCAGGCTTGCAATCTTCTCTACAAACTGCATCTGCTGTTCTGTAAGCATTATTATTTAATGCGCATTAGAGCTGTATAAAGTATAGTGGTAGTGACTTCGCAATCTTTTTACAACCAGAATATGGCCTTACTGATGTGGGCGCAAAAGCCAAGCAAGTCAACCTGCGCGAGATAATAGTCAACTATCCTGATTTCCCCAAGCAAGGGATACTGTTCCGCGACATAAATCCTGTTTTCAAAAGAAATGATGCCTTGAACTATATCGCCGATGAGTTCTACCGTATTTATAGCAAGGCAAAAGTAGATATGGTTGCTGGCATCGAATCAAGGGGCTTTATCATAGCTACAGCACTTGCCCTCAGATTCGGCAAGGGTATTGTAATGATTCGCAAGGCAGGCAAGCTGCCAGGCAGAACTGTTAAGAAATCATATGATATTGAATACGGCAGCGCGATAATGGAGCTCCAGCAAGATGCGATAGACAAAGGCAACAACATACTGATCGCTGATGACCTGATAGCAACAGGTGGGACTGCAGTAGCCGCTGCGCAGATGATTAAAGAGCTGGGTGGAAAGGTGGCGGGTTTTGCATTCATAATTGAACTTTCAGACTTGAAGGGTGCTAACAGATTGCGCGAGATGGGCTATAATGTTGAATCATTGGTGGCTTTTCATGGAGAATAGCATAGATATTGGCATAATTGGAGGTACTGGAATCTATGACCCAGAACTTTTTAGTGCAAAGCGTGAGATCAAGGTGCATACGCCTTATGGCGAGACCTCCGATCTTGTGGTAATAGGCGAATATTCAGGGGTCAAAGCAGCATTTGTACCTCGCCATGGACGAGGCCACAGGATACCCCCTCACATGATAAACAATAGAGCAAATATATGGGCTTTACAGCAGCTGGGTGTAAAACGTATCATTGCCCCATCTGCGGTTGGAAGCCTTAAAGAGGCTTTCAAGCCTGGCGATATTTCAATTCCTGATCAATTTATTGACTTTACAAAAAACCGCCGCCACTATACATTCTACGATGGTGGGCAAGTATATCATATCTCTTTAGCTGATCCGTTTTGCCCGGAACTACGCGATATTGTGATTGATAAAATAAAGAAACTAAAGTATTCACTGCACAGCAGGGGAACATACATCTGCATTGAAGGGCCCCGCTTTTCAACCAGAGCGGAATCAAGGTTCTTCCGTGACGTGATTAAGGCAGATATTATTGGCATGACGCTTGTACCAGAGGTTAACCTTGCAAGAGAAGCCCAAATATGTTACTTATCTATAGCTACCATCACTGACTATGATGTTTGGGCAAATCATCCGGTGACCTCTGCAGAGATAATTGAGACACTTGCCAAGAATGCAGAAAAGACAAAGAAATTGATTGCAGAGTTGGTGGCCACGATTCCTGCAGAAAGAAACAAATGTACCTGCAGCAAGACACTTGAAGGTGCTCTAGTCTGACGACCGGAGCTTTGATCCTTCCTGTAAAATAATATCACCTTCAATCAACTTGCGCTGAATTGATATTTGTAGCTGCTCTGGGTCAATCCCCATTTTCGCTATTTTGTCCAAAGTAGTCTTGGATATCTTGATACTTGCATTGTGACCTCCAATACGACCAAATGCTATTGCAGTAAAGCGAAATTCCTGACCCTTGACTACAAAATATCCAGAGAGCTTACTTGCTATTTCGCTCCCGCTAGCACTTTTTACAAAGACGGTAACCGGAAGATTATCATCATCGCGGATCATTTTTTGACACATCCGTCACTTCCATGTTACGGTTGACATGCTCTTCGACCAAAAAGCTCCACCACTGAGGGTCAACAATTTTAAAATTCTTGACATTTACTTCAACTGCATTGTCATCTGCAGCCATAAATGTCATCCTACCTTCCTTTATTATCTTAATAAGCCGCCAGCGTAAGTGGCCTTTTAAGTTTCTGCTGATCGCCACAGCCCACTTTTTGTCTTTGTCAATCTTAGGCATGCCAAGGTAATCGACTATTTCTAAAACCCCTAAACGCTTTTCTTCACAGAACATTTCCTTTGTCAGAAGGCTTCGCCAGATATCCACTGAACCTATCGTCCTGCCATTCTCGTTGATATTTATTACACCAAAATAGACTACCTTGTCGCCGCCAGTAGGATCCGAAGTCGTCATTACGATAATATTCCTTGTTGCATGTTGCCACTTATTTAGTTCTTGCATCCTCATAGGACTTCTCAAGAATGATGCCGATGTTGTCGATCTTGAGGTTCCTTTTGAAGGGTATGTGCTCTTCTTCGCAGCGCCTTCTGTAGCGATTAGTTATTGCAAAGCGTGGATGGAGTGACTCAAATTCTGTCTTTGTTATTTCAATGACCATGCCTCTGTTGACCAGTAATTTTGCTGTAGTAAGTGCGCGCTGCTCATCACTCCAGCCAAGTACACTTGAAATCTTGGCAGGATCCATTTTGCCTTTTTTCACAATAGCAATGTAAACCTTGGTTTCGTCTTCGCTTATCTTGAGCTCTGAAATTATGACTTGCTCCAGATTTGATGTATTGACTGTCATATTACTTTTCTTTCTAATTCAAGCGATTTGAGCGTGTATGTCTTCTGCCACAGTGGTAGTTGCTCAGGCAAAAGTTGTGTATAAAACAAGAGATTAGAATTGCACCAATTTGCAGTATTTCCCATAGCGGTCCTCCACATCATCCTTTGTTATCGATAGGAGGCGCTTGATCCCAAAGTCTTCAACAGCAAATGAACCCATTACATTGCCATAGATCACTGCTTCCTTCATTGTGGCAAAATTCATCACGCCCTTGCGAGCAATATGACCTAGAAAGCCACCTGCAAAGGAGTCACCAGCCCCAGTTGGGTCGACTATCTCATCAAGAAAAAATGCTGCAGCTGGGAACACCAATCCCTCTTTGGTAAAGAGGATGGCACCGTTCTCACCCTTTTTGATTATCGCAAACTTCGATCCCCATGACATTATTTTTTTGGCGCATGTTGCAAGGTTAGCCTCCTTGCACAAGAGTCTTGCCTCATTGTCATTTATTACTACTCCGTCTGTCATCTCTATCATATTTACTACGTCATCACGGCTCCCATTTATCCAGAATTCTATAGTGTCGCATACTACAAGCCTGGGATTCTGAAAATGTCGCAGGATCTTGATGTTCTGCTTTGGATCATTGTTTGCAAGATATACGTAATCAGACTTGATATATTCTTCAGGGATGACAGGATCAAAGCCAGCTATGGCTCCAAGCTCAGTCTTATTAGTAGTCCTGTTCGACAGATCGTAATCAAATGAAGAATCATAATGGAAAGTTTTGCTTCCCTGTATGATGATGATCCCCTTTGTATCTATACCCTTTGAACTAAGTGCCTTTATATGTTCAGCTGGCATGTCTGACCCTACTGCCGCCACTATTGAGGTGGGCGCAAACATGCTTGATGAAACAGAGGCAAAGGTGGCGGCACCACCCAGTATTCTGGTCTCTGTCCTAAAAGGAGTACGTGTTGTATCTAGTGCCACTGTGCCAAAGACCGTCAGCAACGCCTATTTGGTAGCCAACAGAGTTCACTATTAAATGCTTGCAGGCACCATTAAATAACAACAAAGTAATCAGTTATCTGCTTGCGGCTAGTAGTTGCAATCACTGGCGCTTCGGGTGTCATTTATGGAATAAGGACACTTGAGGTTCTCAAGAGACTGAAAATTGATACACACCTTATTATTACTGAATGGGGCGCCAAGAACATAAAGATAGAGACTGACAACACGGCTGATTATGTTAAGTCACTTGCGACTAGGTATTATGAAGATGACAATATGGCCGCACCTATCTCAAGTGGTTCATTCAAAGTCGAAGGCATGATCGTCATTCCCTGTAGTACTAAAACGTTGGCTAGCATAGCAAATGCCCTTGACGATAGCTTAGTCTCTAGAGCAGCAGGCGTTTGCATAAAGGAACAGCGTAAACTTGTTCTTGTGCCAAGGGAGACTCCACTGTCAAAGATACACCTAAAAAATATGACCAAGCTTGCAAGTACCAACGCAGTAATTCTGCCAGCCATGCCAGGATTTTACCATAGGCCAAAGACAATGGATGATCTGATAAACCATCTGGTAGGCAAGGTGCTTGACCAATTCAATATTGACCACAGTCTTTTCAAACGCTGGAGCGGAGGTTAGTAAAGTAAAGGCAAACAAGAAAGGCGAGACATAAGAAAAATTCTTAGTCTTGCAGTATTAGTTAATTTAGGATATGGCAGCATAGGCGAACGGGCATCTATAGATCATATAAAAGAGAATGCAAACCGATCGTTGGCTTTATAGCCTCATTAAGAGTCAGAGAACGTAATTTTATCGTGATTTTCTTCCCATAGACGCATCTTGTCCAGCTTGTTTTTCCTTTTTGCACCCTGCAGCATATTGTAGACGCTTTTGTGCATGCTACCCTTGGCGAGCATGACAATTGCTTCGGTTGTCAGCTTGATTTCCCTGAAGTTGCCGATAAGGCACACAGTATGGCCATAGACAGACACGTATGAGCCACCCAACTCCTCAATCATTCGACGCGCCTTGCCGCCTTCGCCAATTATCCTGCCCTTGATACGCTCAAGGGCATTTGGAGACTTGCCGGTGTAGTCATGTAAATCGATCTGCTGGAATATTAACTCCTCGTCCTCAAAGAGCAGATAAGCTCGCTGGGGAGAAAATCCTCTTGAAATTGCGGTTATCACTTCGACCGCCCGAAAAGCTTCCAGACGGTCAGCAGAGCTGTTGCCAATGATCATAGTATCGCCAGTCTCGCTATCGATCTCGATTTTGACGCCGCATCTTTCTTCAATTTGCTGCTTTACTTTTCCACGTTTACCAATCAGGACACCTATCCGCTCCTTTGGAATCTTGACTGTGTGTTGAAAGCTCATTATTTTGTATCACCCCTAATCTTTTCTACTGCTTGAGTAGTATTGAGGACGTCAATTCCTCGTTTTTCAAAGAACTTGTTTACGTTCAGGACATCGCGCAATAAAAATTGTCTGGAATTTGGGTGTTGAATATCAACAGCAGATCCAAAATCAAATAACATGATGCCATGGTCTGTCTTGAAAATATTGTACTCTGACAAGTCAGCATGCACCAATTTGGCTTTTTGATATAACATAGTCATCTGCTCGATTATCTGCTGATAGTCGTTCAATGTGATATCTTCTGTATTTATTAGTGCCGGCATAGGATTGCCTTCACTGTCACCTACGAACTCCATTACAAGCACATTCTTCTTGACTGCTATCGGCAAAGGTATCCTCACTCCGACGGCGTACGCTGTCTGCATGTTCTTAAACTCCTTTCGAGCCCATGTCATTATAAGGCTGCGAGCTCCTGGCTTTAAGTCAGAAAATCGAGGATCACCAGCGATGTATTGCATCCGCTTTTTGAACTCGGCACTCACTGTGAGATATATTTTGGCTGTTCGAAGTGAGCCATCTGGTGCAACTGCAAGGTATACTTTAGACTCTTTACCAGCAGCAAGTGAGCTCTTGATATACTGTATAACGCCATCGCTCCTCAGTTCATTTATTGTCATAAGAGTAGGTATATCAAATACATTATCAAAAACGTCGTAATCTTCAGACATCTTGTTTAGGAACCTACTTTTGCGTTCATATTTAGAGAGCCATCTATCAGCTCGCGCTGCGGCCTTGTCTTTCTCCTCCCTTGGCAGCTGATCATCAGGCTCTTCTGACAATATGCAAAAGTTAGTGCTCTTTTATTATATGTGTAATGCTAGGGGCAATAATACTCAAATTGGACATAAAAGCACAAAGCAACAATAGACTCATCTTCCTTATCCATTCACAGTAATGCTTACCGGAAATTACGTTATGATGTGAAACCAATGAAGGCAAGGGTAGAAACGATGAGACTGCTGTTTGAAATGAAGGTACAGAGTAGAGAGAGTAAAAGTCATAACTGTTGACTTTAGAAAATCAAGAAAGAGATAAGCTTTAATCAACAAAACCCGCCATTTAGATATTAGAATATTTCTATATCACGTTGATTTTGCATCTAGAATAGAGCCTTTTCATGAATGGTGAAATTTGTAGATCATGAGAAAAGGCACACCAGCAATCTTTCTTACACTAGCCTCTTTTGCCAGCTTCATCTCAATTGCCTGTTTTATTATACTCTTCCCTACAAGATTTGCAATATCGCATTTCTGGAGAAGCTGCCGTGCATATGTCTGCTCGATTACCTCCTGTTGGTAATATTCCTTTGTAAGGTGAACTACAAGTCCATTCTGTTCCAGTTTTGTCCCAACTAATTCGATATCACAGATATCGACCATCATTGAGCCTTGGTATCGCATAGTTCTTGCTGCATAATATGACAACTGCCGCTAATTGGCGGCACAGCATAATGAGGGTTTTGTTGTCATCAGATGTAGGTTTCAATCTTGATATCAAATGATCCGTCCTCACGCTTCTTGCGGTTGCTGACAAAGCCAAGCGGACTCAGAATTGAAATGACTGCATTGATGGTTCCAGCGTAGCCGCATACGTGGAAGAAAGAGTTTTCAGGCGTAATTTCTTCGCCAACTGCTTTTTCAAGCTGAGATTTGCAACCGTCTTTGCCTACAAGTAATGTCTCAACTCTACCTACGTTTCCCCTCCACTCATGCGATAGCTTATGGTCCGGTCTGCTTACAGTCGTCAAGTATTTGAAATTCAGATTGCTTGCAGACAAGTTCTCAAGCATGTCATGGTAACCAAGTTCCTGGGCGTATTTTGCCCCATGAAGCAATACTATTTCTCTCTTTGATTTGATATTTTTCAAATGTAGAACATAGCTGATAAAAGGCGCAAGACCTGTTCCTGATGCAACCAATACTAGTCGTCTTGTGTCTGGAGTTCCATCAGCCTTTTTATCCTCAATGGTGAATACGCCGGCAGGGTTGCGCCAGTAAACTAGATCGCCTTCAGGCATTTTGAAAAGGATGTTTGTAAACCTGTTCATTACATATTCTGATGCGGACTTTATGTAAAACTCGAAGTACCTCTTTTCTTCAGGAGGCGACGATATTGAGTAGGGCCTATATGTTATGTTGTGATGACCATCCAGTTTCAGCCCAAGTGCCACGAATTGGCCAGCTTTAAAGTCAGGTACAGCTCTTCCATCGCCTGGCTGCACTCTAATTATTGCAAGTTCCGGAGTCAGGTTCTTGTGATAGTTTATCTTACCTACATGGGGTGGCGGCACCTGTTCACCCAGGCTCATATTTACGATGTCTGAGATATTTGACTATATGTTAATATCTTTTTATTCGACTGGACTCTAGAGTTAAGATGGTTTGGCAACCAGGAAGGGCATAGCCATAACGGCAGTCATTGCAGCAGCGATAGTTGGATCAAGTTTTCTGGTATGGCTGATACCTCAAAGTAGTCCTGGCAGCATGATTACGCCACCCCGTGACGACAATGGTATTATTTCAGATGTATATTCTCAGCATCAGAGCCTTGCAACCAATATTGAGTCAAAGTTTGAGCAATGGAAAAGTGGGGAGGCGACCTCTAACGATCTACTGAGCCAAATAAACCTTGATCGATCAGATATACAGAATATGCTGCAGCTGCTTAATAGTGCCTCGCCGGCCCAAGGATGGCAACAAAGCTATGACTTTTACATTCAGGCACTTGACAGCTTTCTGAAATACCTTAATGTAATGCAAACAGTAATTGAAGAAAATGACAGGATGCCTGATTCTAATATTAAACTAGATGACCTAAAGCAAGAATGGGAAGGCTATGTCAACAACTCCATAAATGCTATGCCTATCTAGCTCAAGACATTAAGAATCGAGTCGATCCTTGCGTCTGTCTTGAATGCGCTAGTATTCAGAGCAGTCTTTGACGCAACAAAGCCTGCAGTGTGCAGCTTTTCAATGATCCTTTGCACGGAAAGTGTGTTTGATTTGAGCTTTGATGAAATCTCGTCAGCCCGAAAATAATACGGTATTTCGCTTGCTTCTTCTATCGCTGCTTCGAGCACCTTTTTGCACTGTCTATCGGGGTCTTGCTCTAACATTTTCTTGACAAATTCTTTCTCGTATAGTGAGCCTGTCCATAGCTGACCTCCTACAGCCAAGCCGGTACTGCATAGCTCGCATTTTCCTTTTCCATATTCTTTGGTATTGAAACGGTGGCCGCACTGGAAGCAGTGCATTAGATAGCCGATATTGTTATAAACGTTATTTGCTCGGCTACTGCTGACTGACACCTTTGCATAGACACGAAGATAGTGTTTAGTGGCATGTACAAATACTGGCTTGATCGCAAGTTCAAGCCTTGAGGCGGTTAATGCAGTGAGTGAAAGTAAAAGCCTTATTGCGGTTTCATTGCCATAACTATTGTTGAGTGGCCTTCCATAGTAGCGGCGCAGACAGACCTCAGGATAAACCCCCCACAAGACTGCAGTATCTGTCGCAGTTATCGAGACAAGTCCGTCGTCAACTACAGACCTCAGTACACAGTCTATATGCCTTGCAGGGGTGCCGAAAGGGTCTAGGTCAACTATGGAATAGCGGTCACCCTCTTTGTCGCCTTTAAGAAGGAACTTGCAGACATCGTCAATTGAGAAATGGCATCGGTCGATTACAGAATTAAGCCTAGCGGCCTCTTTAGCAGCTTCTATTGCAATACAGTTAATATCATTGCAGTAAACCTGTTCTACTTCTGGAACCTCGACTGCAACCCTAAGAGCGCGTGCGCCAATACCGGTGAACGAATCTGCGAATGTTTTTTTTCCAGATGCTGCTGCAAAAGCACTGTAGGCGAGTATTGAGAAGTCGCGGTTAAGCTTGGCAGCAGGATTGAAGAAAGCAGGCGTCCTTGGAGGAGCTTTGGCGGTAAGCGAGTACTTTGGAACCATAAGTATTGTTCTGCCCTCAACTGCGTTAACAAACTCTGCCATATCACAGCTCTGCAATAACACGCTATTTATAACAGTAGAAAAGACAGTATTCTTGTTTTAGAAGCACAAATAACGGTATAAATACCACAAATGATTATACAATTGACAATTTTGCTATGTCAGGACAACAGTATTCTAGTTGGTGGTGTTGACGAAGCAGGCCGCGGATCTATTGTTGGGCCTCTTGTTGTTGCAGGGGTCGGTATCCGCGAGTCAAAGATTGCTCTTTTGCGCCAGATGGGCGTCAAGGATTCCAAGGCTCTAAGCTCCAAAGCGCGTGCTAGGCTTTTTGGCGAAATAATGAAGGTCATTGACTCGGTTTGCATCCACAAGATAGACCCTGTCGAAGTCGATAGCAGCGTGTCACTCAGGGGCCTCAACAGGCTTGAAGCAAAAGTTATGGCCAGCGTAATCGACAATATTGGAGTGGATGAAGTCTATGTTGACTGCTGCGATGTCAACCCACAGAGATACATACAGTACATGGAATGCCACCTTATATGCAACCCAAAATTATACTCGCTGCACCATGCAGATGTAATTAATATGGTCGTCTCGGCTGCATCAATAATTGCCAAGATAACAAGGGACCAAGAGATCCAACATATATGTAGCAAGTATGGAAATATGGGCAGCGGATACCCATCAGATGAGCGCACAATGCGTTTTATTAGAGACTGGGTAGCCAAGAATGGTTCAGCTCCGGAGTTTACAAGAAAGTCGTGGAAACCTCTTCGGATGATGCTTGACGAGATAATCCACTGCAAGCTCTAAGACTTGTAGATACAATATATCATGCCGTGATCCCTATCAAAAGGCTCAAGATTAATTATCTGATCTATCTGGAAACCATTCTCCTTAAGCTTACTTGCCTCCTGTGCCACTACTGCTCGCGGATCCATCGTCACATCTATGCTCCTTGTCTTGACTACCAACAACATTATACCTCCTCTCTTCAAATACATTGAGCAATTTGCTATCGCAATGTCTGTCTGGTCAGGCTGCGCAATGTCACAGTAGACGACATCTATTTTGCCAAATACTGCAAAATATGAGTGAGGTCTTCTTGCATCTTCGATTATCGGGAGTACATTCTTGCGCTTTGAAGCGACATTTTCAATAAGTTCCCGTGCAACCCTTGTTGCGGGCTCAACTGCAAATACTAGGCCGGATAGTCCGACGATATCAGATACATGGCTAACAGTTGTCCCAGTAGACGCGCCAAGGTAAAGTACTTTGCTGCCATTCTTTATTGGCATATTTTTCATTCCCTTTTTGAGTGCAGCAGCAAGTTTGCTTCTGAAAGGATCCCAAATCCTGTATTCTTCGCCCTCATATTTCACTAGCTTTTCTCCATATACATTATCCCCCTTTATTAGATTTAGAGTGGCAGCATTTTTCTCGCCATTTATTGAAATCCATCTAATAGCGCCGTCGCCTTCCAAATCTCTTTCTTCTGTCCTCCTTCTTCTTTCTCTTATCATGTTTATCTCTGGTTACATCACTTCCAGTTCTATGCTGCTGACGCTGGATGTGCTCCTTGTATTTCCTGTTACGCTCCTTCTCAGGTATTGGCTCCCGATATTTTTCTCGTATTTCATCGATGCGGATTTTCAGCTTATCATAAATAGTATTGTCCTTGCCGTCGTGGCGGTAATAGTCGATCCTTGCCGCTATGGCGACCTTTGATGCAACTGCTCTTGCTATCTTACCTCGCTGCCACTTGGGCGCGGAATGAATGAGAGGGTGTTGGAACAACAACCCATGCTTTGGCGGCCTGGCGCCTGTCTTAAGTGCACGAAACAGCGCCTTCTCGGCACCTAATATCTGGATTGTGCTCGCCGGCAATGTTGCAAGTCGGGCCAAACTGCCTGCCTTCGAAATTACTCTTGCGCCTACTGCGGCTGTCAGTAATTCTTTGACATTCGGAGCCACGGTTTCCATTGCAACTTCAATGTGATCTGTAAGCACCCTGCGTAAATCCGATTGTGCAATGACCTCATCTGCAAGCCGTTTGACAATTGCAAGGTTTTCTGGCGTCATGTCGCCACCTTTGCTGCGCTTTGCAGCATCAAGTATAACTTCAACCTTTTTGTCCGGCAAGCCAATATTTTGTAAAATTTCTACAAGGATATCCCCTCGCAAACCAGCTTTGCTTACGATCTCTGCGTACACAATAAGGCTTGATACAAGGTTGTCAAGCTCGGGAAAATGGAGTCCGTACCACTCTCTCATCCTTGCACCCACTGTGTTGATGATCTTGTCAAGCTCATCTAGTGCATTGATTGACTGGATGATGTGAAGATCTAGCTTCTCGGATGCCTCCTTTACTCTTGACGACGAGAGGTTTATAGCAAATTCACGCAGGGCTTGCATTGCATCCTGCTCATTGTTGGCAAAGCCGGCCTTTACTATAAAAGTTGGTTTGCTGTTTTGGATATATTGCTGCTGATCCTCTGGCATCAGCTGACTATCCAAGCCAGCCTGTCGTAATACGGAGACAATGCTTGCATCATTTGTTGATACAGGCTCAAATGAACGTAATTTTTCAATAAACCATCTTATTTCATCAAGGTTCACTCCGCTCTTGAGTAGCCTATAAGACCGGATTGCATTATCGAACTTTTTTGACACTAGGAGGCTGCCACCTCGGTCAAATGCAGCCACACCAAGTTCCAACAGAACTACCGAGCAGGTGTTATTTCCCATTTGAGAACCTACAACAATTAGCTAATAAAAAATGTTAGCATTATTAAACTGACATGCATAGTGATACCTACGTAATGGGCCTGACAGACAGCGATAGGAAGGAGCTAGAATCGCTTATCAAGGCAGCTACCCGCGATCCAAAGATGCCAATAGGACTTGCCCGCAAGATGATGCCAAATCAGGGCAACATTGAGGATTTTGCATACGGCCTTCTCTCCGGCATGGTTATGGGCAATTTTATTGCACATTTTGGGAATAGGAATGGGAGGCAGCCAGACAAGGATGAGATAATAGATATTTTGTCGATAATGATGTCTGAGATGCCACGTCTTCGTATGTCAATAATGGAAGAGTTTGACATGCGTTAGAGTGTAAAAGTTTATCTAACGAGTGGCATGATTACTTTCTCCATTGCTAGATAAGGATAAGTCTAGGCTGCCCGTTGCCATTAAGGATGTTATAATCATTGGCATCGGAGTTCTTATAGTCTGGCTTGGCATTTGGTTCGCGTTTGGGGCTAACCCGTTTTACGTTGTCTCAAGCGGTAGCATGGTGCCTGTGCTCAAAGTCAATGACGTTCTTATTGTAAGAGATGGCGGATCGTGGGACGATCTCAAAATAGGTGACATCATAGTATTCAATAGGCCTGAAGGTGGTGACAGAGTCATAGTCCACCGTATCGTTGATATTGATGTGGGAGGCGATGGCGAAAGGATGGTTAGAACTAGAGGAGATGCCAATCCCGCATCGATACCGGGTACCGACTATCCCATTAGGCAGGATGATTACATTGGTAAAGTGATTTATGTCATACCCGGCATCGGTATAATAACAAAAGTGATCAGCCCACCTGTCAACTATATCATAATTGCGATCATCCTTGCAATCTTGTTCTTTAACAGGCTTGGCAAAAAGAACAACGGTGACAAGGATGCGGCATCTGCTGCAGCCGATAGCTCTGGCAAGCCGCCGATATGAAGTCTAAGACTGAATACCTTATGTTTAACACGTCAACTAGGCGTGCATTTATTAACATTACACAACAGGTTGAAAACATAGTGACAGAAAGTGGCATCAAAGATGGCATATGTCTTGTCAACGCAATGCACATCTCTGCTAGTGTCTTTATCAATGATGATGAAAACGGATTGCATCAGGATTTTGATAGATGGCTTGAGAAGCTTGTGCCCTATTCTCCGGAAAACTACATGCACAATCGTACAGGTGAGGATAACGCTGATGCTCATTTGAAGCGACAGATAATGGGACGCGAGGTGGTAGTAGCGATAACAAAAGGCAAGCTTGATTTTGGACCGTGGGAACAAATATTCTATGGGGAGTTTGACGGCCGGCGACAAAAACGGGTGCTAGTAAAGGTAATCGGAGAATAATCGCTAGCAGACAGAAACTCTCACGTCTTTAAAGAAGATAAGATCTAGACTTAATTGATATACATGATGTGTCAATTTTTACTTGAAAATTGTAGCAAGCAGGTATATATATAGCGCCTTTATAAAGGCGCATATGCCGCAGACCAAGCCAATTGTAAGCATCGAGAACGTGGTAGCTTCTGCTACAGTGAATCAAACTGTCAATCTCAACCTCATTACTCAGATATTTCCAGATGTGGAGTATCATCCTGATCAGTTCCCCGGCTTGGTTTTTAGGCTCAGATCACCTAAGACTGCGACTTTGATATTTAGCTCTGGCAAGATGGTGTGTACAGGCGCCAAGTCTGAAAAGATGGCAATTCAGGCTGTCAAGAGTGTTGTTTTAAAGCTTAAAAAAGGAGGAATACCACTTGAGCACGAGCCTCAAATTGAGATCCAAAATATAGTGGCGTCAGCAAGCCTTGGAGGTAAGATCCACTTAGAACTTGCTGCAAGAGTGCTGCCGAGGAGTATGTATGAGCCCGAGCAGTTCCCAGGTCTTATTCACAGAATGTTGGATCCCAAGACTGTCATACTGTTGTTCGCATCCGGCAAGCTGGTGTGTACTGGTGCCAAGAAAGAAAGTGAAGTATACCGAGCCGTGCACAACCTACACACACTACTAGAAGAGAAGAACTTAATGATCTATGAGGGGTAGTTACTCTATTTCATACTCTCCCTGGGTAACCATTTGCTTCAGTACTGATTCGAGCGCATTTCCATCTATTAAGCTGGCTTTATACAGAGCGTTTACAATGTCGTTGATGGTTGTCACTGAGCTCAGTTTTACTCCTATCTTTTTTAATCTATCTTCCGCACCCTCGTATCGGTCTACGAGCGCTACTGCGTCTTCTACAATACCGCCGTTAGCCCGTATTATTTTGACAGCGCTGCTAAGAGAACTACCAGTCGTTGCAACATCGTCTACAATGATAACTTTTGAACCCGGCTCTAAGAAGCCTTCAATCATTTTGTTGGTGCCATAATCTTTAGGCTCCTTTCTGACATAAATGAAGGGTTTGTTCATTTCATACGCTAGGACAGAGCCAAACATAAGCCCAGAGGTGGGCACTGAGGCAAAGGCATCAAACTGGCCTAGCTTTTCCACCACTAGGTCTTTCAACGCACCTATCCCCAGCCGAAAATACCCCGGGAAGCTAGGCAACACCCGCAGGTCTATGTAATAGGCGCTCTGCTTGCCGCTTGCAAGAGTGAACACTCCAAACCTCAGAGAGTTGCTCTTGAGTAGAAAGGATGCAAACTTAAACACAAAGTCCTTAGGTGGTATTGGCACATTCTACATGTAAAAAAGGATTTATTTTAACCCTTCATAACTTACAGAGACTCCATGCCGGAGATTTGGCTAAGATACGGAACTACTGATGTGGTGCTTGAGATCAAGTTTGAAAACTTGGCAAACCAGATCTCTTCGACATTTCAGGCGCTACAGGAACAAGAACTAAAGACAGCAGTAACATCTGATGTGCCCCTAACCGATAAAATGCTCTTTCTAGGACTGTCTGGCTCAAAGGCTGCAGCCAAGATTATGATGATGCTTGCAGAAGAAGCCCATACAAAGGGGTTCACATTTACAATCGATGTTCCGCACAACATCGAAAGCACCCTGCGCCACAACTTGACGGAGATCGAAACGATTTCAATCAATCGCATCAACTACCAGTCACTGAAGGAGCGAATGGCCAAGTTTCACAGCACCATCATTTTTTCAAGTGTTGCATACGATCCGCTGTTTGGATTCGCAGGTGCGCCGACTACTTTAGTGCGTAACTTACTTGCGGACTATATGGCAGAGGCGTTCAAGGCAAGAAAGGACAACAGGCCGGCACCAGGGGTTGAAGGAGATCCCCTCAAGATCGCCACTTCTGCAATTGAAAGCACGCCAGCGACATCTATTGAACTGGTGGCTAACACTGACAATGTGATGGGAATCCATATCGGAAGCATCAAAGAAGCCTTTGATAAGGCGATTGCACAGCTTCAGTCAATCTCGACCGTTGAGGCTGAGCCGGTCAAATGTGCCATAATAAGTGCAAGCGATGAAGCCAGCACACATTCGACGCTTGCCAGCGCGCTAAACTCACTTTGGAACTCTATCCATATCGTCAAGGAGGGGGGTACGGCAATACTTCTTGCAGAAACCCGCCAAGGAGTTGGGGGTGGAGCGCTTCAAATGTTCATAGAGGGCCGGCTCAAGCCAGAGCAGCTGCATCTAAGCCCCTACATTGATGGTCTTGAACATTTGCTATTCATGGAACAGCTGCGGCTGAATTATGAGATCGGACTTGCCTCTACTCTTCCTCATTATTACGCCAAGACGAAACTTGGTTTTACCACTTACTCTGGCACAAAAGACATCTTACAAAAGTTGCAAGAAAAATATGGTAAGAACTTCAGAACACTCATCTTATCAAATGCAGACATAACCTTGCTCAAGTCCAAGGAAAGATAGAGTTTGGGATGGGCGCAGTCACTATGGCAATGCCAAGGGTTATGAAAAAGAGTATCTTGCGCCTTTGAGAGAGGGGTGTGACATCATCTAGGGGAGTATTACTAGGTATCCTCCGACTAAGTATCAGGACTAGTATTGCCATAGGCCAAAATCCCATCAGGAAGAGTGTTCCTATGCCCGCATAGGTGATAATTCTGTGCCACCGCTCTCCAAACATAGCTCGAGCAAGGTGCCCACCATCAAGCTGCCAAGCAGGGACGAGGTTAATGGAGGTAAGTGCAAATCCTATCCAGGCAGCAAAAAGGAGAGGCGACATTACTAAAACCATATTTTCTACGACCTTGTCGGTCATATGGAGGGTAGCAATCATGAGCAGGCCAGTATCGAATGAAAATAGCCGGTTTTCTGCAGATAACGTCTGATACTCGTCTAGAGGTATCAGGGTAGATATAGAAGAGCCATAGATCGATACAATTATCGTTATTATTAACCCTGCAACCGGTCCAGCAATGCCTACATCAAACATGACATTTCTGTTGGGCATATTACTCTGTTGAGTTATCAATGCACCAAATGTAGGTATAAAGCCGGGAACGCCGGGTATAAAATATGGCCATGATGCCTTAATATTATAATGCTTGAGAACTATCATATGCCCAAGCTCATGTATACCCAGTATACCCATGAGCGACATAGTGTAAGCTCCTGCAAGCAGGACAGGATCGCTCACATAGGTCTTTGCGAATATAGTGTTTGAGCGCATGAAGCCATCATAGAATACAAAGGTGACGGCAATTGCAAAGAATATGAGATGCAAAGGCAGTTTTCTTTTGACTCTAATCTTTTGTTTTTGAATCCTAAATACCGCGATAACTATGCCATCCGCTATCTGAAGCCTTATTGCAGACGACAAGGCAGGCATTAGTCTTGAAAAATATTTCTGCTTTCTGGCACTAGCGGCCATGCCAATCTTGCTTAATTCTTTGAGCAAGATCGGAAACTTATCTCTGATATCAGTATCGGCTACCAAAAATTCAATGTAGTCTTCCCTGATATTCGCCTGTGTATCTTTTAACGTAAAGAACGATGAAACTATTGGAATTACACGAGAATAATCGCTGTTTAGGAAAGTAGTAGTCATTGAAGATTTCTTTTGGGTTTAATCCAATTAAAATATTATTATCTTTCATAGGACATGTAAGGTTAAATAGTGTGTTTTTGTTGTTGTAGTTGTTACTTTGCAAACAGCTCTGCGAAAAGTAGGCGACTATGTTATACGCCGCTGCGAAGCAAGCGATCTCCAAGCAGTAATAGATATTAACATGACCGCTCTTCCAGAGCACTACTCAGACTACTTTTTTGAATCTATTCTACGAGAGCTTCCAGAGGCATTCATCCTTGCAGAGCTGAACAACAAAATAGTCGGCTACATCATGTGCAAGATCGAGTTTGGGTTTTCAAATTTTAGAAAACTAGGCTTTGTTAAGAAGGGTCACGTTGTTTCTGTTGCGGTGTTAGAAGAGCATAGAGGCAAGAGCATTGGCACGGCACTGATGGTTGAAGGAATTAACGGCGTAATGCATAGAAAAGCTGACGAGATATACCTAGAGGTAAGAGTCAGCAATACAAGCGCAATCAAGATGTATCAGAAATTGCGTTTTGAGATAAAATCTAGGTTGCGATCTTATTATAGGGACGGCGAGGATGCCTACCTTATGGCGCTAGAGCTAAGCTAAAAAGATTATTAAGATGCTGCAAATGCCTCTCCGCTATGAATGTTAAAAGGAAGGGAAGCAAAGGAACTGGTGCTGTCCTTCTTTTTGCATCTATTGCAGTGCTTATCGCTTACGCATATTTTCTACTAGGAACAGAATGGAGTATGTTGATACTACAGTTTACCGCATTAGCTGCAGTAACAATCCTTCTGGCGGTGCTTGGGTGGATAGGATATACTATGCTTACTGCGCCAAGTGAAGGGGAAAAGCCGGGCTAGTTTTCACTGAAACATCAGCCACTATCTGGTATATCCGTGGGCCTATTCCCCTTACCGCTCTAACCTGCTGCACAATATGGTTATATTTTACAAAAGCGTTATGCGCATCCTGTAATCCCAGCTCCTGGCTTCTCTTTTTGTTATCGGCCCTGATGTGAACAAAATAATGCACAATACCTTTTTTCTTGAGTGCAAGCACTGCAGAATCAACAAACTCTTTAGCTCTCTCAGGAAGAGGCATAAGCACTCTGTTGGCCTGACCTGCAAGTTCATCTTTGATTACCTTACTAGCATCGCCATGAATTGAAATAACCCTGTCCTGTACTTTGTTCAACTTAGCATTTGCTTCGCACAATTCTGCAGCAACAGCATTAGAATCGATGCTATATACCTTACATGTCTTGTTCATTCTTGCCATCAGAATTGAATATGTGCCTACTCCTGCGAACATATTGACTATGGTTTCATCTTCGCCTACCATATTTGCGATCCTGAGCCTCTCAGTTGAGAGCCGAGGTGAAAAATATGTTTTGGCGACATCTACTCTAAATCTACAGCCATGCTCCTTGTACTCAGTGGTTGTTCTGTTCTCGCCTGCAACAAACTCCAGGTTGCGGACGCGATAATCGCCTTTCACTGGCGAGACCTGAGCAAAAACCACCTTGGCGGTTTTAACATGAGCAAGGATTATCTCAGCTATAAGCTTCTTTTTTGATAACAGGCTGTCAGGTATCTTGATGATTACGATATCACCTATCTGGTCAAACGCCGAATATACATGCGAAACTTCGCTAGGCGACAGAATATTTGATAGCACGCTCTTCAGCATGTGTGGCATTTACTGAATCTTCAAATAGTAATAGTTGCCGGATTCCTTCTGTTCGCGGTCGAGCCTGCTGCCCTCTTTGTTGACACGCGGCCTGCCCGTTGTTTCGTCACGCCTATATGTAATTGAAAGTGCTTTGAGAAAGCGGTTCATACCTTCCTCTTTTTTAATTGGTGTAGTGGCAGAGCCTTCAAGGCCGGGCTGCCCTTCAAATATTACTAAACTATCGGCCACCAGATCAATCAGCTGTATATCATGGTCAATAATAATTGCTGACTTACCCTGAGCCCTTACAAAGCGTTGGAGGAACTTAGCTACTGCTATCCTGTCTTCTGCATCAAGAAATGCAGACGGCTCATCTAGCGCGTAAATATCTGCTTGGCGCAAGAGAGATGCTACTACTGCGACCTTCTGAAGCTCGCCACCGCTCAGATTCTTGACATTCTTTTCATAGAGTTTGTTTACACCCATTGGAATAATGATCTGCTGTTCTACAGATGATCCTTCAATTGGGTTCAGATGTGCCATATACATCAGAGACCGTACGTCACCATCATACTCTTGATTTAGGTACTGCGGCTTGTAGGATATCGTGGCACCTACATCTATCTTGCCCGAATCAGGCTTTTCTACGCCTGCCAGCATACGCATAAAAGTAGTCTTGCCAAGCGCATTGGCACCAATGATTCCGATTATTTCACCCTTTCTCATGGCACCAGCTGCCACATTGAGTTTAAATGATGGAAATGATTTGGTCAAGTTACCATAGCTGGCAACAGAAATATCTAGAAGGATGTCTTCGTTTGAAGAAGTAATGTCAAATCTGAATGCTTTTTCGCGGAAGCGCACATTTTCATTAGGCAAAAAGCCTTCAAGGAAGTTGTTGATGCCGACTTTTGTACTTTGCATACCAGAAACGATACCATATGCTCCAGGCTCGCCGTAAATAATATGGACATAGTCTGACAGGTAATCAAGAAGCGTCATATCGTGCTCTACAACCATCACGTTCTTTCCCTCCTCTGCCAGTTCTCTTATTACTTTGGCAACTGCAAGCCGTTGGTAGACATCGTTGTACGAGGATGGCTCGTCAAAGAAATAATATTCAGCATCCTTTGCAGCAGCTATAGCCACTGCAAGTCTTTGAAGCTCGCCACCGCTCAGCTGTGCAATGTCGCGATCTAAAATGTGTTGCAGGCCAAGTTGTGGTATTAGCTTGTCAGTCATTTTGCGCTCGTCATATCTCTTCAACAGTTCCTTTGGTGTCCCTTTGAATGCCTTTGGTATGAGGTATACAAGCTGTGGTTTGATCGAAGCGCGCATCTTACCATTTGCTATTTTTTCAAAGTGGGACTTCATTTCAGTGCCTTGATAATATTTCAGAATCTCATCCCACGAAATTTCTTGATCATACTTCCCAAGATTGGGCTTCATATTTCCCGACAAAATGTTGACAATTGTAGACTTGCCCATGCCATTTCTTCCAACCAAGCCAACAACTGCACCTTTCTTGGGAGTTGGCAGACGATAAAATCTAAATGAATTAATGCCATACTGATGGATCTTGTCTTCAGAGAGCTCTTTTGCAAGGTTGACAATTACTATGGCGTCAAAAGGACACTTCCTGATACAAATACCACATCCGGTGCACAGATCCTCGGCTATTACAGCTTTGCCGTCACCAGGGCGCTGGATAATACACTCTCCACCAGTCTTGTTTACTGGACAGTAGACAATGCATTCCAAGCCACATTTTTTTGGCTGGCATAACTCATCGTCAAGTACCGCAACCCGATGAGTACTTTCTGCTTCAGAATTGCCCAATTACATGTAATTTTTGTAATAATGCATTATATACATACCGTTTTAATCACTATAACATTCAAAGTTTTTAGGCTTACAAGGACGTATAATTTGCCGGATGTTTCTCTTATATGCTTTACCCTTTTCTGAATCTTCCAAGGCTTCAGTAGTCAGCAAAGTACTTTTTCATAACGCTTGACATTTTTGTCTTGTTTGCCAGTTCTTTACGATAGATCTCCGCATGCTTGTCCCTCAAATGCTTCAATGCAAGTCGGACCTCGTCGCCACAAAGCCTGCACTTTGCCTTTCCAAACATTACTAGCTGTATTTTTCCTTCAATTACCTTTTGAGCCTTACGTTTAATTGCTCAGTCGCACATATGTTATAGTTTCCCAAATACATTTTTTAGTAATTCTTCGCTAAGGCAATTACATAGGTCAAGGAACTGTTGACAACAAGAACCTTAACCGTGGCAGATATCCACACTACTACTGCTATCACGAATGCTTTGTACCACCCATATTATATAGCGCCTTAAACGCTATCTAGCCAAATTATACTGCCTACTAACGCGCATAGGAGGAGCCTCTATTGCCAAAAATGTAGTATATACCACAAGAATAGATGATGAGTCTATCACTAGGGAGAGTAACAAATGTCCTTCCTATTCCTTCCTTTTGCTCAAACAGCTTTATCGTAATCTAGATTATAATTGTCGAGAAACTAGCCCAATTATGAATTGAAGGCTGACAGCAAGTCATTTGTCATATTTCGCATCTCATGTTTTGAGGAACAGACTATTTTAATCTCTGATCTCTGTTTCTATTGAAGCAACGTTAAATTAGCCCTTTGGCAAATATTAGGATAAGCCGGTCATAGCGGCAGGGTGCGACCCGGTCCCATTCCGAACCCGGAAGTCAAACCTGCTGTCGCTGCTGTGTTACTGATCTGCGAGAGCGGTCGGGAAGCAGCAGTGCTGGCATCTTCTTCCACTACTTTTCAGCATAGTCTCCCAGGTGTATTCTCTTGACTAATTGCCTGACGTTATAGCCTATCAGATCTATTGCAGAGAAGGCTGACGCAAGGCCTGCCGGCTCCCATGTCTGCGTTTCTATGATGCAGCAATAGTTCGCTGCTTTTATCGTTATACTTTTCAATTCCTCCTTCATTATGTTTCTTGCAAAATCCTTTGACAATACTACATCTTTTGCTAGCATGTTTGCGATCACGCCACCGCTCCAACCCATGTTTATTACCTTGCCGTCGGATAGCGTGTAATACGGTGCGGCATCGAGCAACTTGTGGGCATTGTCGTCGGTATCTACAATAAAATCATTTTCTACAAGGCAGTACACATCATAGAAGGGCCCCATGCGCATCACTTCCTCTATGCCGACAAAGTCTATGCTGCCGCTCATTAGCCGGATAAAGCCGTCCCTGTTTGAAAGCCATCGCTCAAAGTATGGTCTTTTCTTAGGATGCACATCCAGCTCCATATTACCTATTCTGCAACTAAAGCCCTGCTCTTCGAGGACTTGCACAAGGACACTTAGCGGGAACAGGGGCATATATTCTCCATTATGCGGGCAGCTGCTTTTCGTCTTCCATTAGCAATTTGACAAGCGTTCTTACTCCAAAGCCGCTAGCTCCTTTATGGTTGTAACTTTTCTCATGGGTTCCTTCTTGCATCCAGGCAGTGCCAGCAATATCAATATGCACCCATGGAACATCGTTGATGAAGTTAGATAGAAATGCTGCAGCAGTGATCGCTCCACCAGGCCTGCCTCCAATATTCTTGATATCTGCATAGGTGCTCTTGATCTGCTCGTGATATTCATCATACAGCGGAAGCTCCCACATCTTCTCCCCGGTCTTATCAGATAGCTTGCGCAGCCTGTCTATCAACTGTTTATTACTGCCCACAATTGCGGCCACATTGGCTCCAAGTGCAATTACAGCAGCACCAGTAAGTGTAGCTAAATCAATTACAGCTTTTGGATTGTGTGTGACGATTCCATATGCTAGAGCGTCGGCAAGAATCATGCGGCCCTCGGCATCTGTGTTGAGGACTTCTACTGACTTGCCGTTGTACATTCTGATGATATCGCCGGGTCTGTACGAAGTAGCAGATGGCATATTTTCAGCAGATGGGATAATGCCTACAACATTGACTGCTAACTTCATCGAAGCAACTGCCCGCATAATGGCTAGAACCGTGCAGCCACCACATTTATCAAATTTCATTTCATCCATTTTCTCGCCAGGTTTTATAGAAATTCCGCCAGTGTCAAAGGTCACCGCCTTGCCTACCAGCAGATATGGTCTTTGACGAGGGTCGCTTGCGCCGGCGTATTCAAGGACTATGAGCTTGGGAGGGTTATTGCTTCCTTTGCCCACTGCCACAATACCACCCATCCCCATGTTTTCAAGCTCATAACGATCCATTATTCGTACCTTCATGCCGTAATCTTGCGCTAGTGAAAGCGCAATACTTGCTAGATGCGCCGGTGGGCAGTCGTTTGGCGGTAGGTTACCTATGTCGCGTGCAAAGTTTACTGCTTCGGCTACAAGGTTTGCCTTCTCAGCAACCGATTGAAATCTTAGAGAATCAGAATTGATCAATATTGCGACCTCTTCAATTTTTGTGGCCGGCTCCTTGGTCTCCTTGTATTTGTCAAATGAGTATAATGCAAGAGCGATTCCCTCTGTCATGGCCTCAACAAGCCCTTCATCAAGGTTTGAGAACTGTAGTATTGAAAATTCCTTTATTCCCAGCTCTTGAGCCTTCCGTGTTGCCTTGCCCGCACAAATCCGCGCACTTTCATCCGTGAATTTTTCCCGCTTGCCAAGACCAAGCAGCATTATCTTTTTCATTGGCCCCTTGTCCAAAGTATAAATTACTATTGAGGAGCCAAATGTCCCACGGAACTCTTTGCTCTCCAGAGTTTCTCTGATTGAAGAAAAGACTGCTGAATCTAACTCCTTTGAATGTGGAAAGTCTAGCTCACCTTCAAATACACCTATCACTAGAAGAGGAGTCTGCTTTTGATCTATCTTGGCCTTCTCGACTTTGACCTGTACCACAATATACTAAAGTTCAGTATTGACTTTATTTTAAGTTTATAATCGCATAAATGCATAAGGCAGCGATGCAAAGTTGCCTTCTACCATTTGACTTACCGGCGCTCTGCCAAATTAGCTCTCAAATTTGTCGGGTAGAAGGACGTAGAGGGTTAGAGGTCAGAATCAGAATATACCTGCCTGGATTCTTTGTTGTTACCTACTCATTACAACAGATAAAAATCTCGCTTCTATGCCGAAGCCACAAAGACGACGATATAGTCTACCCCAAACACATTTTCTGCGTTTGTAATGGGCAATAGCAACTACTATGCGTTAAACCTGAATGTCATTCCCTTGCGGAGTGTGCCAGCAATTCTCTTTAATACATCCGTAAGCGTGTAGCACGACATATTGTTGGTCTTGTCATATTCGCATGCTGCAATAATATCGCTAACCTTTCCGTTTCCTCTTAAAATGCCTACGACAATCTCCTTTGCCAATGGCAGCAGGCCCGATCGTGCGCCGTAAGCGCCGCTACTATTAATAAGCCAGAACATTTTAGTTGCATCATAGTCAGTAGGAAAGATCACCTCCTTGGTTTCCTTGCCTATCTGCGAATAGTAGTGACCGGCTGTCCTTATCCAGCCGCGAGAAAGTATGCTAGCCACTTTGGCGAACTTTGCGCAAGAATAGCACTTGTCATCATAAATAAGTAGTGGTCGTTTGAAAGATGACGACACGATGTATATAAAACTACATTGTCGAGCTTTTAAATCTTAGTGAATAGATATTGCCGAGCTATATCTTTTTATTTTGCTGCATTGAGCTTTTTCATATATTGCCGTTTACATGGGGGGATCAGCATGGGCTTTAACATGCGTTATCTTGATCTCAAGAGAAAGGTCAGGGATGCGCGTATGTGGGCAATTCAAGGTATCACTGAGGCTGGTTCTGGCCATCCCGGCGCCTCCTTCTCTGCTGCTGAAATAATGGGCACCTTATATTTCAGAAGGATGAGGCACGACCCATCAAACCCAGACTGGTGTGAGCGCGATTTTTTCATTAATTCAAAGGCACATTCGGCACCTGGCTTTTATTCGGCACTTGCAGTTGCAGGCTACTTTCAGCCTGAGGAGCTCAGAACACTTCGCCAGCTTGGTTCACGCCTTCAAGGGCACCCAGTAAGGTACTCAGAGCATCAAAAGCGCCATAGCATACCAGGTATTGAATACTCAGGAGGTTCAGAAGGGATTGGGCTTTCAGTCGGCGTCGGCATTGCACTTGCAAAAAAACTAGATGGCAAGAAGAATAGAGTATTTGTATTGATTGGTGATGGAGAATCAAATGAGGGTCAGATATGGGAGGCTTCTATGGCCGCGGGTAAATTCAAGCTCGATAACCTAGTCGCCATTTTAGATCGTAACCGCATCCAGCAGGACGGGTTTACCGAAGACATTATGCCACTTGATCCCATAAAGGACAAGTGGACTGCATTTAACTGGGAGGTCTTTGAGGTAGACGGTCACAGAGTCGAACAAATAGTGGACGCTCTCAACAAGGCAGGACAGGTGCATGACAAGCCTGTGATAATAATCGCCAATACGGTCAAAGGAAACGGTATACGTCATATGGCAAACAACCCCCAGTGGCATGGAAAAGCACCACCGAAGAGGCAAACTGAAGTGCTATTGGAAGAGCTAGAAAGTGAGTGCCTAATCGCGCCATCAATAATAGCAGGTGAGCGTGAGAACTATGAGGATAAAATAAGGAAAGTCGAGCGCGAAGGAGTAGATATGATCCATTTAGATGTAATGGATGGCAAATTTGTTCCAAATACTACGTTCTTTGCGGATACTATCAAAAAGCTAAGGCGGCTAACCAGTCTGCCGTTTGATACCCACTTGATGATAGAAAACCCACTTGGGAACATACAGGATTATATCGATGCAAGATGTGATATCATTACAGTGCATGCAGAGGCATGCACCGAAAATGAGTTTAGAGAAATTCAGGAAAGACTGATCGACAATGGGATCAGCCCCGGCATTGCAATTAATCCAGGCACCGATGTGCCGAAGTGGCTCTACCACTGCCTGCATAACCTTGATGTTGTCATTGTTATGTCCGTTAACCCCGGCTCTGCAGGCCAAAAATTCATGCCGGAAGTATTGACCAAAATGATAGTACTTAACAAGCAACTAAGGCATAATGGCTTTAGGGGATATATCGAAGCTGACGGAGGCATAGATGCGACGACACTACAGCAAACATACGATGCTGGTGCAAGAATATTTGTTGCTGGTGCTGCTGTGTATGGCGGCGGAGACATTCATGGCGCAGTGATCCATCTCAGACACAAGGCGGAAGTAGCACTTGAGAGAAGGCTTCTTAACCACGCGACACAGCTTAACATAAGGGCGGACTGGATGAAAGCCCGTAAACATATATTGATTCCCTATGCAAATGAACTTAGGATAGAGGAAGAGCTACATGCTATTAGCTAGCGAGAAAAAAACCGCAGACATGAGAGGAGCCTACGGTGACACTCTAGTGGAGCTTGGAAGAGATGACCCTCGCATTGTGTGTATTGGAGGTGACACAACTGAGTCTCTTAAGACGAAAAAGTTTGGCGACAAGTATCCTGAGAGAATGTTCAACGTCGGAATCGCAGAGGCCAACATTGTCTCAGTGGCGGCTGGTCTGGCAATAGCTGGCAAGATTGCATTTGCAAGCACTTATGCTGCATTCATACCTGGAAGGTGTATTGACCAGATCCGCAACACAATCTGCTACCCCTATCTTAATGTCAAGCTAGTTGTCTCTCACGCAGGGCTTACGGTGGGACCAGATGGAGCTTCTCATCAGCAGATAGAAGACATTGCACAGATGAGAGCAATCCCTAATATGAGAGTGCTAGTACCAGCTGACGCAGTTGCTGTCAAATATCTTATCAGGATGGTAGCATCTACCCCTGGTCCCTTTTATATGCGCCTTGCAAGGCCCTCGTCTGATATAATCTATGCAGACCAATCAACGGCGTTTGAGCTTGGAAGAGGCAACATTCTTGAGGATGGATCTGACGCCACAATAATTGGATGCGGCCTTATGGTGAGCAGGGCACTTGAAGCAGCAAAAGAGCTCAAAAGAAAAGGTATTTCCTGCAGGGTAGTCGATATGTTCTCAATAAAACCTATCGATAATGGCTTAATAGTTAGATGCGCCAAGGAGACGGGTGCCATAGCCACAGCCGAGGAGCACAATGTCGTTGGAGGCCTTGGAGGTGTAGTGTCTGAAGTTATTGGCGAAACCTACCCTGTACCCATCAAGCGCGTAGGAATCCACGACGTATTTGGCGAGTCTGCACGTGATGAGGAAATCGATATGCTCTTGGAGCACTATGGTCTGACTGCAACTGAAATAGCAAAGGCGGTGCTTGAAGCAAGAAGCAGGAGCAGAAAATAACATGAAGATCTTTCTTGATACTGCAAATATTGAATCGATAAAAAAGTACAGCGATATGGGCTTGGTAGATGGCATCACCACGAACCCTACACTGCTTTCAAAGGAGAAGGGCAACCCCGCTGAGATCATGCGCGAGATAGTCAAGATAGTCAAGGGCCCGGTGAGCCTTGAAGTCATTGGAACTACAATGGAGGAAATGCTCAATGAGGCCCACGGGCTCAAAAAATACGGACAGAACGTCATTGTCAAGATTCCCATGATCCCAGATGGGTTGAAGGTTGTCAAGAAATTAAAAGAGGAAGGAATCGAGACAAACGTAACGCTGATATTTTCAGCAAACCAAGCGATCCTTGCTGCCAAAGCCGGCGCTGCCTATGTCAGTCCATTTATTGGTAGACTTGATGATGCAGGCCATGAGGGCATGGCAATCATCAGTGAAATAGTGCAGATATTCAAGAATTACCAGTTTAACACAGATGTGCTTGTTGCAAGCATCCGACACCCTCTACATGTCATCGAAGCCGGCAAAATTGGCGCGCAGGTTGTGACACTTCCACCCGACATACTTGGCAAAATGATTTCCCATCCACTGACAGACAAGGGACTTTCTGCTTTCCTGAGTGACTGGGAAAAGGTTAAGAAGGAAAATCCCAAACTAGTCATCTAGCTGCTGTGCAGCAGCTTGATCACTTTCTTTGGAATATCTTGTAACCGGCTGACAGAGATTGCCTTTTCGTAGTCGAGGTACTTTAAATTGTGCCCTATGCCGACAGAGTCATGTAGGTTGCGGCCAACCCCTATCGCCATCATATGGATGGCCATTTTCCTGTACGAGAGCACCATCTGTCTTACTGCGTCAAAGTCTGACGGTTCGCCGTCTGTTAGAGTGACAAAGATGTCTGGCTTGAACGACTTGAGTATAGGCATGAGCAGACCGTAGACTTCTGCCAAGGGTGTGCCGCCACTTGCTCTTATTTGGACAAGACGCCTAGCGCTCACCACTGACCACTTGATGTTAGGCGGCTTGATGACCCAACACTTTACTTGCTGCTTGTCTGTGCTAAACGCATAGACAGCAAACTTGATTCCAAGGTAGTGCAACGCTTCACAAAGTGCGATTGTCGCCTGCTTGTATTCTAACTCTACATCAGCTATACTGCTAGAGTGATCAAGCAATATTACAACCTTGGTCTTAATTGAGAGTTTGAAGTCAGCGAGGAAGGTCTTCGGCAGAGCCTCAACGTAGGTTTCCACATCAAACTCGTCGCCAGATTCATCGTGCTGCTCGATCCATCCTGTTTTCCAGTCTCTAAATGCCGCCTTGACCTTCTGTATTAGGTCAATGTCATAGATCTGTGTCTCATCAACGTCCATCTTCTCTGGTACGCTTAGACCAAAGTTCTCCAATGACTCATATCCCTTGCTCTCCGTCTTTTTGCTCTCCGTGATAAGAGCCTGGAATTCTTGAAGCACATCGCGACCTTCGTAGATGTCTTTAGTCTTTTTCTGCAAGTCATCATCTTTCTTGTATCGCATATGCACTACCTTTTCCACCTGCTTGAGCATGTCGCTCTGGTTAAGTGACGCACCGACCCTTGTCCTTGGAGATAATATTGGGATCGAAACCAAAGGGTCAAGCTCAAGTATCTTGATCAGTTTTGGGATATGCTGTTCTATCCATGCAGTGCCGTAGTTGTTGTCTATCGCTTCTTTTACTATTTCATTTGCATAATCAGCTGCTCTTTTCACCTTATCAAATTCGCCACCAAATAGCTCACCTTTTACATAACCTGTAAGAAAATATTGTGAAAATGCCTCCGCTATTTTGTAGCGGCCGTATATCGAATTCAAAAGCTGGCGAGACATCCACGAAATACCCTCGTTGAATATCAGCTCATTGGCCATTCCTTCCCATTCTCGCAAGCCGAGGATCTCAATTCTCTTTGTTTCAAGTGTGTTGAGCAAAAACCCAAAGGCATGCTCGCTGCTCAGCACCTTAGAAGAGTATTTCATCCTCATAGATTCAAACCATAGGGCCACACGCCACTGCCTATATTTCTGAAAGTCGGTGCCAGGATAATAGTTGAGAAGAGAAAGAATGATCTGATTCTTGTCCAGCTTGGTAGTTGGAGGTTTGTCGGGCATAAGAATTATCACTACCTTGTCGTTGCCAGACCATCTTCTGGCAAGAAAAGTCGCAATGTCAAGCAAAACATCGTTTCGCATTACAGGGCTTGCGATCTTGACCATTAACTATCGCCAAAGATCGACGTTATCATATCCATCACTTTCTGATACTCGACTTGGCCCCATTGGTCGTATGTGTTTGCATATACAACTTCGGCGGTCTGCCTGCCAGAAAGTCCAGTGTTAAGCATCTTGGCAAAGGCTATTGTTTCGCGTATTGATGGACTGTAGTACAATTCTTCAACTGCCGCTGCTTCGCGCAGGCTCTTGGCAAGCTGGATTGCGTGCTTTACATCCCTGACCTTTGAATCGTCAATTTTCACGTGGCGGCTAACAATGTCAAGCTCGATATCTTCCGGCGGGTAGTCAAGCCTCATCCTCACAGGAAACCTACTCAGGAGCTGCGGTGGTAGCTCTTTTGTGCCAACGTGCGATAATGGATTAATCGTGGCTATTACAAACCAGTCATCCGCTGCTTTGACAACCTGGCCCTCTGCTTCTTTTAGTACTAGCTGCCGCCTGTCATCTAGCGCTTCGTCGAGTCTAAGCAGCACGTCTGCCTCTGCCGCATTTAGCTCATCAAGATACAACAGGGTACCATTGCGCATAGACTTTACTAGCACGCCTTCAACAAAGTTTATTTCGCCCTTGCTGAGAGTTCTTGATCCCACTAGATGCGACTCTCTCGTGCGAAGTGAAAAGTTGACAGAATCAAGTTCCTTTTTCATTTCTGAAGTGAATCTCCTTACAAGGGTAGTCTTGCCGGTGCCCTTTGGACCAATAATTAAAACAAAGAGGCCTGACCTGTATGCTTTTTCTAGAATATCAAAGGCATTGTTCCAGTCAAGGTAAATTATTTCTTCTTGACCAAGTTTGCTTGCTACCGGCGACGATTCCATTCGATTTATAAGCACTATAACATATTTGAGCGTTAAGATATCAGATTACAATATTATTATTTGCGGTATTTCGGACCTAAGGAGGTTAAACTAACAGATCTAGCCAACTGTTGCTTGCAACTCTAAGCTACGTTTGTATTTTATATTCAACTGCATATCGATTTTAAGTGGAGAATAGTCTGGCAATAGTTTTTAGAGACTAAGACTAAGATTTTGTGTTTTATACAAAACCACCACACACATCAATCCATTATTCCAAGCGAACAGTATCTTATTCGTTCCACAGTACTCATTGGTACAGCTTCATCCAATAGTTGCCAACATTCTCGTATTCCTTTTTTAGAAATTTCAGACATTCTTTTTGCTGTCAATAATCTATTGCCATTGTAAGAGCTCATCAGGTTTAAGATCCATTGTTTTTGCCATTGTTCCATCATAACAACATGATGATCCATTAATCCAATTTAGACAAGGCTGCAAAAAATATTGTCCACTTTATTAAAATGCAGCAGCCTTTATTGCATTAGCAACTTTAGCACCACAAAATATCATAAGCCAGTTACATGAAAAAAGAGAGACATACGACAATCTGTATAGAGAAGGGAATAGAGATACACTTCATAGTTGCCACAAGCTTCTCCTACTTGCTTTGAATTGCCTCACAATATGCTTTGCTTATGCTCTTAGCTCTTTCATTCAGTTCATTTCTTTTCAATGTCATACAGGAGTTCACAGATGGCGACTTGACCTGTTCCTCATCGAGAAGTGGATTTTACCTTAAAAATACTCTGAAAATATCTTCACCTCTTCTTTTATGATAACCAGGAATTTGTAACATTAAGTTGCATTCCGCCATATTGGAAATTATGCATAGAGCTTTCAATATTTCATAATATCTTTGGAGCATATAATATAAAACAAAAAATTCATGGAGAAAAAGAAGGAACAACATATAAATTAATAATACTCACGTTGAGAGTGATGTGATAAAAAATGCCCCCTCATTTAGCAAAATTGACTGATTTAGCGCCTATATCGAGAAAAACAGTCATTGCTGCTGCAATAGCAATTATTGTTGCCGTTATAATTGATTACCTAGGAAGTAGACAGATGTTTCCTTATGATAATTTTTTAGGAGCAATAATTTTTGGATCAACTATAATCGTTGGAGCAGTAGGATCATTCATTATTTTGAAATATGTTAGTCAAACAAGCGCGGATCTAAGAACCAGATCCTTACTTTTTGACAGAATATTCAAGGTCGTAACAGCAACAATGTTGGTTC